>JAJYPS010000062.1 GCA_021795215.1 Actinomycetes bacterium
CGGCGGTGCCTGATCCCCTGGTAGGAGCCGATCTCCATCTTTCGCTTGATGTCCGAGGCCACGTCCCTGCGCAGGTCCCCCTCCACCTTGCAGTTGGCGTCGATCCAGGCACGGAGGCGACCGATCTCCTCTTCGGTGAGGTCTCGCACTCGGGTGCCAGGCTCCACTCCGGTGCTCTGGCACATCTGTGCCGATGTCGTCCGGCCAACCCCGAAGATGTACGTCAGCGAGATCTCCAGCCTCTTGTCCCTCGGGATGTCCACTCCGGCAATGCGCGCCACTGCTAGCCCTGCCGCTGCTTGTGCCGGGGGTTCTCGCAGATGACCATCACTCGCCCGTGGCGCCGGATCACTCTGCACTTCTCACACATCGTCTTGACGCTCGGTCTGACCTTCATCGCCTCACTCCACTGACCTGTCCGCACGGCGCTCCGCCGCTCATTTGTAGCGATAGGTGATGCGCCCACGAGCCAGGTCGTAGGGGCTTATCTCCACTTGCACCCGATCCCCCGGGAGGATCCGGATACGATGCATCCTCATCTTGCCCGAGCTGTGCGCCAGCACCTTGTGGCCGTTCTCGAGCTCCACCCTGAACATGGCGTTGGGCAGAGGCTCGACAACGGTCCCCTCCAGCACTATCGCGTCCTCTTTCGGCTTAGGCAGCTTTCCTCCTACGTCGTGACCAAGCCCCGGAATCTCCGGAACATCGGCAATCGCGGCTCGTCGCTCCCCCGTGCCCGAAGGGCGCGGGCAAAGCCCGACCCGGCTCTCTCACCACAACTCGAACCAACCACAGCTCGAAACGCCGGGAACCGCAGCGACCGCCGACCCACGGGCGCGGGAGGCGACCAACTTCAGCAACGAAGCATAATAGCTCGCCTGCTGCCCAGGCACACGACCCCCGCCGCCGCACGGCTGCTCCGTCAGAGACGGGTCAGCACTTCGGCGCCCCGGTCCGTCACCACCACGGTGTGCTCGAAGTGGGCCGACCGGCTCCCGTCTGCGGTCACGACCGACCAGCCGTCCCCGGCTACGAACGTGTCGGGCGTTCCTACAGCCACCATCGGCTCGATCGCAAGGGTCATGCCCTCCGCCAGCCGGGGTCCTCCCCGTCCGGGCCAGTAGTTGAGGACGTCGGGGGGCTCGTGCATGGCCGTGCCGATGCCGTGGCCGCAGTACCCGTCCACCACGTGCAGGCCCGCCGCCTCGACCGCTCGCTGGACGGCCCGGCCGATCTCGTTGAGCCGGACCCCGGGGGCGATCACGCCGATGGCCTGGGCGAGAGCCGCTTCTGTCACCTCCAGAAGCCTGGACGTGGCGGCGTCCGCCCGGCCGATGGCCATGCTGAACGCAGCGTCGCCGTGATAGCCGTCCACTACGGCTCCGCAGTCGACGGAGAGCAGGTCCCCCTGCTGCAGAACCCGCTCGTCCGGGATGCCATGCACGACGACCTCGTTGACGGACATGCACGTGACCGCGGGATAGGGAGGCCGGCCGTAGCCGAGAAAGTTGGACGTGGCATGCCGTGACGTCAGCACGCTCGCTGCCAACTGGTCCAGGTGGGACGTCGAAACCCCCGCAACGGCGGCCTCCCGGACGGCGCGGTGCATGTCGGCCACGACAGCACCCGCACGCCTCATCTTGGCGAGCGCCTCCCGGTCCGCCCTCACGGGCTCTCGGCCCGGATGCCCCTCCGAGCGTCCACGACGGCGACGAGCCGGGCCATCACAGTGTCCGCATCGCCCACCCCGTCCACCACCTCGAGCTGCCCCCGGCCGAGGTACCACTGGACCAGGGGGGCAGTCGCCACCTCGTACAGCTTGAGCCGGCGCCGAATGGCCACTTCGGTGTCGTCCCCCCGCTGAACCACCTCTCCACCGCAGACGTCACAGGTCCAGTCGAACTTCGGCGGGGAGTCGAGGCTGTAGTTCGCTCCGCAGGCACTGCAGACGCGCCGTGAAGCGAGGCGCTGCAGCACCAAGCCGGTGGGCACCTCGAGATCGATCACGACGTCGACGTCGGACGGGCTGAGCAGCGCGGCCAACGCCTCGGCCTGGTGAACCGTCCTCGGGAACCCGTCCAGCACGAAGCCGCGAGCCTTGGTGTCGTCCTGGTCCAGCCGGTCCGCCACGACCCGCATCACGATCACGTCGGGGACCAGCTCACCCGCGTCCAGGTACCGCTTAACCAGGCGACCTGCCTCAGTGCCGGACTTGACCGCCGCTCTGAACATGTCCCCGGTGGCAATGTGAGGAACGACGTAGTGACGCGATAGGCGCACGCACTGGGTCCCCTTGCCGGCACCCTGCTTGCCGAGGAGTATGAGCCTGACCCCGGGTGTCAATTACCGGAGGAAGCCCTCGTAGTTACGCATCATGAGCTGACTGTCGATCTGCTTCATGGTCTCAAGCGCAACCCCGACGGCTATCAGGATGGTGGTCCCAAGAAACGGGTAGTTGTTGACGTTGAACAACGAGAGCACGATGGAAGGCGCCAGCGCGACCAGCGCCAGGAACAGAGAGCCCGGCAGGGTGATCCGGTTCAGGATGCCCGCCAGGTAGCGCTCCGTCGGCGGACCGGGACGGATCCCGGGGATGAAGCCGCCCTGCTTGCGGATGATGTCCGCCTGCTGGCGAGGATCGAACTGCACCGTCACGTAGAAGTATGTGAACAGCACGATCAGCACGCCGTATATGGCGATGTAGACGAAGCTGGACGACTGAGCCAGGTGGTTGCTCACGAACGACCGGAACCCCCTCCAGGGGATGATGTTGGAGAGCAGCACCGGGAAGTAGAGGACCGAGCTGGCGAAGATGATGGGGATGACACCGGCTTGGTTCACCTTGAGCGGTATGTAAGTGCTCTGGCCTCCGAACATGCGCCGGCCCACCACCCGCTTGGCGAAAGTGACCTGGATCCTGCGCTGTCCCTGCTCGACGAAGACGATCGCCACCAGCAGCACCAGGACGAGGGCGACGATCAGAGAGAAGGTGAGCGCCCCGGCGCCCGCGAAGATCGCAATCCCTCCGGCCGGCATGCCGGCTACGACGTTCGCAAATATCAGGATGGACATGCCGTTCCCGATGCCGCGTTGAGTGATCAGCTCCCCCAGCCACATCACGAACGCCGTACCCGCTGTCAGTGTCAGCACTATGAAGAGGACTCGCGGCACGGTGAACTTGGGTATCAGGTCGACACTCTGCCCCGGTCCGAACAGGCCTCCTCCGCCACCGTGGAGCACGAAGGCCAGACCCGTCGACTGCACCAGCGCCAAGGCGACCGTCAGGTAACGGGTGGTCTGGGTGATCCGCCGCTCGCCGACAGGGCCCTGGTCCCTCCACTGCTCCAGCTTCGGCACCACCGTCGTGAGCAGCTGGATGATGATGGAGCTGGTGATGTACGGCATGATGCCCAGACCGAACACCGCGAACCTCGTCAATGCACCACCAGAGAACAGGTCCAAATAGCTGAAGACCCCGCTCGTCTTCGCGAGCTGCTCCAAGTGCTTCACCTGCGCCAGGGAGATGCCCGGCACCGGAACGTTGGCTCCCAACTGATAGATGGTGATCACCATGAGGGTGAACAGCACCTTGTTCCTCAACTCAGGGATCTTGAATATGTTCTTCAGACTGGAGAGCATTGGACTCCTCGATGCCGACGTGTCGGCATCTCGCCGTCAGCGGTTGGTGA
Organism: Actinomycetes bacterium; assembly: GCA_021795215.1. Lineage (GTDB taxonomy): Bacteria > Actinomycetota > Acidimicrobiia > Acidimicrobiales > JAKAOS01 > JAJYPS01. The sequence goes on from JAJYPS010000062.1 coordinate 3,690, forward strand.
GCGCGTTGCCCTTCGCCGGAGGACGCCCTCCGCCGAAAGGTGCAGGAAGCACCACGACGCTACCTCCTGCAGCCGTTATGGCCCGTTCGGCCGCCGCCGAGAAGGCGTGGGCCTCCACCCTCAACGGTTGTCGGACCTCGCCCTCGCCCAAGATCTTGATCATCTTGCCGGCATGGACGAAACCCCTCGAGCGCAGGACCGCAGGGGTGACAGCCCCGTCCTCCGCCGCAGCGTCCAGATCCTGCAGGTTCACGGCGTGGTAGGAAACCTTGAACGGGTTCTTGAACCCCTTGAGCTTGGGGACTCGCTGGGTGAGGGGTAGCTGCCCTCCCTCGAAACCGGGCTTGACCGTGTCTCTGGCCCTCTGACCCTTGGTTCCTCGCCCGGCCGTCTTGCCGCCCCTACCTCCGATCCCGCGGGCCACCCTCTTCGCAGGTCTCTTGGACCCCGGCGGCGGGGCAAGGTCATGGAGCTTCACTGAGTCACCTCTTCTTCTTCCCGTCCCACGACCGGGCCCGATCCCTCGATCGGCTCCACGGTCACCAGGTGCGTAACCTTGGCTATCATCCCACGGACTTCCGGCCTGTCGGGCAGCGAGTTGCGCGAGCCGATCCCTCGCAAGCCCAGTGCCCGCAACGTGCCTCGGTGCTTGGGCTTCGAACCAATGGCCGAGCGAACTTGACGCACGACTATCACCCCGACAGGCTCCCTGCGTGCCTCGCTCATCGGGCGTCGAGCATCTGGGCGCGCTGGCTGCCGCGCCACGCCTGGAGCAGCTTCGCCGGGACGATCTCGTCCATCTCCCGCCCGCGGAGCGCCGCGATCTCGTCCGGACGCCTGAGAGCCTTCAGACCCGCGACAGTCGCGTGGGCGACGTTGATCCCGTTCGCGGAACCGAGCGACTTCGCCAGTATGTCGTGGACCCCGGCCATCTCCAATATGGCTCTCGCAGGACCTCCGGCTATCACGCCGGCTCCCGGAGCCGCCGGCTTCAGCAGGACCCGGCCCGCTCCGGACACACCCAGGACCGGATGAGTGATCGTCGATCCGGCCAGCGGGACGTGGAAGATGTTCTTCTTTGCTTCCTCGATGCCCTTCTGAACTGCCAAGCCGGCTTCTTTGGCCTTGCCGTAACCGAGACCGACACGGCCGTTGCCGTCACCTATGACCATGAGGGCCGTGAACGAGAAGCGCCGACCCCCTTTGACGACCTTGGCGACCCTGTTGACCTTTATCGTTCTCTCTTCGTAGGGGCTATCGGGCATCACAACTCCAGTCCTGCTTCTCGTGCGGCATCCGCCAGGGCCGCCACCCGACCATGGTAAAGAAATCCACCGCGATCGAACACGACCCTGCTGACGCCCGCCTCCCTGGCTCGGTTCGCAACGAGCTTCCCGACGGCGGCGGCGGCCGATGTGTTGCCCGTCGTGCCGGATCGCAGGTCCGCCTCGACCGTCGAAGCCGAGGCCACGGTGCGGCCCGTCTGGTCGTCGATCACCTGCGCCACGATGTGCCGGTTGGAGCGGAAGACCGCCAGACGCGGCCGCTCGGCCGTCCCGGCTACCTTCCTCCGCACGCGGGCGTGCCTGCGCTTGCGTAGCGTCGCGTTGCGACTGGTCTTCGAGCTCATCGTCTCCACGACTCCTGCTTCCGGTACGCCCCGCGGGACGATGCCGCTTGCGCGATCACTTGGCTGCCTTGCCGGCCTTGCGGGCAACCCGCTCCCCGGCGTACCTGACTCCCTTGCCCTTGTAGGGTTCGGGCTTCCGAATCTTCCGTATGTTCGCGGCTACTTGGCCCACCAGCTCCTTGTCGATCCCGATGACCCTTATTCGGGTCGGAGCCGGCACCTCGAACGTGATCCCGTCGGGAGCGTTGAAGCCGACGGGGTGGCTGAAGCCCAGCGCCAGTTCCAGTTCGCCCGGCCCCTTCGCCACGGCCCGGTAACCGACGCCGACGATCTCCAGCTCCTTCACGAAGCCGGTCGTCACACCGGCGACCATGTTGGCCACGAGGGCGCGGGTCAATCCGTGAAGTGCCTTGGTCGTTCGGGCATCGTCCGGCCGCTCCACTCGCGCCTCACGCTCCTCGCAAGAGACCGTGATCCCTCGCGGCAGCTCCATCGCCAGATTGCCTCGCGGGCCGGCAACGCTGACCCGGCCCGCCTCCACCTTGACCTCCACCGCCGACGGGAGCGGTATGGGGCTCCGTCCCACCCGGCTCACGACAGCCTCCGACGGACGCCCTTCGCCCGACCGGCGAGGAAGCGGGGAGCGGACATCGAGCGGCGACGGCAGATGCTCGGCACTACGGCGAAGCCCACCGACTGGTCACCACACATAACAGAGCACCTCCCCGCCGACCCGCTTCTTGCGGGCATCCCGGTCGGTCATCAGTCCCTGGCTGGTCGACAGCACGGCCACGCCGAGGCCGCCGAGCACCCTCGGCACCTTCTCGGCCTGCATGTACACGCGAAGGCCCGGCTTCGACACCCGCCGCAGACCCGAGATGGTGCGAACTCGCTCCGCCGAGTACTTGAGATCTATCTCCAGCGTATTGCCGGGCCGCTTGTCGACTGTGTAGCTCCGCCAGCCCGCTATGTACCCTTCTTGGGCGAGGATCGCAGCAAGGTTCTCTTTCAGCTTGGACCCCGGCATCTTCACTGTGTCGTGCATCGACTGGTTCGCATTGCGGATTCGCGTCAGCATGTCGGCAATCGGATCCGTCATCGTCATAGCTCGGCTCCCATCACCAACTCGCCTTCGTCACGCCGGGAATCTCGCCGGCGTGGACCATCTCTCGCAGACAGATCCTGCACAGACCGAACTTCCGGAACACCGCCCTCGGCCGACCGCACTTGCGGCACCTGGTGTAGCCTCGCACCTTGTAGCGGGGTATCCGCCGGCTCTTGTTGATTAACGCCTTCTTTGCCATGATCTATGCAGAACCCTCGCGTCGGAATGGAAAGCCAAATGCGGTTAGGAATGCCTTGCCTTCGGCGTCGGTACGGGCGGTCGTGACAATCGTTATGTCCATGCCACGAGGTGAGTCGACCTTGTCGTAGTCGATCTCCGGAAAGATCAGCTGCTCCGTCACCCCGAATGTGTAGTTGCCCCGCCCGTCGAACGAGTTGTACGGCAGGCCCCTGAAGTCCCGGATACGGGGAATGGACAGGCTGATCAAGCGGTCGAGGAACTCCCAGGCCCTGGTGCCCCGAAGAGTCACCTTCGCACCTATGGCATTGCCCTCCCGAAGTTTGAACCCGGCAATGGACTTCCGGGCCCTGGTGACCATCGGCTTCTGACCCGTGATCGCAGTGAGGTCTCTCACGGCGCCATCGAGCAGGGACGGCTGGCCGACCGCTCGACCGACGCCCACGTTGAGGACGACCTTCTCGAGGCGCGGCACCTGCATGATGTTGTCCAACTGCAGCTGGTCCTTCAGAGCGTCGCGGATCTCCTCGTCGTAACGAACCTTCAGCCTGGGCCGCTCGGCACGGACGTTGGCCGACGGCATCACAGGACCACCCCGCACTTCCGGCACACCCGTCCCTTGCGCCCCTGGTCGTCGACCTTGGCTCCGATCCGGGTAGGACCACATGCCGGGCAGACGATCGCCACCGTGGAAACGTGCATCGGCATGTCCTTGTCCACGATGCCGCCCTCGGTGGTGGCGCTCCTCGGCTTCGTGTGGCGCCTGGCGGTGTTTATGCCGCCGACTATCACCTTTCCGCTCCCCGGCAGCGAGCGGACGATCTCTCCCTGGCGCCCGCGGTCCTTGCCGGACAACACCTGGACACGGTCCCCTTTACGCAGTCGCATCACAACACCTCCGGAGCCAGCGAGACGATCCGCATGAACCGCTTGTCCCGGAGCTCTCGGCCGACAGGGCCGAAAATTCGGGTGCCCCGGGGCTGTAGAGCCTCGTTGATGAGCACGGCGGCGTTCTCGTCGAAGCGGATGTAGCTGCCGTCGGTCCTCCGCTTCTCCTTCTTGGTCCTCACTACGACGCACCGGACGACGTCGCCCTTCTTGACCGCCGCGCCGGGCATGGCGTCCTTCACGGCAGCGATGAAAACGTCCCCGATGCCGGCGTACCTCCTCCGCGATCCCCCCAGCACCTTTATGCACAGCACCTCTTTGGCGCCGGAGTTGTCGGCCACCTTGAGCCGGCTCTCGGTCTGGATCATCGAGCTCGCTCCAGGACCTCGACCAGCCGCCAGCGCTTCAACTTGGACAGCGGCCTCGTCTCGGCCACCCGGACCCGGTCACCTACCCGTGCGTCGTTGCCCTGGTCGTGCACGTAGAGCTTCTTGGTCCGCTGAACCGTCTTGGCATACCTCCGGTGCTGGACACGCTCCACCACCGCTACGACGGAGGTACGGTCCATGTCGACTCCGACCACCAATCCCTCCCTGAACTTGCGGCTCGGCCGCTGGGGCCGTCCCTCTTCGGATCGATCGGTCATCTCGCGTCCGCTCCCTGCACCTGGCCAGCAGCTTCCCTGGCTCGCTCACCCTGAATGGTCAACACCCTGGCGACCTCCCGCCGCAGCTCCCTCAGACGGGAGACGTTCTCCAACTGTCCTGTCACGAGTTGGAAACGGAGGTTGAAAAGTTCCTGCACGGTCTCGTTGCGTCGCTGCTCGAGCTCCGTGTCGGCCAACTGCCGTAACTCTGCTGCCTTGGCCATGCTCGGCTCCTAACCCTCTGCTGCCGCGTGCTCGCGGACGACGAACCTGGCCCGGATGGGCAGCTTCTGGATCGCGCGCTCCATGGCAGCCCGCGCCAGCGGCTCCCCGACGCCTGCCAGCTCGAAGAGCACTCTTCCCGGCTTAACGACCGCCACCCACAGCTCCGGGTTGCCCTTTCCTGAGCCCATGCGCGTCTCGGCCGGCTTCTGCGTGACCGGCTTGTCGGGGAACACCCGAATCCAGACCTTCCCGCCTCGTCGCACGTGCCGGGTCATGGCGATACGGGCTGCCTCGATCTGGCGAGCGGTGATCCAACCCGGCTCCAGTGCCTGTATCCCGAAGTCCCCGAAGCTGACCTCGGTGCCACCCTTCGCCATACCCGAGAGCCGTCCGCGGTGCTGCTTACGGTGCTTGACCTTCTTCGGCATCAACATCAGTCGGCGTCCCTTCGGAAGTGCGGCGCCTCGTGATGCGCTTCGCGGGTACGACGCTCGATCTCCTCCTCCTCGGCCAGCAGGCGCTCGAGCGCCTCAGCCTCGGGGTCCGGAGCCGCCGGCTGTGGCGCGGCCGGATCGTCGGGACCGACAGGAGGCTCGGCGCCCACCGGAGCTGCGCCCGGCTCGCCCTGGTCCGGTCTCCGGCGACCTCCACCGGCCGACACCACCCGGCGCGGCCTACCGCCCTGGCCGGACGTCTCGCCCACCGCCATTGCCGCCTCCCGGGCAATCTTCTCGTCGGCCGCCACGCGATAGGGAAGAACGTCACCTTTGTAGATCCAGACCTTCACCCCGATGCGCCCATAGGTGGTCTTCGCCTCGCGAAACCCGAAGTCGATGTCGGCCCGCAGCGTGTGCAGCGGGACTCGTCCCTCCCGGTACGACTCCTTCCGGGCCATCTCCGAGCCTCCGAGCCGGCCGGAGCACTGCACCCTAATGCCTTGGCCGCCAGCCCGCTGGACGGTCTGCAGGGCTCTCTTCATCGCCCTACGGAAGCTGATCCTTCGCGCCAACTGGTCGGCTATCCCTTGGGCGATCAGAGCGGCATCCAACTCCGGCTGCTTGATCTCCTGGATGTTGAGCTGCACCTTCGCGTTGCCGGTGATCTTTACCAAGTGTGCCCGGAGCCGATCCGCCTCCGCGCCCTTCCTGCCGATCACTATTCCCGGACGCGCCGTGTGGACATCCACACGAAGACGGTCCCGCGTGCGCTCGACCTCGATCCGGCTGACGGCGGCCGACTCCAGCTGCCGGTGCAGATAATCGCGGATCTGCCAGTCCTCGATCACGGCATCCTGGTATCCCCGCTGGTCGAACCAGCGGGACTTCCAGTCCGTGGTCACGCCCAGCCGGAAGCCGTACGGATTTACCTTCTGGCCCATCAGCCCCGTCCACCCTCGTAGATCGCACTCATTCCCGACTCTCCTCGCCGCTACTGGTTCCTGCGGCGTCCGCAGGGCCTTCCGAGTCCTGAGCGCCGCCCTCCGGCGCTACATCCGGCTCCTGCCCGGGCGCCTCCACGGGCTCTCGTTCCTCGGCGGCAACCGATGTAGGGGACGACCCTGCCTCCTCGACCGGCTGCACCTCCGGTGAGTCCTCCTGCGCCCCGCTCGCCGGAGGCACCGATTCGGTGCGCCCTGCGCCGTCCGCCCCGGCCGCACGCCTCGTCCGACGGCCGCCGGCGGCCCTTCTCGACCTGACCGCCGCCTGCTCCGCCGCCTGACGCGCCCTCAACCGCCGCAACCGCTCCTCGGGGAGACGGCTGACGATGATCGTGACGTGACAGGTTCGCTTCCGGATCCTGGTAGCGCGACCCCTGGCCCTAGGCCGCCACCGCTTGAGGGTGGCGCCCTCGTCCGCGTAGCAAGCCGACACGTACAGCTCGGAGGGGTCCAGCCCGTCGTTGTGCTCTGCATTGGCCACCGCGGAGGCGAGCAGCTTGGCCACGACCTCGGCAGACGCCACATCGGAGAACCGCAGGATCTCGGCCGCGGACTGGATGTCCTTCCCCCGGATCAGGTCCAGCACCAGCCGAACCTTGTATGCGGAGACCCGGCACTGGCGCAGCACCGCTCTCGTGCCGGGCATCTCGTTCGTCTTGAGTCCGGTCACCTCTAGCGCCTACCCGCTCGTTCCTGGCCGGCGTGATAGCGGAACGTCCGGGTCGGGGCGAACTCCCCCAGCTTGTGGCCGACCATCGACTCCGTTATGTAGACCGGCACGTGCTTGCGACCGTCGTGGACGGCAATCGTGTGACCGACCATGTCGGGGATGATGGTCGACCGGCGCGACCAGGTGCGGATGACCCGCTTCTCGTTGCGGGAGTTGAGGTCGTCCACCTTCTTGAGCAGGTGGTCGTCGACGAACGGTCCCTTCTTCAAACTGCGCGGCATACCGCTCGCTCCTAACGACGGGCGCCGCGGGTACGGCGCCGGCGCACGATCATCTTGTCCGAATCCTTCTTCCGAGACCTGGTCCGACCTTCGGGCTGGCCCCAAGGGGACACCGGGTGGCGGCCTCCGGAGCTCTTGCCCTCACCACCTCCGAGCGGGTGGTCCACCGGGTTCATCGCGACACCACGGGTCTGCGGTCTGATGCCCCGCCATCTGTTCCGACCGGCCTTGCCCCACGAGACCAGCTCGGCCTCCGCGTTACCCACTTCTCCAAGGGTGCCACGGCAGTCGAGCGGCACGCGCCGCATCTCGGTCGAAGGAAGGCGCAGCGTCGCATGCTCTCCTTCCTTCGCTACCAGCTGCACGCTCATGCCGGCACCCCTGGCCAGCTTCCCGCCTCCGCCGGGACGCAGCTCGACGTTGTGCAGGGTCGACCCGACCGGCACGTATCGCAGAGGCAGAGCATTGCCGACCCTTATGTCCGCACCCCGGCCCGACTGCACGGTCTCGCCTACGGCCAGCTTGGCCGGGGCCAGGATGTACCTCTTCTCGCCGTCGGCGTAGTGCAGCAACGCGATGCGGGCATTGCGGTTCGGGTCGTACTCGATCGCTGCCACTCTCGCCGGCACGCCGTCTTTGTCCCGCCGGAAGTCGACCAGACGATACTGCTGCTTGTGCCCTCCGCCACGGTGCCGGGCCGTCTTCCTTCCGTAGGAGTTACGGCCTCCGGTCCCTGCCTTGGGCACCACCAGGGAACGTTCCGGGCGGTCCCTGGTGATCTCCGCGAAGTCCGCTCCGGACTGGAACCGGCGTCCCGGACTGGTCGGCTTGCGCTTGCGTAGTGCCATCGTCCCGCTCAGCTCTCGAACAGCTCTATACGGTCGCCGGATGCCAAGGTCACCATGGCTCGCTTGGTGCCCGGCCGGTGCCCGAAGGTCGGCGAACGCCGGTTCCGCTTGCGCTTGCCCATCCGGTTGAGAGTGTTGACCTTGACGACCGACACGTTGAATATCGATTCCACCGCCCGGCGTATCTCGGCCTTGTCCGCGTCGGGGTGGACGACGAACGTGTAGACGCCTTCATCCAGCCGCGCGTACGACTTCTCCGACACGACCGGCTTGAGCACCACGCTCCGCGCTTCTCTCATACTTCCACTTCCTCTCTCGCGCCGGGCAACGTGGCGTCGCTGAACACGACCCAGTCGCTGCGAAGCACGTCGTACGCGTTGAGCTCGGACGGGTCGATCACGTGGACCCGCTGCAGGTTGGCGAAGCTCTTGCAGGAAGTCACGTCGCTCCGAGGAGCAACCACGAGAACCTTGCCGTCGAGCCCCAAGGCCGCCAGGGCCGCAACGGCTTCCTTGGTCTTCGGACCGGAGAAGGACCACCGGTCGACCAGCGCCACCTGACCAAGCGCCGCCCGATCCGACAAAGCGGACCGCAACGCCAGCGCGACCATCTTCTTCGGCGTCCGCTGGCGATAGGAGCGGGGCTTGGGTCCCAGCGCGACGCCGCCACCAACCCAGTGGGGCGCACGAGTCGAACCCTGCCGGGCACGGCCGGTCCCCTTCTGCCGGAATGGCTTCGACCCTCCCCCCGAAGTCTCGGCCCGGGTGAGCGTGCTCTGCGTACCCGACCGCGCCGCCGCAAGCTGAGCCACTACGACCTGATGCAGGACGGCCACGTTCGGAACGATGCCGAAGACCCGCGGGTCCAGCTGCACCTCGCCCAGGGAGGAGCCGTCGATCGAGCGCCGCGTCACCGAGACAGGCGAGCCTTCCGCCATCTCGCTCAATTCCGAGCCTCCTTCACGGCTTCACGAATCAGCACCAGTCCCCCCCGAGGCCCCGGGACCGCACCCCTGACCAGCAACAGCTCTCTTTCGGCGTCAGCCTGGACGACTTCCAGGTTGAGCGTCGTGACGCGACCCCCACCCATCTGCCCGGCCATACGGGTCCCCTTGAACACTCTCGCCGGAGTCGCACATGCGCCGATGGAGCCCGGTGCCCGGTGCTTCTTGTGGTTGCCGTGCGATGCTCCCTGTCCCTTGAAGTTGTGCCGCTTCATCCCGCCGGCGAAGCCTTTCCCCCTGCTGACCGCAGTCACGTCCACCAGTTCGCCCGCCGTCAGGATGTCGACGCCCACCTCCTGGCCCACTCGGTACGAGCTCGTGTCGTCGAGCCTCAGCTCCACCAGGCGCAGCCCCGGCTCCACGCCTGCCCGTGCGAAGTGCCCCGCCTCCGGCTTGTTCATCGAGCGAGCCGATCGCACCCCGTAGGTGACCTGGATCGCCGAGTACCCATCACGCTCCGGTGTCCTGATCTGAACGACCCTGACCGCCCGCACTTTCACAACGGTGACGGCGAGCGCGCGCCGGTCACTGTCCCACAGCTGGGTCATGCCGACCTTTTCGCCCACGATGGCCCTCGTTGCCATTCTCAGATCCTCGCCTCCGCCGACAACTCGAACCGCTGTCGCGCACACATAAATGCTCCGCCCGGGCCATGCCCGAGCGGAGCGCTCGCCTTTTCTGCCGGTTGGTCCCCGCCTCAGCGGGCGCAACCGGACGTCGCCTGAACCCCGAACGTTTGCGCACATTCTAGCGCAACGCCGGACGCCACCCCTCCGAACGGCCCTGAATGCTACGGACCAAGAGGCAAGTCGCCGAAGCTGCCGTGGGCCGTACCGGCCCTCGTCCCTCGGCCCTACGGCGTCTGAATCTTTATCTCGACATCCACACCGGCCGGGAGATCGAGCCGCTGCAGGGAGTCCACCGTCTTCGGCGTGTGCTCCACGATGTCGATCAGCCGCTTGTGGATCCTCATCTCGAAGTGCTCACGGGAGTCCTTGTACTTGTGCGGCGACCGGATCACCGTATACCGGTGCTTCGCGGTCGGCAGGGGCACCGGACCCCGGATCTTGGCGTGCGTCCTGAGGACCGTCTCCACGATCTTCTTGGTGGAGCTGTCGATCAATTCGTGGTCGTACGCTTCCAGGCGGATCCGTATCCGCTGCCTTGCATTGTCAGCCACGACTCCTACTTGAGGATCTTGGTGACTCGACCGGCACCTACCGTTCGACCACCTTCCCGGATGGCGAACCGAAGACCTTCGTCCATGGCGATCGGCTTGCCCAACTCCACCACCATCGACGTGTTGTCGCCCGGCATGACCATCTCCGTGCCTTCCGGAAGCGAGATGGAACCGGTGACGTCCGTCGTGCGGAAGTAGAACTGAGGCCGGTAGTTGTTGAAGAACGGCTTGTGCCGGCCGCCTTCCTCTTTGGTCAGCACATAGACCTGGGCCTCGAAGTTGGTGTGCGGAGTGATCGACCCCGGTTTGCAGAGCACCTGGCCGCGCTCGACGTCCTCCTTTTTGACGCCTCGCAGCAGAGCCCCGATGTTGTCACCTGCCCGGCCCTCGTCGAGCAGCTTGCGGAACATCTCCACACCGGTGACCACCGTCTTGTGCGTGGGCCTCAGACCGACGATCTCGATCTCGTCACCCACCTTCACGATGCCCTGCTCGACCCGACCGGTGACGACGGTACCCCGTCCCTGGATCGTGAACACGTCCTCGATGGACATCAGGAAGGGCCGGTCCACGACCCGCTCGGGCTCGGGGATGTGGCTGTCCACAGCCGCCATGAGCTCGAGAATGGCGTCTGCCCACTTCTCGTCGCCCTCGAGGGCGCGCAGCGCGCTCACGCGCACGACCGGAGTGTCGTCGCCGGGGAACTCGTACTCGTTCAGGAGCTCCCGCACCTCCAGCTCCACCAGGTCGAGCAGCTCCTCGTCGTCCACCATGTCCGACTTGTTCAGCGCGACGACGATGTAGGGAACTCCGACCTGGCGGGCCAGGAGCACGTGCTCGCGCGTCTGCGGCATCGGGCCGTCCGCTGCCGACACGACCAGGATCGCGCCGTCCACTTGGGCAGCCCCCGTGATCATGTTCTTGATGTAGTCGGCGTGGCCCGGCATGTCGACGTGGGCGTAGTGGCGGTTCTCGGTCTCGTACTCCACATGCGAGATGGAGATGGTTATGCCCCGCGCCTTCTCCTCCGGTGCGTTGTCGATCTGATCGAACGGCATGAACGAAACACCGGGGTTGCGGTCATGGAGCACCTTGGTGATGGCCGCTGTGAGAGTTGTCTTGCCGTGGTCGATATGGCCCATGGTGCCCACGTTCAGATGGGGCTTCGACCTCTCGAACTTCTGCTTGGCCATGGTTTGGAACCGCTCCGTGTTCTCGTGGCGACAGACGCCGCCGTTTTCGTTGTCCTGTCTTGGCTCGGCGCTATTCGCCCCGGACCCTCGCGACGATCTCCTTCGCGATCGAGTCCGGCACCTCCTGGTAGGAGTCGAACTGCATCGAATAAGTGGCCCGCCCCTGCGTCCGGGAACGCAAGTCGGTAGCGTAGCCGAACATATCGGACAGCGGTACCAGAGCCCGCACTACCTGGCTCGTGCCCCGCTGCTCCATCCCTTCGACCCGACCCCTCCGCGAGGACAGGTCACCGATCACGTCACCAAGGTGCTCTTCCGGAGTGACCACTTCCACTGCCATGATCGGCTCCAGAAGCACCGGCGATGCCTTGCGCACGGCATCCTTCACCGCCATCGACGCCGCGATGCGGTACGCCATCTCCGAGGAGTCGACGTCGTGGTACGACCCGAAGGTCAGTGTCACCTTGATGTCCACTACAGGATAGCCAGCGACGACACCCGTCCCCAACGCCTCCTGTATGCCTGCGTCGATGGACGGGATGTACTCCTTGGGGATGACTCCGCCGGTGATCTGGTCGACGAACTCGTACCCGCCCCCTGGGCCGGTCGGCTCCAGGCTGATGACGACGTGGCCGTACTGTCCCCGACCGCCGGTCTGCCGGATGTAGCGACCCTCCACCTTCTCGACCGGCTTGCGAGCAGTCTCCCGGTAGGCCACCTGGGGCTTTCCGACGCCCGCGTCCACTTTGAACTCCCGGAGCATCCTGTCCACCAGCACTTCCAGGTGCAGCTCGCCCATCCCGGAGATCACCGTCTGACCGGTCTCCTCGTCCGAGCGGACCCTGAAGGTGGGGTCCTCTTCGGAGAGCGCGTACAGCGCCTTGGACAGCTTGTCCTGGTCGGCTTTCGTACGCGGTTCCACCGCCACATGGATGACCGGCTCGGGGAACTCGAGCGTTTCGAGGATGATCGGATCGGCCGGGTCGCACAGAGTGTCGCCCGTCGTCGTGTTCTTGAGCCCGACGGCCGCCACGATGTCGCCCGCGAAGATCGCCTCTTTGTCCTCCCGGTGGTTGGCGTGCATCTGGAGGATACGGCCTACTCGTTCCTTGCGGTCCTTGGTCGAATTGAGCACCGTAGAACCCTTCTCCAGGGTTCCCGAGTAAACGCGGAAGTACGTCAGCTTACCCACGTGGGGGTCGCTCATGATCTTGAACGCCAGAGCCGAGAAGGGGGCCTCGTCGGACGGCGGTCGATGGAGCACCTCCTCCGTCGAGCGCATGCTCGTGCCGGCCACAGGCGGCAGGTCGAGAGGGCTGGGGAGAAAGTCCACCACTGCATCGAGGAGCGGCTGGACACCCTTGTTCTTGAACGCCGACCCGCACAGCACCGGGACGACCTGGTTCGCGATCGTCGCCTTGCGCAACGCGGCGCGGAGATGTTCGGCCGTTATCTCCTCGTCCCCCACATAGCGCTCCATGACGACGTCGTCGAAGTTGGACAGCACGTCCACCAGCTCGTGACGGCCCTCCTCTGCGGCCTCCACGTACTCCGCCGGAACATCCTGCACCGTCCACTTCTCGCCCATGCCCTCTTCCCATACGAGGGCCTTCATCCCCAGGAGGTCGATCACGCCGCTGAAGGCGGACTCCGAGCCGATCGGGAGCTGCACCACGGCTGCCATCGCCCCCAACCGGTCGCGGATCATCCCGACGGCGCGCTCGAAGCCCGCTCCGATCCGGTCCATCTTGTTCACGAAGCAGATACGAGGCACCGAGTACTTGTCCGCCTGACGCCAGACCGTCTCAGTCTGCGGCTCGACGCCCGCCACGGCGTCGAACACCGCCACCGCACCGTCGAGGACTCTCAGCGACCTCTCCACTTCTACGGTGAAGTCGACGTGGCCGGGCGTGTCGATGATGTTGATCCAGCTGTCGCGCCACTTGCAGGTCGTGGCAGCCGACGTGATGGTTATGCCCCGCTCCTGCTCCTGGACCATCCAGTCCATGGTGGCTGCGCCTTCGTGGACCTCCCCGATCTTGTAGTTCCGGCCCGTGTAGTA
>JAJYPS010000063.1 GCA_021795215.1 Actinomycetes bacterium
TCCGATCTCTCGGGACCGACGTGCCGGACAGGCACGTGGAGAGGGCGATGGACCGCCTGGGCAGGCCCTACCGGCGGACGTCGGACCCCGCAGGCGAGGCGGCCGACCTGCTTTCGGACGGCAAGGTGGTCGGTTGGTTCCAGGGTCGGGCGGAGGTGGGCCCGAGAGCGCTGGGCGCCCGCTCGATCCTGGCCGATCCCCGGAAGGCCGAGATGCGGGACGTAGTCAACCTCCAGGTGAAACGGAGAGAGTGGTTCCGCCCCTTCGCTCCGAGCATCCTGGACGAAGCCGGGTCGGAGTACTTCGACGGCTACGTCAGGAATCCGTTCATGACCCTGGCGTTCGACGTGAGGCGAGAGATGCGGGACGTGATCCCGGCGGTGACCCACGTGGACGGCACGTCGAGGCTGCAGAGCGTGTGGGAGCGCACGAATCCCCTCTACACGCGGCTGATCCGCAGCTTCGCCGCGAAGACCGGAGTACCGGTGGTGCTCAATACCAGCTACAACCTGCGTGGCGAGCCGATCGTCCACCGTCCGGAGGACGCGCTGGCCGACTTCGAGCGCAGCGGCATGGACGCGGCCGTCATCGGCAACTACGTCGTGGAGAAATCGGCCCCTGAGGGTTCCGGAGCCACCTCTCCCTGAACCGCCTTCCGGCTGCCGTCCGGTGCTCGCCCGGCAGCCCCGACACGGCCAGCCTGCTCGTCGAGCAGGACCATCTCGTCCCCGAGCAGAACCATGTCGTCCCGGTGTATGACTTCCACTCGGGCATCCCGCGGGAGCTGACTGGTCTGCCTGCCGGCCCATTCCGCGACGAGCGCGCTGGGATGGCCGACGAAGCCCTTCGCGAACACGGCCCCGTCGGCGGCCGCCACCTCCACCGCGTCGTCCCGGCCGAACACCCCGCTGACTCCCAGGACGCCGGCCGGCAACAGAGACCGTCCCCCCGCTACGAGCGCCTGCCGGGCTCCGTCGTCCACCGTCACGGTGCCCCTAGAAGGTACTGCGAACGCCAGCCAGACCTTGCGAGCCGGTAGGCGCCGGGGACGAGGAGGAAACTGCGTGCCGACCCCTGTGCTGCCGACGAGGGCGGCTTGGAGCACTCCGGGCCGATCGGCGGCGGCTATCAGGCAGCGGACGCCCGACCAGGCGGCCATCCGGGCGGCGGCCACCTTCGAGCTCATGCCTCCACTGCCTCGTTCGGTCCCCGGCCCTGCGGCCATCTCCAGAGCGGCCGAGTGGTCGCTCTCGAGCACCTCCTCGACGAGGGACGCTCCCGGGACGGAGCGCGGGTCGGCGCTCAGCAGACCCGGCGCGTCGGTGAGCAGCACCAGCAGGTCGGCGCGGACGAGGTGGCTGACCAGGGCAGCCAGGCGGTCGTTGTCGCCGAAGCGGATCTCGTCGTCGGCGACGGCGTCGTTCTCGTTCACTATGGGGACCACACCCAGCTCCATTAGCCGGTTCAGCGTCGAGCGGGCGTGCAGGTACTGCTGCCGGTGCCCGAAGTCCAGCGGCGCCAGCAGCACCTGACCGGCGACCAGGCCGACATCCGCCAGGGCAGCGTCCCACGCCTGCATCAACCTGTGCTGACCGACTGCGGACAGCGCCTGGAGCGTGGCGGTGTCTTCCGGGCGCTCCATTTCCAAAGCTCCGAGGCCAGCGGCGATGGCTCCGGAAGACACCAGGACGATCCGATGGCCATCGCGAGTGAGACACCCCACCTGTGCCGCCAGGCGGCCGAGCGCTTCCTGGAGGATAATCCCGGTGGCATCGGTGAGCGACGACGTGCCGACTTTCACCACGACCATCCTGGGGGGCCGCTCCATCCTGGGGGGCTGCTCCATCCTGGGGGGGTCCTCCATCGTGGGGGGCTGCTCGCCGGACCCGCCCGCCATCAGCTCGTTTCCCAGGTGAAGACGAGGTCACCGACCCTTACCAGATCCCCCGGCTTGGCACCGTTTCGACCGAGCGCCCGGTCGACCCCGAGCCGTCGGAGCCGGGACTGGGCCCACTCGACAGCTTCGGGGTCGTTCAGGTCGCTGACGGCCACTGCCCTGCGGGCCTCTCGCCCGGTGACCTCCCACGCTCCGTCCTCTCCCCTTCTCACCTCGACGCCTTCGCCGGCCGGCCGATGGACGACGATCGCCGGCGACGGGGCGGCAACTTCGCCATGATCCAGAGCGCTGGCCAGGTTCCATACCGTTTCCCAGATGCCTTCCCCCGTGACTGCCGAGACCGGCCTGGCGCACTCCCCAGCGGGAACCGCCTCCCCCAGATCGGAACGCGAGCAGACAACGACGCGAGGCCGTTCGAGAAGCTCGGACCGGTAGCGGCCCAGCTCCCTCAGGAGGACCTCCAGCTGTTCCCCGGGGGGATGTAGAGCGAGGGGAGAGGAGTCCAGCATGACCAGCAGCACCCGGGCCCTCTCCACGTGCCGCAGGAACCGGTGCCCGAGACCCCGACCCTCGCTTGCACCCTCGACCAGACCGGGGACGTCCGCTACGACCAGCTCCCCGCCTTCGCCCGGCAGTCTCACCACACCCAGGTTCGGCTCGAGGGTGGTGAACGGGTAGTCGGCGATCTTCGGCTTGGCGGCGGAGACCCTGGAGATGAACGTGCTCTTGCCTACGTTCGGAAAGCCGACCAGAGCCACATCGGCAACCAGCCGCAGCTCCAGCTCCAGCCAGCGCTCCTCCCCCTCCTCGCCCTGCTCGGCGAAGCTCGGGGCTCGCCGCCGGTTGGAGAGGAACCTTGCGTTTCCTCGGCCACCCCTGCCACCCTCGGCCGCCAACCAGCGCATTCCGGCGGCTCCGAGGTCGGCCAGCACCGCCCCGGAGCGGTCCTTGACCACCGTTCCGACCGGTACGTCGACGACCAGGTCCGCTCCACAGGGTCCGTGGCGGTTCTTGCCCTGGCCGTGCCTACCGTCGCCACCCCGCCTGTGAGGATGGTCCCGAAACGGGAGCAGCGTCGGCCTGGCCGCCGACGCCACCAGCCAGACGTCACCGCCCTTCCCGCCGTCGCCACCGTCCGGACCTCCTTTGGCGACATGAGCCTCACGACGGAAGGACACCGCACCAGCGCCCCCGTTCCCTCCCTTGGCATGCAGCTGGGCCTCGTCTACGAAACCCGCCACGAGGCAGTCCTACGATCTGAGCTCTGAAGCGGAGGCCTCGGCGGGAAGCACGTCGATCAGCCGCCGGCCACGCCGTGAGCCAAACTTCACCGTCCCAGCAGCCGTGGCGAACAGAGTGTCGTCGCCGCCACGTCCCACGTTCACGCCGGGGTAGAACCGGGTGCCTCGCTGCCGCATAAGGATCGCACCCGGCTTGACGACGTGCCCGTCGAATGCCTTGGCACCCAGCCTCTGGGCTGCGGAATCGCGACCGTTACGGGTGGATCCCCCACCCTTCGTCTTCGACACTGGAGCCTCCTAGCTGGTGCGACCGGTCTCGATACCGGTCACTTCGATCTCGTGGTAGCTTTGGCGATGACCCCATGCTCGCCGGTTGTTGGTCTTCGGCTTGTACGTGAATCCCCTGATCTTCGGACCCTTCCGCTCCCCGACCACGGTGGCCACCACCGCAGCCCGGGAAAGCTCGGGGGCGCCCGAGGTGACTCTCGCTCCGTCGACTACCAACAGTGGCGTGAAGGTCACCTGGTCCCCGACGGCCGCGCCCAAGCGCTCGACGACGAGGCGCTGACCCGCTTCGACCCGTTCCTGCTTCCCACCAGTTCCGATCACGGCGTACACGAGGATCAGAGCTTACTCTGGCTAGAGCAAGGACTCGTCCAGCACGAACCCCCGGCCGGAGCAGTTCACGCAGGGATGCGACAGCGACTCGACCAGCCCCTCGGAGATGCGCTTGCGAGTCATCTCCACCAGGCCCAGGTCCGATATCTCGAACACCTGGGTACGGGTCTTCTCCCGCGCCAGCGCACCCCGGAGGGCGGCGACCACGTCGTCGCGGTTGCTCCGGACCTCCATGTCGATGAAGTCGATGACGATGATCCCGCCGATGTCCCGTAGTCGGAGCTGTCTCGCTATCTCCTCGGCCGCCTCCAAGTTGTTGCGGTAGACGGTCTCCTCCAGGTTCGACGACCCGACGTTCTTGCCCGTGTTGACGTCGATGACGGTGAGCGCTTCGGTGCGCTCGATGATCAGGGAGCCGCCGGAGGGCAGCCAAACCTTTCGCTCGAGCGCCTTGTGCAGCTGCTCGTGGACGTGGAAACGCTCGAACAACGGGAGCGTCTCCCGACTGGGGTCGTAGAACTGGACCCGATCGGCCAGCTCGGGAGTTATGGCGGCCACGTAGCTCTGAACCTCGGCCGCCAGGGTCGCGTCGTCGATCACGACCGCCCGGTAGTCCCGGTTGAACTCCTCCCTGATGATGCGGACCGCCCGGTCCGGCTCCCGGTAGAGCAGCGCAGGTGCCGGAGCCTTGCCGGCAAGCTGCTCGATCTGTTCCCACGTCTCGGTCAGCCTCGCTATGTCGGCCTCCAGCTCCGCGGCCTGGCTCCCCTCGGCTGCCGTCCGGACGATGAGGCCGTGACGCTCGGGCCTGATCTGGTCCAGGATCCGACGCAGCCTCTTTCGCTCGTCGTCGTCCAGCCTCTTGGAGATGCCGTAGGTGTTGCTGTTGGGCACCAGGACGCAGAACCGCCCCGGCAGGGACACCTCCTGAGTGAGCCGAGCGCCTTTGGCACCTATCGGGTTCTTCGTCACCTGACAGACAACCACCTGGCCTGGTCGAAGGATCTGCTCTATTCGGGCCTGGCCGGCGCTGTCGGCGTCGATGTCGTCGTGGTCGAAATCCGACCGCAGGTCGCTGCGGTACAGGACGGCGTTCTTGGTCGTGCCGATGTCGAGGAACGCTGCCTCCATCCCCGGCAGCACGTTCTGAACCTGGCCCAGGTAGATGTTGCCGTCGATCTCCGTGGCAGCGTCGTAGGGCCTGGACACCCGGTGCTCTATCAGCTGGCGCCCCTCGAGGACTGCGATCTGGGTGGCGACGGACGTCACCTGGACACACATGAGGTACCGACCCTGCGCCTGTCCCCGGGAGAGCACCGACCTGGCCATCTCCGTCCCTTTGGGCGGCAGTGCAGCAAGCGCCTGCTTCGCGCCGGCAGCCGCGGTGGAGGCCTCCACCCCCAGGTTCGCCAGCACGGGGCTTAGCACGGCGGCGCCTCTGCCCCGCCTGCGCCTTCGGCTCTCCGCTGCGGGCGGCGCGGGCGGTGCGGGCCGACTGTCTCCGATCCTCGGACGGTCGGGCGACCTGGTAGCGGCGACATCGTCGCCTCTCCGAGAGGCTGCCGAGCTCGTCGCCCCTCCCTGTAGTGGCTCTACCCTGTCCCTACGCTGGCCGGACGCTCTCTCCTGACCTCGGCGCGATCCCGGTGTCGAGCCCTCGGCTGTCGAGCCGGTCCCGGAGCCAAGCTGGTCGGGAGCTTCGGAGCGTGCCGCCGCCCCGTCGGCGCCCGAAGATCGGCTACGTCCGCCCCTGCTCCCCCGGCGGCGCCGACGACGAGAGGAAGCCCCCTGCGCAGACTGCGCGGGAGTAGCTTCCGAGGCAGAGCGCTGCACGTCGGCGGGCTCCCCGGCAGTACCAGGTCGACCCGGTCCGAGGACGTCCTCTTGGCCGGGTGGTGCATCCACCGGCTCTGACGCAGCTGAGTCCGACATCTACACGGTCCCTTCTCCGATGGCTCGCCCGATGGCGCGCCTGGCGCAGCTCGAGCCGGCAACGGCGAGCCTGCGTCGTGTCGTTGAAACTCCTGTCCGAGGATCCTCGGTGACCGTCCGTCCACTCGAGGGGCGTGTCTCCGGCACCGGGTAGCTCCGGCGACTGCGGGACCGACCGGCCCCACGTCACAAGCGACAGGCTCCAGGCGAAGAGCAGCGCTCCCGCAGCCAGTCGCCACCCCCGGGCTACCAAGACCTGCGGGCAGTCGACGGGCACGGCCCGTGCCCCACTGCCGGACACCAGGTTCGGAACGCGCTCGGAACAATGGGCGAGGATCATCCGTTACCGATTGTAGCCATGCCGGTAGCAGGCGTGGCCAGGTGGTCAGGGCAGCCGGAGGGTCAGGGCAGCTTGGGGCTGGGGACGGGATGGGTAGCCAAGTACTGGAGGATGTTCCGCGTCGCCACCGCCGCCCCCGTCGCGCCGTAGCCCGCCTGGCTGATGACGGTCGCCACGACGTAGCGACTGTTTGTGACCGGGGCGAAAGCGGCGAACAGGGAGTTCGGCTGCTTGAAGTTGGTGCTGGCCGTACCCGTCTTGCCCGCCACGCTCAGCTGGGAGAACGGGAACCCCACGAAAGTCCCGTATGCCGTTCCCCACGGCTTGGTCACCGCTCCCCGGAAACCGGCCACCATGGCGGCCCGGTCGGCAGGCGGGAGCGTCACGTGGCCCATCACCCTGGGAGCGAAGCGCTTGATCAGCTTGCCGCTCGGGCTGACCACGCCCGCGGCGATCTGGGGAGCGTAGCGGGTACCGCCGTTGGCAAACGTCGCGTAGGCGTCGGCCAGCTCCAGCGGCGTGATCACGGTGCCGGCCTGCCCGAACGCCATCTCGATGTTGTCTCCCACATACCACGACGGCGGACTGGGGAAGCTGGCCGGATAGTGCTTGTGGTTGTACGCCCGGGTGGCGTAGCTGTCCACCGCCCCTCCCAGCTCGCCGGGGAGGTCGATGCCGGTTCCGGCAGGATTGCCCAGGCTGTATGCGTTGGCCACGGTCTGGATGGCGTCCTGACCGTACTGGTGGTTGTTGACCCACGCTTCCCAGAAGCGGTAGCCGAGTGTGTAGAAGAAGATGTCGTTCGAAGCCGACAGCGCGTAGGTTACGTTGATCGGTCCAGGAGGGTAGGCCTCGGCGAGGTCCCGGAAGGTGCACTTGCCGACGGTGCAGCCTGGAACGGTGAAGCTGGCGGAGTAGTCGGCGATCAGCGTGTTGGGCGTGATGAGCCCGTCCTTCAGAGCTGCCGTGGCGGTCGCCAGCTTGAACGTGGAACCAGGCGTGTACAGCCCCTCGATGGCCCTGTTGATGAGGGGGTAGTTGCCGGAGGGAGACGTAAGGGCGGCGTAGTTGGCGGAGCTGATGCCGCCTGTCCATACCGAGGGGTTGTAGGTGGGGTAGGACGCCATGGCGAGCACGGCGCCATTGCGAGGGTCGAGCACCACCGAAGCTCCCCCGGTGGCGGGGAACCCCTGGCTGTGCAGGGAGCTGATCTCGCTGGCCAGGATCTGGTCGACTGCCTTCTGGAGGCCCAGGTCCAAGTTGAGCACAACCGTGTCGCCCTGTTGGGCGGGGACCTTGGACACCGTCGACACCACTTGTCCGGCGGCGTTCACCTGGACCTTCGTGGCACCAGGCACTCCCCTCAACCACTTCTGCATGGACTGCTCCGCTCCTGCCACACCGATCTGGTCGCCGGGCAGGTAGCCCTGCGACCGGAGGCGTGCGAGCTGGGCCGAGTCGATCTGGCCCACATAGCCCAGCAGGTGGGACGCCGTTGTGCCCTGAGGATACGACCGCACGCTGCGAAGCTGCACTCCGGCTCCGGGGTAGTAGGACTGGTTCTCCCGCATCGTCACCACCGTCTGCAGGGGCACGCCGACGGCGACCGGAACGGGGGCGTAGGGGCTGTACTGCTGGTTGGCCAAGTCGCCCTTCACGGCCTTCGCCGTGATGCCGAGCAGCTTCGCGAGACGTCCGATCACCGCTGGATGGGCCTGGGCTGCCTGACGGTCGAGAGTGACGACCATCTGCGTGGTGTTGCCCGCCAGCACCTGCCCCCCTCTGGCGACCATGATGCCTCTGGGGGGCGGGGAGGGAATGGTCCTGACCGTGTTCGTCAGAGCCGCCAGCCGGCCGCTGGGCGCCTGGGCCACCTGCAGGTACCACAGCCGCACGAACAGAGCGCCGAAGAGCGCGGTCAGCACGAGCCCCACGACCGACACCCGCAGCGCACTGCGGGAGTGGACAGTGCCCTCCCGCTCCTCGGCCGCCTGTCGGGCTCGCTTGGTGGCGCCCGACAGGCGAACCCGCTCCAGTTGTTGGCCCCGAGCCGGCCGACGGGAGCGGCGTCTCGCCGACAGCCCCGGGCCGGACCTCCAGTACGACCAGACGGTCCTCGATCTCAGGACCGACGTGCTGCGCGAGCCGCTGGAGCGACCGGGGGGGGAACCGGGACCGGGAGGGGAACCGGGACCGGTTCCGGAACGTCCGGCGGTCCTCACCTCCAGCTCCCCGCCAAGTCCCAGTCGCCTTCCGACGCCCGCGCCCAGGAGGCGATGCGCCAGAGCAGCGGCGCCGAAGCGGCGTTGAACACTGCCACCACCAGAGCCACCTTCCAGAGCCTTTCGTCGATCATCCAAGCCTGTCCGAACAGCGCTCCGACGACTGCGTAGAGCAGGACCGCAGCGGAGCCGGCAAGTCCCGCGGCCACCGGCACCCTCCACCACGACTGCTCGAGACCTTCCCCCGGAACCATACCGACCAGATATCCGACAATCACGTCGGTCAGGGCCCACAGTCCGAACGGAGTATCGGTGAAGAGGTCAGCCACCAGACCCATCCCGAAACCGGCCGCGGCCCCGTTGGACGGCCCACGTCCCATCGCAAGCACTACGAACAAAGCGGTGAGCAAGTCCGGGTGGACGCCGTCCACCACCACCTCGGAGCCCAACGTCCGCTGCAGGACCACGACGGAGAACACGACCAGCGGCAGTCGCAATCTGGTCAGCCACGGGCTCACGGGCCGGGGGGGACCCATCGCAGGATGCTTACGAACGCCAGGTTGCCCAAGTTGACGTACGGCCGGACGGTGATCTGCTGTTGCAGCGCTCCCGGCCGGAGGGTGACCTTGGATACGGCGCCGACGGGGATGCCCGACGGCACCGTCCCGCCCTGCACCTGCGTCGTCACGACCGCTTCCCCGACCTGCACCCGCTGCTGCGGCGGGACGTACTGCACCCGCAGCGGGGAAGACGCTCCCTGACCCACCGCCAGGCCCATCGATCCGGTACCCCCGCCGAGCCGGACGCCGAGGGCCGACGCCGGATCGGTGACGAGCTGGACGGTCGAGCGGTCCAGCGCCACCGCCACGACGTGGCCTACCAGGCCCCCGCCGGCCACCACGGGCATACCGACCTTCACCCCGGCCCGGCCGCCCTTGTCCAGCTGCACCGTCACCTCGAAGTTGGACGACGTTCCGGCGACCACGTCGGCGGGGATCTTGGGAAGGTTGCCGGCGAAGGACAGGTGCTCCAGCCGGCTGAGCTGAGCCAGTTGGGCCCGAGTCGCCGCTGCTCCCGCCTCGGTCACCTTCAACCGGGCCACCTCTGCTCGCAGCTTCGCATTCTCCACGCGCAGCGAAGAGTAAGACGCCGCGCCCTGGACGAAGTTGGCAGCCGGCCGCACGACCGCCCTTACGGCAGCGTCCACAGGAGCCACTACGTCCCGAGCGACGCTCTTCACCGAGGCCACGTACCGCCCGGTCGCCCGCCCGAAGCCGAGCGTGACCAAGGTGACGGCGGCCAGCGCCAGCAGCGCCAGAGCGGAGCGCGGTCGGACCAGCAGAGGGCCTTGGGAGGCAGGGCGGCGCTGAGCCTGTCTCACCCGGAGCTCCTGTGGGCTTCGTGGGACGGAGCGGGGACGGCCACGGACGTCAGTAGGAGCTCGGAGAGATGAGCACCTGCTGGAGTGCCTCGAACTCCTCGAGGCACTGGCCGGACCCGATCGCCACAGAGTGCAGCGGGTTGTCCGCCACGACGATCGGCATCCCGGTCTCCGCCGAGATGCGGGCGTCGAGCCCGTGCAGCTGTGCACCGCCTCCAGTGAGCACGATGCCCTGCTCCATGATGTCGGCCGCCAGCTCGGGCGGTGTCCGGTCCAGCGTCACCTTTACCGCGTCGAGCACGGCCGCCACCGGCTCCTCGACCGCCCGCCGGACCTCCTCCGTGGTTATGACGATGGTCTTGGGAAGCCCGGTGATCAGATCGCGGCCGCGGATCTCCGCCGTCAGCTCCTCTTCGAGAGGACACGCCGAGCCCAGGGCGATCTTCACCTCCTCGGCGGTCCGCTCGCCGAGCGCAAGGCTGTACTCCTTCTTGACGAAGTTGATGATGGCCTGGTCCAGCTCGTCGCCCCCGATCCGGATGGACTGGCTGACGACGATGCCGCCCAGGGATATGACTGCCACCTCGGTCGTGCCGCCGCCGACGTCCACCACCATGTTGCCGGTCGGCTCGTGCACCGGCAGGCCTGCTCCTATCGCGGCGGCCATGCACTCCTCGATGATGTACGCCGGCTTGCGCGCACCGGCGAACTCCGCAGCCTCGCGCACGGCTCTCTGCTCCACACCGGTTATGCCCGACGGAACGCATATCACCATGCGAGGCTTTGCAAAATGACGCGGGAGACATTTGTGGATGAAGTAGCGAAGCATCTTCTCGCATATCTCGAAGTCCGCTATGACGCCGTCCTTGAGAGGCCTGATGGCCTGGATGTGGCTGGGGGTCCGACCGATCATCCGCTTGGCTTCGATGCCGACCGCAAGCGGACGACCGTCCTTGGTGTTCACGGCCACGACCGACGGCTCATTCAATACAATTCCACGGCCCCTTATGTAGACCAACGTATTAGCGGTGCCGAGATCCACTGCCATGTCTCTGCTGAACAATCTGGAGAATGCCTTGTCGGCCAAAGTTCGCTCCTGGGTAGGGGACCGGAGGCCTCCACAGGTTAGGGCATCAGCCGCCCGGAACGAGGGCACTCGGCACGGAACGAGCGCCCCTCGGGACGGACCGTCGTCACGAGCGGTCGAGCACAGGGAAGAAGAGGGCGATCTCCCGGGCCGCCGACTCGGGTCCGTCCGAGCCGTGCACGAGGTTCTCGGTCATGTCGATCGCAAGGTCCCCTCTTATCGTCCCAGGCTGAGCCTTTGCCGGGTCCGTCGTCCCCATGGCCAGGCGAACGACGGCCCAAGCCTCCCCCGGCCCTTCCACCACAGCCACCAAGGCAGGCGACCGGGTGATGAACGCGATCAGGTCGTCCAGAAAAGGCTTTCCGGCGTGCTCTGCATAGTGCCGCTCCGCCGTCTGGCGGTCCAGCTTGCGCAGCTCCGCAGCAATCAATCGGAGTCCCTTGCGCTCGAGACGCCCGACTATCTCGCCCACCAGCCCGCGCTCGACGGCATCGGGCTTGCAGATCAGAAGTGTGCGCCCCATCGCCGTGACACTAGCTGACCACGTCGGTCGCTCCGGAACGGTGGTCCGCGGGGTGATCGACCCGCCGGCTGTCCTCCAGGAGCAGCTTCCGGGCGGCTCCGACCAGATAGAGCGAGCCGAATACGAGGACCATGTCGTCTTCGCCAGCCTCGGCGAGCGCCTGGTCGACCGCTTCCTCCACTCCGGAGAGGGCGACGGCGCTCAAGTTCCGCCGCCGTGCCGCGTCGGACACTGCATTCGCCGGCAGAGCCCGGGGCGACGGCGGCGAGCACGCGAAGACGGCGGCGACGGACTGCGAACCGAACGCGTCGAGCATCTCGCCGGGGTCGTGGCCGTCCAGGACGCCCATGACGATCAGGAGACGGCGCCCTGCGAACTCTTCGGAGACACCGCGGCCCGCAGCGGCCGCCCCGGCGACGTTGTGAGCACCGTCCAGCACGACGAGCGGCCTACGTCGGACGACTTCCATCCGCCCCGGCGAAGTGACCAGCGACAGGGCCTGCTCGACGACTTCCGTGGCCACCGGGCGGTCGAAGAACGCCTCCGCCGCAGCCACGGCCAGCGCTGCGTTGTCGCCTTGATGCGCCCCGTGGAGAGGCAGGAACAGATCGCCGTACCGGGCGCCCGGAGTGCGGACGGTCAGCAATCGGCCGCCGACCGCCACGGTGCTGGACTCCACGTCGAAGTCGGCCGGTCGCCTCCACACGCGGTGAGCACCCGCTTCGGCGAAGGTCCGGTCCAGCGTCGCGGGGACCTGTCCGAGGACAAGCGTGCTGCCGGGCTTCACGATGCCTGACTTCTCGGCGGCAATGTGCTCGACGGTCGGACCGAGCAGATCGGTGTGGTCGAGGCTGACGTTCGTCACGATGGCGACGGAGCCATCTGCGACATTGGTGGCGTCGAAACGGCCGCCCAGGCCGACCTCCACCACTGCCACGTCCACGGCGACGTCGGCGAACCAGCTGAACGCTGCCGCGGTGAGCAGCTCGAACCGGGACGGCGGGTCTTCCATGGTCGAGGAGCAGTTCCGCAGCCTAGACAGCACCTGGTCGAAGTCCTCGCTGCCTATCGGCTCTGAGTTGCGCGCCAGGCGCTCGTGGACAGACTCCAGGTCCGGGCTGGTGTAGAGACCAACCGTGAGGCCGGACGCCTCCAGCAGGGCCGACACGATGCGGGCAGTGGACGTCTTGCCATTCGTGCCGGTGATGTGCACCACGGGATAGGCAGTCTGCGGATCTCCCATCAACCGCATCAGTGCCGACATACGGGCGAGCGTGGGCCGATCCCTCCGGGCCTTGGCCCGCTCGAGATCGGCGTGGCTCTCGAGCCAGGCCAGGAGCGACCCCTCCACCGGTTTTCTACTGTCCACGGCCAGGTTCGTCCCTTGGGCCTCTCCGACGAGCAACGGGCTCGGCCGTCAGGAAGCGGCCCGGCGGTGCCGCTCCACCTTCTCGGCGGCCGCCTTTACGACCAGGGTCGGAGCGACCTTGTCGAGCACTACGGACCGATCGATGACACACTTGCCGATGTCGCTCCTACTCGGTAGGTCGTACATGACCTCGAGCAGGACCTCCTCTATGATCGCCCTCAAGCCCCGGGCGCCCGTCCCTCGCAGCAGCGCCTGCTCTGCGATGGCCTCGAGGGCATCGTAGGACATCTCCAACTCCACCTGGTCCAGCTGGAACACTCTCCGATACTGCTTCACGAGTGCGTTCTTCGGTTCGACGAGTATCTGCACGAGGGCTTCCTTGTCCAAGTGGGACACGGCGCCGATGACCGGCAGCCTTCCGACGAACTCAGGGATCAGCCCGAACTTGAGAAGGTCCTCGGGAAGCACGTGACGCAGTGTCTCGTCTTCCGAGGCCGTCCCGCCTGCGCTGAACTCGGCCCGGAATCCGATACCCTTCCTTCCTACCCGGCTCTCGACGATCCTTTCGAGCCCGGCGAACGCCCCGCCGCAGATGAACAGCACATTGGTGGTGTCTATCTGGATGAACTCCTGGTGAGGATGCTTGCGCCCTCCCTGAGGCGGTACCGACGCGGTCGTTCCTTCCAGGATCTTCAACAGAGCCTGCTGCACTCCCTCCCCCGACACGTCCCGGGTGATCGACGGGTTCTCGCTCTTGCGGGCGATCTTATCGATCTCGTCTATGTAGATGATCCCTGTCTCGGCCTTTTTGACATCGTAGTCCGCGGCTTGGATCAGCTTCAGGAGGATGTTCTCGACATCTTCTCCGACATATCCGGCCTCCGTCAGAGCGGTCGCGTCCGCGATCGCGAAAGGCACGTTCAGCATTCGCGCAAGTGTCTGAGCGAGCAGCGTCTTGCCCGAGCCGGTCGGACCGAGGAGCAGAATGTTCGATTTAGCCAACTCGACTTCCGCTTCAGCACCTTTGCCGGCCTGAACCCGCTTGTAGTGGTTGTAGACGGCAACGCTCAGAATCTTCTTGGCGTGATCCTGACCGATCACGTACTCGTTGAGGAACTCGAAGATCTCCCGAGGCTTGGGCAGCTCTTCCAGCCGCAACTCCGAGGAGTCTACGGCCTCTTCTTCGATGATGTCGTTGCACAGATCGATGCACTCGTCGCAGATGTATACGCCCGGACCGGCGATCAGCTTCTTCACCTGCTTCTGCGACTTTCCGCAGAAGCTGCACTTGACTATGTCGCTACCGTCAAGACTGCGCGCCATCGGACCCCCTGTGCGAAGCCAACCACGGATGCTCTCGGTCCGTGGTACGACAATCCCTGTGCATCCGTACCCTCGTCGTCTCGTTGCACAGCAGCAGCCGGCCGAGTCGGCTCGTGGCGGTGCCGTGCGACCGCAGGACGAGCTCGGAGGCCCGGGCGCCGGTCATGGCCTCAGGAGAGACCCGCCGGGGACAGCGCCGGCTCCCGCGTCTTGAGCACCTCGTCGATGATGCCGTACTCCTTCGCCTCGTCGGCACTCATGATGAAGTCGCGGTCTGTGTCCTTGGTGATCTTCTCGACGGACTGGCCCGTGTCCGAAGAGAGCATCTGGTTCAGGGTGTCCCTCATGCGAAGGATCTCCCGAGCCTGCAGCTCGATGTCGGTCGCCTGCCCACCGACACCGCCCGAAGGCTGGTGCAGCAGCACGCGAGCGTGGGGCAGGGCGAACCTCATCCCCTTGGTCCCCGCCGCGAGAAGCACTGCCGCCGCCGATGCGGCCTGGCCGAAGCAGAACGTGCTCTTGGGTGGCTTGATGAAGTTCATCGTGTCGTAGATCGCCAGCAGTGCAGTTATCTCGCCTCCTGGCGAGTTGATGTAGAGATTGATCTCCCGCTCGGGGTCCTCTCCCTCCAAGAAAAGCAGTTGCGCACAGACGAGATTGGCGACGGTGTCGTCTATGGGCGTACCCAGGATGATGATCCGCTCCCTCAGCAGCCGCGAGTAAAGATCGTACGCTCGCTCCCCGCGGTTGCTCTGTTCGATGACAGTAGGCACCATGTAGTCGTAAACCCTCACGGCGCTCCTTCTCCGGTCGTCCCGCCCATGTCCTCCGACTCGCCGCTTCGCTGCTGAGCCTCGTCGGAGAGCCCCAGCTCGCTGCGGTCGAGCGGCTTGCCCTGCTCGTCCACCACGCTCACGTTCTCGACAAGCCATTCGAGCGCCTTGCGCTTCCGCATCTCCGAGCGTATAGCGGTCAGCCGGTCGCTGCGCTCCAATTGCAGCCTGACCTGTCCCGCGCTTTGGCCGACCTGCTCCCCGATGCGGGCCAACTCCTCGTCCATCTCGTCTTCGCTGATCGAGATGCCGCGTTCGGACGCCAGAGCCCGTAGCGCAAGATCGGCCTTGACCGCGTCCGCTGCTCCTTCGGTTGCCTGTGCCACCAGCTCGCCCCCCTCCGTGCCCGTGGCCCTCATGTACTGGTCCATCGACACGCCCTGGCGCTCCAGACGGTGGGCAAGCTGCTCCAGCCTGTCTCGCACCTCTTCGTCCACCAGCACCTGGGGCGGGTCGTCGGCCACCAGCGCCACCAGTGCCTCGACGACCCTTTCTTGGAACTGCGCCCGGGTGTTGATACGCGACACCTCGATCAGACGCTGACGCAGCGCCTCACGCAGCTCCTCCAGGGTCTCGAACTCCGACACGTCTGCAGCCCACGCGTCGGTCGCCTCGGGGAGCACCCGCTCCTTGACCTCCGACACCGACACCGACAAGCTTGCCTGCTCCCCATCGGGAGCGGTCGTGTCGAAAGTGGCAGTCGCCCCCTTCTCCACGCCGACTATGGCAGCGTCGAGGCCGGCGACGAGGTCGTCGGACCCGATCCGGTACTCGACGTCGTCCACCGTCATGCCCGGCAGAGCTTTCCCGTCTCGAGTCGCGGACACGCTGATCGTGACCATGTCCCCGTCCGCTGCCGGACGGTCCACGGTCTCCAGATGCGATCCCTGCTCCCTCATGCGCACCAGTTGAGCCTCCACGTCCTCGTCCGACACCGACGGGCGGGTCATGGTGACCTGCAGACCTTCGTAACCCGCGATCGACACCGTCGGGCGAACCTCCACGACGGCGTCGAACGTCACCGGCCCGCTCTCCTTGCCGTCCGTGATGTCGATCTCGGGCGAGGCGATGGCATCCACATCGGCGTCCCTGATCGCCTCGGCGTAGAGGTCCGGCAGAGCGTCCTGGATGGCCTCGAGCCGCAGAGTGCCCGCACCGAGACGGGCCTCGAGGATCCTACGAGGGACCTTGCCCGGGCGAAACCCCGGTATCCGGACCTGGCCGGCCATGCGGCGATAGGTACGCTCCACTGCCTTGTCGATCTCGGCCTCTTCCACTTCTATGGAGAGCTTGACCCTGTTCCCTTCGAGGGATTCGGTGCTGGCGCGCATACAGGAGGCCTACTCTATCGACAGAGCAGGTGTATCTCGCCCCGAGCGCTTCTCGGCTCGGGGAGCTAACCTTGTCCGCTGACGGGCGGCGCGGTCCGGCATCGGCCGGTCGGTCCCCGGGGAGTGGCGCAGTGGTAGCGCACCTGCTTTGGGAGCAGGTGGTCGGGGGTTCGAGTCCCCCCTCCCCGACGGCCTGACGGCCACGCGGGCGTAGCTCAACGGCAGAGCCCCAGCCTTCCAAGCTGGTGGTGCGGGTTCGATTCCCGTCGCCCGCTCTCATGCCACCGGACCGGCAGGAAGTGTTGTCGGCTTGGGCGCCCGGCGGTGCGCAGCGGCGGGCCCTGTACCTGATCGACTCACTCAGGGCATTCGGCACCGGTCTTCTGACCATCGTCTTCGTGGTCGACGCTCGCAGCCACGGCATGGCTGCAGCGGACATAGGCGTCCTGTCGGGTGCGTCAGTGGTGATCGGGCTGGCCTACACCACGCTCCTGTCTGCGCTCTCGCGAAGAGGCGGGCACGGGAGAGGCGGGCCGAGGACGGCGCTGGTCCTGTCCGGTTGTCTCATGGCGGCAACCGGCGTCTGGTTGGCGACCGTCCCGTCGCCGACTGGGATCTGGCTCAGCGCGGTCTTCGGTTTCCTGCCGCCGAGCGGAGGGCTGTTCGTGGCGGCACTGGTGGAAGGCGTGCTGGCCCACACCCCCGAGCGCCATCGGTCCCGCACCTTCGGCAGGAGCGCCGCCCTGTCGACCGCGGCGGGAGCGGCCGGCGCGCTGACGCCTCTCGCGGCAGAGCTGGCCGGGCTCGGACCGGCGAACCTGATATCGACCCTCCTTTACACCTACGCAGGCGCAGGACTGC
>JAJYPS010000141.1 GCA_021795215.1 Actinomycetes bacterium
CCCGTCCCCCCGAGTCGCCGCCTGGGCCAGGCGACCGCCTACGTAGCGCAGCGACACGGCGATACCGTCGATCTTCAGCTCGCACACGAGTGCATCCGTGGCACCCTCCACCAGCCGCTCCACCCGGCGACCCCACGCTGCCAGCTCGTCGTCGTCGAATACGTTGTCCAGGCTGAGCATGGCCGTGTGGTGCAGCACCGGCGCGAACAGAGGCGACGGCTGGGACCCGACTCCTTCGACAAGCGGCGCAGCCTGGTCGTCCGGCAACGACGCCGCCAGCGAGCTCATCTCCCTGACCAGATCGTCGAACTCCGCGTCGGATATCTCGGGGTCGTCCAGCTGGTGGTAGCGGCGACGGTGGTGGTCGATCAGCTGTTTCAGCTCGTCTATACGAGCAGAGACCGACTCCGGAGATCGCTTGGCCACGGAAGAGCAACGTAGCCAGACGGCCGAGTCGCCCGAACGGAGATCCGCCCGGCAACCCGGCAGGCCGGGCGAACCACTGGACGCCCATCCGCTCCCGTCGCCGACGCCAGCGGTGGATCAGAAAAGGCGCGTGCCGGACACCAGGCCGGACCCGATCACGGCGTCACCGCTGTATGCGGCCACCGTCTGTCCCGGCGCCGGCCTTCTCTGTGGCATGTCGAAGTGCAGCTGCACCCGTTCACCGGTGCGGGCCACCGTGCCGGGGGCAGGAGCGCCGTGGGCACTCGACTGGAACCACAGCCGCGTGCCCTCGGCCGGCTCCGCCGTCCACTGCCAGTCCTCCACCACCAGGCGGTCGGTCAGCAGGTCGTCCCGTCCTCCAACTCTCACCTCGCCTCTGTCGATGTCCACCGACACCGCGTACCGGCGCCCGCGGCCGCTTCCCGCACCGAGTCCTCGGCGCTGGCCCACCGTCACCATCTGCACCGAGGGGACGGACCCCACAACCGCACCTGTGGCGTGGTCCACCAGGCGCCCGGGACGGACCGCTATCCGCGACGCCAGGAACGCCTCCCTGCCCCCTGCGGCGGCGGAGATGAAGCAAGTGTCCAGACTGTCCGGCTTGGCTGCGGTCGCCAACCCCCGACGGGCAGCGATCGCCCTCACCTCCGCCTTGGTCAGGTCCCCGATCGGCAGGAGCACCCTGCGGAGCTGCTCACCGCGCAGCATGGACAGCACGTACGACTGGTCCTTCGCCGCATCCCTACCCCGATGGACGAGAGGCGCCCCGCCGGGCCCGGCGGCGACCCTGGCGTGGTGGCCCGTGACCACGGCGTCGAAGCCGAGCCGGACCGCCCTCTGCAGCAGCCGGTCGAACTTGAGGTGCCGGTTGCACTCGATGCACGGGTTCGGCGTGCGGCCCACTGCGTAGGCGTCCACGTACGGCTGCACCACGTGACGGTCGAACTCGTCGCTGAAATCGAACACATGGTGGGCGATGCCCAGCGAAGCGGACACCCGGCGAGCGTCCTCCACGTCCGACACCGAGCAGCATCCCGAGTCGGACTGACCACCCCACAGCTTCAACGTCACCCCGGTCACGGTCCAGCCCCGCTCCACTGCCAGGGCGGCCGCCACCGAGGAGTCCACACCTCCCGACATGGCCACCATCACACGCATGCCCGGCTCCCTGCTGCCAGCAGTTGCCCAACCGCAGCCGCCACCGCCTCGGCCGTCTGCTCGACGTCGTCCGCCGTGGTGGTCCAACCGAGCGAGAACCGAACGGCGGACCGCACCTCCGCTTCCGGTATGCCCATCGCCGACAGCACATGGCTCGGCCGGGAAGCCCCGCTCGCGCAGGCCGAACCGGACGACGCGCAGACTCCCTTCTCGTCCAGCAGGAACAGGATCTCCTCCGCTTCCATCCCCGGAAATCGCATGTGCAGGTGGCCCGGCGCGCGTGGCACGTCGGCGCAGGTCTCCACCGCTGCCGGAACCGACGCCCTGATGCGTTCCGACAGCACGTCCCTCAAACGGCCGACCCGACTTCTCTCGGCGGCGCGGTGCCGGGCCGACGCCTCCAACGCCGTCGCCATCCCCACCGCTCCGGCCACGTCCTGCGTCCCTGGCCGCCTTCCACCTTCCTGCGCACCCCCGTGCAGCACCAGGGGCAGGTGCTCGCTGCCCGTCACCAGAACGCCCACCCCCTTCGGGCCACCCAGCTTGTGCGAGGCGACGCTCACCATGTCGAACCCGGCCGCCAGCTCCGCCAGGTCGAACGTCGGCGCGGCCTGGACCGCATCGGTGTGCAGCAGCGCTCCCGGCGCGCGGCGCCGTACCAGGTCCGCCACCTCCCTCAGCGGCGACAGCGCTCCGGTCTCGTTGTTCACCGCCATAACCGACACCAGGGCGGCGCCGTCGCGGACCGCCTCCTCCAGCGCCGCCAGGTCCACCACTCCGTTGCCGTCCACCGCCACGGTCACACCGCCTGACGCGCGGACCGGCTCCAGCACCGCATGGTGCTCCGACGCCGGGCACACGACCGGGCCGGTGCCCTTGCGCGCAGCTCCCAGCACCGCCAGATTGTCTGCCTCCGTCCCGCCGCTGGTGAACACGACTCGCAGCGGAGAAACTCCCAGCACCTCCGCGATCCTGTCCCGGGCACTGTCCAGCGCCGCCTTCGCCTGGCGCGCCACCGAGTGAGACCCCGACGGGTTGCCGAACCACCGACCCAGGTGGGGCATCATCGCCTCGATCGCCTCCGGCCGCGGCGGCGACGTCGCCGCGTGGTCCATGTACGCCAGTCGCACCTCGGCGGCCGGCTCGGGCAGATGTCCCACCCGTCTCACCGCAGGGTCCCGCCTTTACCGGTCCCGACCCTCTCCGCGCCGGCACAGTCGTCGTCGCCCGGCTCCACACCGCAAGCCCACCCACTCGACCGCAGAGGTTCCGACCCACTCGACCGCAGAGGTTGCGACGTCCCCACAGAAGAGCGCACGCAGCGAGACTAGAGCGCGGGCGCACGGCCCACATCGGCTCGGCTCAGCTCAGCTCAGCTCAGCTCAGCTCAGCTCAGCTCAGCTCAGCGAGGCTGCACTGCCATCAGGGCGAAAGCGGCCGCAAGCCCGAGATCCACGACGATCGCCCCGGCCACGATCCGCCCGGCAAGGCGCACGGTCTCGCGGCGCACCTCCGGCGACGGCAATGCTGGCTCCTGGTGCGCCGCGAGCTCCTGCTGCACCGCTCGCTCGGCCGGCCAGAGAACCACCTCAGCCACCACCACACAGAACAGCCACAGCGCAGACGCACCGACGAGCCACGTCTGCAGTGCCCAGGCGAAGCGGCCGGACTCGACAAGCAGCGCCAGCCCGGCGACCGCCACCAGATAGATGCTGCGAGAAGCCAGGTTCGGGCCGGGCGCGAAGAACTGGCGCACCTTCGCTTCCCTGCCTTCCGCAAGCGCCCCAGCACTGCCGTCGTCGGAACCCGTCACGGCTCTCCCGAAGCCCTTCAGGCGGTGGGCGTTCAGCCCGGTCAAAGTGATCGCCGAGAAGCCGACCACAGCGGCGGACACGTGACCGATCAGCGTCAAGTCGAACAACACCTGCCCGGCGGACACCGAGCCGATGTCTACCAGAGCAGCCAGCGATAGCGTGGGCGGGTGCAATATCCAGAGCACTTGCCGGTGGCTCCGTCCGAGGGGCCGGACACGTGGGCCATGCAGTCCAGCCAACTCCGCCTGGACCCGTTGACGGGCAGATGGGTCGTGGTGAGCGCCTCGAGAGCTGGACGACCGTCGGCGTTTCGTCCCCTGTCGGCCGAAGCGCCTTCGCGGGAGGGACGACCCTGCCCGTTCTGCCCCGGCGCAGAGCCGTCCCAAAAGGTAAACCTGCAGATCTCGGGCCCGGCAGGCGGTTGGGCGGTCAGGGTACTGGCCAACCGCTTTCCCGCTTTCTCCGGAGACGAGTCGCTGGTGGTGCAGAACACGGGGCCC
>JAJYPS010000064.1 GCA_021795215.1 Actinomycetes bacterium
AGGGGATAGCGACCCGGCTTCGGCTGCCGGCTATCGAGAGCACCCCCCGCGGGTCGGCTTCTTCACCGACACGTCGCTGTGCATCGGCTGCAAGGCGTGCGAGGTGGCGTGCAAGGAGTGGAACCATGTGCCGGAGGACGGCATCAAGCTGACATCCATGTCCTACGACAACACGGTCAGCCTCGGAGCGGACACCTGGCGGCACGTGGCGTTCATCGAGCAGCCGGTGGAGCGGGTGACCCCGCCTTCGGGGCCGGGATCCGTCAGTGGCAGTCCTCCCGACACGGCGGACGCAGGTGCCGCCGGCATGCGGTGGCTGATGCTTTCCGACGTGTGCAAGCACTGCACCAGGGCCGGATGCCTGGACGTCTGCCCCACGGGAGCGCTGTTCCGCACGGAGTTCGGCACGGTGGTCGTGCAGGAGGACGTGTGCAACGGCTGCGGCTACTGCGTCCCGGCGTGCCCGTTCGGCGTGATCGACAAGCGCCAGGACGACGGCCGTGCCTGGAAGTGCACTCTCTGCTACGACCGCCTCAAGGCAGGCATGAAGCCGGCCTGTGCCAAGGCATGCCCTACGGAGTCGATTCAGTTCGGAGAGCTGGACAGTCTTCGCGAGCGGGCCAGAGAGAGAGTTGCGAAGCTCCGCCGGGCAGGGGTGGAGAGCGCCCGGCTCTACGGAGACGATCCCGCTGACGGCGTCGGGGGGACGGGAGCGTTCTTCCTTCTGCTGGACGAGCCGGAGGTGTACGGGCTGCCGCCCGCTGCGAAGGTTCCCACGGCCGACCTGGGGCAGATGTGGCTGTCCGCCGCCGCGGCCGGCATCGCACTTGCGCTCGGCGCTTGGGCTTCCGTCAGGACTCTGCCGTCCATCAAGGCTCTGCCGTCCATCAAGGCTCTGCCGTCCGTCAGGAGGTCACGGTGAGCCCGAAGAGTCGTGGCGAGCGGCCGATGGTGCCCGACGCCGAACCGCGGTCCTACTACGGGCTGCCGATCCTGAACCAGCCGGTGTGGGAGTGGCCTATCCCGGTCTACTTCTTCACCGGAGGAACGGCCGGTGCGGCAGCGGTGATGGCGGCAGCGGCATCGGCGAAGGGTGACCGTGCGATCGCACGTCATGGGCGCCTCATAGCGGCGGGTGCGGTGGTGGTCAGCATGCCCCTGCTGGTCAAGGATCTCGGCCGGCCGGGGAGGTTCCTCAACATGCTCCGGGTGTTCAAGCCGACGTCGCCGATGAGCGTCGGGTCCTGGCTGATAAGTGGATTCGGTGCGGCGGTGGCGGCGGCCGCTGCAGGGGAGATGAGCGGCCGCTACCCGGTCCCTACGGCCGTGGCCGGTTACGCCGCGGGCTTGATGGGCCTGGGCATGTCCACCTACACCGCGGTGCTGCTGGCGGACACCGCCGTTCCCGTGTGGCACGAAGCGCGAGTCGCCCTGCCGTTCGAGTTCGCCGGCAGCTCCGCCGCAGCAGCGGGAGGACTTGCGATGATCTCCCTGGGCATCGAAGGCTCTGCTGCCGTCCGGCGCTTCGCGGCACTCGGGGCGGCCCTCGAACTGGCAGCGGCGAAAGTATCCCACCGGCGGATGGGCCTGCCGGGAATCGTGTACAAGAAGGGGACCGCTGGTCGGGTCGAGATGATCGGTAGCGCTTCCGCCTTCGGCGGGGCAGTGACGGCACTGGCCGCAGGCCGGTTCCGGACCGGGCAGGTGGCCGCGGGGGCGCTTCTGCTGGTAGGTGCCCTATGCAAGCGCTGGTCGGTGTACGAAG
Source organism: Actinomycetes bacterium (assembly GCA_021795215.1). Classification (GTDB taxonomy): domain Bacteria; phylum Actinomycetota; class Acidimicrobiia; order Acidimicrobiales; family JAKAOS01; genus JAJYPS01. The sequence continues at coordinate 1,766 of JAJYPS010000064.1, forward strand.
CAGGCAAGCAGTCGGCTGCGGACCCGTCTCACACGGTCGCCCTGCAACGGGGCCCGCACCATGACGGAGGCGGTTGATCCCAGGAGTGCTTCGCTCCCTGGCGGTACCGGCCTGGCCTGCCCCCCTCCGGACCGGAGGTCAATCCCTGCCGGTGGCCGCGTCTCGTGCCCGGTCCGCTATCGCCGCAGCGGCGCCGATGGTCTTCAACACTCCCGGCTTCGGCGGCGTGGCGGGGTGGGGCCGAGTCGGGGCGGTCGCCTTCGCCTCGTCGACCTGGGCTCCCAGCTCGTCCAGCTTCTGTGCGTCCAGAGACTTGCGTAGGCCCGGCCAGACCTGCGTCTCCTCGAAGTGGATGTGGTGCCGGCCGGCGCTTATGAACTTGGCAAGCAAGGTCTCGAACTCTGCGTCGTGCGGATCGGCGCTGTCCAGCGTCTCCAGGAGCTTCTTGCCTTCGGTCTCCTGGCTTGTCGCAGTGTTGGCCAGGTCGTCGCCGTCCGGCACCGACTCCCGTACGGCGGGCCAGAAGTACATCTCCTCCACCGCTTCGTGCTTGGACTCCTCTACGACCAGGTGCTGCACCAGCTTGTGCCGCTCAGAGGCCTGCTCGGGCAGCGGTGGCTGCCTCTCGGGCCTCGAAGACTCCAGCTGGTCGAGCATGGAACGCACTTCTGCATGGTCGCGGCCGAGAACTTGAAAGATGTCGGACATGGCCGCTTCCTACCCTGCGCGGGCGGCGCCGCACCGCATTTTGGTCGACGTCTCGCAGGTGACACCGCCGCGAACCTGTAGAACAGTTGCGACCGAAACCACATCGACGTAACAGGAGCGGCATGAGCGTTGGAAGTGATTGGGACAGGCGGTTCTCGGACCCTTCCCATCCGTGGTCGACGGAACCGGACCGGTTGCTGGTGGACCTGGTCGACGGCCTGGAGCCGGGTCGGGCGGTGGACCTGGGCGCGGGCACGGGGCGCAACTCGGTATGGCTCGCCAGTGTGGGATGGGACGTGACAGCCGTGGACGCTTCGTCGGTGGGCCTGGAGAAGACCCGTGAGGCCGCGGAAGCGGCCGGCGTGGAGGTGAAGGCGGTCCACCAGGACCTCTACAGGTGGTCACCGGCGCCCGCCACTTTCGACCTGGTGGTGATGGCCAACCTCCATCCGGAGCCGGCACACCGGGAGCAGGTGTTCGCCCGGTCCAGCGAAGCTCTCGTCGAGGGGGGCCACCTGTTCGTCGTCGGCCACCACGCGGACGGTATCGCCAAAGGTGCTCCAGGTCCGCCGGACCCTGCACGTCGGTACACCGAGGACCGGTTGGACGGACACTTTCCCGGAGTGCGCCTGGACCGGCTGGAACGCATCGAGACCGGCGCTGCGGACGAGGGCGGCAGCTACGACCTGGTGCTGCTGGCGTGGGGAGTCAAGGTGGCCGGAGGAGGATCGCCCGCGTAGGCGGTCCGTTGGCGCTCCGCCTCGTACGTGGAGCGCCACAGCAGCCAGGCGAGCAGCATGGCGGCAGGTCCGAGGCTGGGGTCTGTGGCGTGGCCGGACAGCACCCCTCCGAGATTCTGGCCCACGAACCAGTAGACAAGGGAGACCCCGGCTCCGAGCAGGATCGAGGCGCGACGCGTGATCGGCCTCCACGCCGCTTGGCCGACGAGCACCTGCACTATGAGCATCCCCAGAGCAGCAGGTAGACCGGAACCGGCCAACGCTGCGGACACGGCGCGGTCCACGGAGGCCAGGAGATGCGGTTCTCCCGAAGCATGAGCCGCCACTTGGGCTGCCAGACCGTCGGGGGCCCAGTTGCCCCTTTCCAGCAGCAGCAGTCCCGTGCCGTCCCACATCACCACCCAGGCGACGAGCGCCCCTGCGGCGCTGGGCCGCAGCAACAGCGCTGCGACTGCCCCGTAGAGGAGCGCGGCACCGGGCGACCCTGCGACGGCCATGTTGGACTGGGGGAAGATCATCTGCCCGAACGCCTCGCCGAAGATCCACACTCCGACGGCCCACGGGACGGACGCGGCCAACCCTAGCCGCAGCGCTGCCCGTCCCCCCTTGGTCATCCTGCCTTCCAACAGGCCACCTAGGGAAATAGCCGCTCCGATCGCAATCTGAGCACCGGCGAAGAACCAGTTGGCACAAGTTATGTGCAACACCACGAACTGGACGAAGCTGGATTCGATGGCGGTGTAGAAAGGGACCGGACTGACCATCGCGTTGTCTGCCAGAGTCGCCGCCAATCCGTTCGGACCCAGGTGGAACATCGCCGGCTGCAGCTGCAGAAGGCCGTCCGCCAGCCAGAGAACGCCCAGGGCCACGGCGACGGGCCGCAGCGTGGGGCGCATCTCAGGCAAGCGGGTGCGGCAGGCGCTGGTCGGCCGGGAGGCTATGGGGAACGGACCACCCGAAGTGGTCCAGTGGACCGTGCCCGGCTCCCAGTCGCCAGGATGCTGCTCCGGCAATGGACCGATGGACGTATTGCTTGGCCGAATCGATCGCTTCTCCGGTGACCTTCCCCGAGGCGATGAAGGCTGCGACGGCGGCGGAGAACGTGCAGCCGGTACCGTGGACGTTGGTCGTGTCCACGAACGGGGTCCCGATCTCGGACAGACGGGTCCCGTCCCATACGACGTCGACCGCCCTGCCCTTCGTGCCCGCTGCCGGCGCCAGGTGGCCGCCTTTGACAACCACCCACGTCGGCCCCAGCGCCGCGATCTCGAGCGCCGCTTCTCGCATGTGGTCCAACGTGGACACGGGATGCCCTACGAGGATCGCCGCCTCCGCCAGATTGGGCGTCACGACGTGAGCCACGGGTAGCAGGTGGCGCACGTACGCATCCACCACATCCGGTCCCGAGAGAGCCTTGCCGGTCGAGGCCACCAGGACGGGGTCGACCACCAGCGGCGGCAGCACACCGTCCGCCACCAGTCCGGCCACCACCCGGACCGTCTCTCCGGTGGCCAGCATGCCGGTCTTTGCGGCCGCCGGCCGCATGTCGTCCACCACCGTCCGGACCTGTAGAGCCACCAGCGAGGGGGCCACGGTGTCGAGGGCCTCGACGGTCACCGTGCTCTGGGCGGTCACGGCGGTCACGGCGGATGTGCCGAACACTCCCAGGGCGGCGAATGTCTTCAGGTCGGCCTGCAGTCCCGCCCCGCCGCCCGAGTCGGAGCCGGCGATCGTCAACGCTACAGGAGGGCCTACGGGAGACGAGGTCCCCGGCGGCCGTCTCACCACTCGGCCTTGCCCGCCTCCGGGCTCGACGCCAGCGCGTGGAACATGCGCGGTATCCTGCCCGCCCGGAACGCGAGGCGGCCGGCATCGGCCGCCGCCGCCATCGCCGCCGCCATCCTGACCGGGTCCTTTGCGCGGGTGATGGCCGAAGCGACGAGCACGGCGTCGCACCCGAGCTCCATCGCCACGGCTGCGTCGGAAGCAGTCCCGATCCCGGCGTCCAGCACCACCGGCACTCGGGCCTGCTCTACGATCAAGGCGATGTTGTGCGGATTGCGGACTCCGAGGCCGGTGCCGATGGGTGATCCGGCCGGCATGACAGCCGCACAACCGACCCCCTCCAGGCGAGCCGCGAGGACGGGATCGTCGTTCGTGTAGGCCAGCACGGAGAAGCCCTCTGCCACCAGCTCCTCCGCCGCGTCCAGCAGCCCGAACGGATCCGGCAGCAGCGTTCGCTCGTCTGCGACGACCTCCAGCTTCACCCAGTCGGTGTGGAGCGCCTCCCGCGCCATCTGCGCAGTGAGCACAGCCTCCTTGGCTGTCATGCATCCGGCCGTGTTGGGAAGGAGAGCCACGCCCGACCGCTCCAGCACCTCGAAGACCGTCTCGGTGTTGGACCTGGCCCGCGGGTCGGCGCGGCGCATGGAGACCGTCGCCGCCTCCGCCTTCGACGACGCCAGAATCTGGTCCAACACGTCGAGACTGGGCAGGCCTCCAGTGCCGACGAAGAGACGGGAGCCGAACTTCCGGCCGGCAATCTCGAGCGCATCGTCTGGCACTTCCGCGTGCGTGCCCTGCCCCGCACGGAGCTGACCGAGTGACACCGTCAGGCTCTCCTATCCGCCCTGCGCAGGAGTCAGAACCTCCACCCGGTCCCCTTCGCTGACCCGGAAGCCCTTCCAGTCGCTTCGAGGAACCACCTCGCGGTTGACCGCTACGGCGATGCCCGCCGCCTCGCTCGAACCGGTCAGCGCGCACACAAGGGATTCGACCGTGCAGTCGCCGGCCACGTCCGTGCCCCGCCCGTTGAACTCGATGGTGATCGTGTCAGCCAACACTCATCTCCCTGTCCGTGTTCCTTCCTGCGCCGGCCACCGGGGACGGTGGTGGAGAGGCGACTTTCCGGCGCACGGCTGCGACGGCAGGCCTGGATGGATCGAAAGCTGCCGCAGCAGGAGGCGGTTCGGAGCCCTCCAGCGTAGCCAGGATGGCATCGGCCGTCAGCGGAGCGAGCAGGATCCCGTTGCGGTGATGCCCGCAGGCCACCAGCAGCCCGTCGGCATGCCACCGCCCGACCAGCGGAGCGTTGTCCGGCGAGCCGGGCCGGAACCCGACCGAGGCCTCCGCCAGAGCGGTCTCGCCCAGCGCGGGAACTAGCGTCCGAGCGTCCTCGAGCAGGTCGCCAACCGCCCCCGCCATCAACCTCCCGTCGAAGCCCCTGTCCTCCATCGTCGCGCCTACCACTACCGACCCGTCGGCTCGAGGCACCAGATAGCACGCGCGTCCGGACACCACTGCCCGGACAGTATGGGACAGCAGCGGTTTCGCCGGATCTCCCTCCAACCTGAGGATGTGGCCCTTGACCGGCCGCAGGGGGAGGGGGGCCGGCAACTGCCCGATCCCGGTAGACCAAGCCCCCGCCGCGAGCAGCACCGTCGCCGCCTCGACGGAAGTCCCCCCGAGAGTGGTGGCACCGACGACTGCGCCGTCGCGCCATTCGAGCGCGGCGACCTTGGAACGGACGGTTACGACGCCCGACTCCGCCAGGGCGGCCTGCAGCGCCGACAGCAGTGCACGGTTGTCCACCTGGAGATCGCCTGGCACGGCGAACGCGCCCGCCGCCGACGACAGCGACGGCTCCATCGCTCGCAGCTCCCTGGAGGAGAGGCGGATGACGGCGAAGCCTGTCTCGGCCAGGAACGTCCGGGCCTGCTCGACGACGGGCCGATCCGGGGGACCTGCGGCCACCACCAGTGTCCCTTCGGTCCGGAGCCCCACTTCGGAGCGACTGCGCCGCTCCAGCCTCTCGGCGAACAGGGGCCACATGGCCAGGGACGCCACGTTCGCCTTCGACAGCTCCGCTTCGGTGAACTGCGACTCGGTCGCCGGCGCCAACATGCCCGCCGCCACTCCACTGGCCCCCGAACCGGGGGAGGGGTCGACCAGCGCTACCGACATCCCGGCTTCCGCAGCAGCCCACGCACAGGACATGCCCACCACGCCCCCCCCGACGACTGCCAGGTCGGCGCGCACCGTGGCCGAGGTGGCTGCCGCGACCGACGGTGTGGCTGGTGGCACCCTGGCCAGCTTAATCGTGTATGTCGCACCGGCACGGGCCCAGAGCCCCCCTCGAAGACAGGCCCTCCAAGACAAGCCTTCCCAGGGGCGGCGCTCTTACTATGGATCCGGACGACCGTCGGCGGCTGCTCGACCGGTTGAAGGAGATGACCCGGAGGCACCCGGACATAGCGGGGAGGGATGTGCTCGACGTGCCCTATTCGACGTTCGCCTGGAGAGCCCGAGCGCAGAGGTGAGTCAGCGTGGTTGATCGGCCCGGTCCCGAGGGGGATCGGTTGGAGGAGGTCTACGACCAGTTGGAGGCCATCGCCGAACGGCTGGCCGACGCGGCAATGGACAGGCTGCGGCTGGCCCTGGATGGAGAGGACGGTGCCGCTGCCGACGAGCGGAGAATGACACGGGCCAGACGCGCGGTGGAGAAGGCGGCGGCGATACTCCGCCCCCCGCCAGACGAACTGCCGCCGGACGAACCCTGACGCAGTTCGGCCGGTGTCGGTCGGGCGAGGTTTGCGATGGCACCCGATGTCGGGCAGCCACTTCTCGGGAATGTCGTGCTTGGCGGCCAGTCTCAGGCGGCGGTCGTGATCCGTCGGTATGCGCCAGGCGACACGAGCGACACCACGAGCAGGCTCATCAGGCCGAGGAGTCCCAATGGGGTGCCGTAGTTCAAGCGGATCAGTTCGAGTCCCACGTCGGTCATCTCCTGGCTACGACCACCGTTGTTGGCAGAGCCGCCCAGGCCGACACGGACGGCCGAGGCGACGAACACGGGACGGCCATCGGAGCGGACCGCGTGGATTCCGGTCGGCCCGCCCGACCGCAGTGCCAGCTGTGCCACTCCGTCGACACCGGTCAGCACCGCCCGATCGTTGTCGGTGATCCTCCTGCAGCGCCGGACGGACCCAAGTCTCGCCTCGCGGGACAGTATGTGCCATGTGCCGCAGTCGTCGGCGTGTCGACGGAGGCGTATCGACTTTCCCTGCCCCGGCATGGTGGACGCCTCGGTGACCAGCCAGCCGTCGACCACCGAGCAGGCCGACGCCTGCACCTTGCCCTGCAGGGACCACTCGGCTCCCCACGTGTGGACATCCACTCGATGGACGTCGGAGCGTACGCCAGCGCCGTCCTGCGGCAGGCGCCGCACGGTCGACTGGTTGCACGTGGTCGAGTCTGCATGCCGGTTCGCCATTGGTATCGTATCGACCGTTTTGCCCCGAAACTAGAGGCTCCGGAGGACTCCCTTGCAGACTCCGGCGGAGCATTCCGGCAGCCCTGCCGGTCTCCGCTCCGCTGGGCAGTCTCCGCTGCTTCAGCGAGCCCTGTGCCTCTCCAGGTCGGGGCCGATGCCCGCGTCGAGAGCCATTGCCTCCCGCGCCGGATCGCCCCCGGCCAACTGCGCCACCGGTAGGCTGTTCAGCGCGTCGATGAGCTGTCGCAGCCGTCCGTGGTGCACCCTGTCGAACTTGAACGCCAGTCGAGGCAGTTCCAGGTGGTCCTTCTCCGCCCGTTCGGGTGGAAGAGGAGAGACCTGGTAAAGGCCCCTCTCGCCACAGATGTCCGCGAACTGGGCCGAGAGCACCCTCAGCTGGTCGGCAGGCGGGATCACCCGCAAGCGGACGACCAGCAGCTCACCCACGAAGCGGCAGGAGTGGTAGTTGCGATAGAAGCCGAGCAGTTCAGCAGCGGCCAAGTCGACGTTGTCGGTGATCCGGTAGAGGCAGAGGTCGTCGGGAGACACGAGCCCCCGCTTCTCCAGCTGGTCGTCGACGAACCGTTGCCAGGACTCCCAGTAGTCGCCGCCCGGCGTGTCGACCAGCACCAGGGGAGCAGGTTGCGCCTTGCCCGTCTGGAGCAGCGTCAGCAGCTCGAACGCCTCGTCCTGCGTGCCGAACCCGCCCGGCAGGACCGCGAAGCCGTCCGACTCCTTCATCAGCATCAGCTTGCGAGTGAAGAAGTACTTCATCTCGACCAACTTCGGGTCCGAAGCGATGAACGAGTTGGCGCCCTGCTCCATGGGAAGACGTATGTTGATCCCGAACGAGCGTTCGCGCCCTGCCCCCTCGAGCCCGGCGGCCATGATGCCCGGTCCGGCACCGGTGACCACCATCCAACCCGCCGCCGACAGGCGCGACGCCAGCTCCCTGGCCTGGGCGTACATGGGGTCGGCGGGCAGGGTCCGAGCCGAGCCGAACATGGTCACCTTTGGCACCGCACGGTAGGGGGCGAACACTCTGAACGCCTCGGCCATCTCCGCCAACGCAGCCCGAGTTATCTTCAGGTCCAACCGATCCGCTCCCGTACCGGCCAAGCGCACGGCGGTAGCCAGTATCTCTGTCAGCTGATCTTCGTTCCCCTCGGTGCCCACCTCTGCCAGCAGCTCGGCTATGAGCGCTCCGGCCTTTGCCGACATCCGTGCCGAAGCCTTGGGCTCCGGATGAGGCGTCAAACGAGCACCCGCCCGGAGATGGGACCTTGGGCGGTCCAGACGATTCGCGGCCTTGCGCTGGAGTAGGACCGGATACGGGTGCGCACGGTCTCACGCCGCAGCACCTCTACGGCAGTCATCCCCACGGAGCCGCCGCTCGGTCGACCAGCCACAGGACCTTTTCGGCTGTCACCTGGGCTGCGGGGGCCTCCCCTTTCCGTACCGCCAGCATCGCTTCCGCCTTTGACTCTCCCGAAACGGTGAACACGACTAAGCGGGACCGGGCAAGTGCGGTCAGAGTGAACGTCATACGCCGGTGCGGGTTGTTCCCGCTCGGGTCGTGGTTCAGCACGACGAGCCTCGATCGGTCGGCGCCGAGAGCGGGGGAGCCGGGAAAGAGCGACGCCGTGTGACCGTCCGGACCGAGCCCCAGGTGGATCAAGTCGAAGTGGCCGACCTCCGCGACACGCATCTGGTAGGCCTCGGTGCCCTCGTCACAACTCATCGGGTAGACCGCGTTGGCGCCGCCGACCCGTTCGAGCAGCGCCTCTCTGCCCATCCTCTGATTCGAATCGGGGTGGTCGGGTGGGACGCAGCGCTCGTCGCTCCAGTAGAAGTCCACATCCCACCAGTCGACTTTGCCCCCCGCCTCTTCGGCGAGCCTCTCGTAAGAGCGTTTCGCTGTCGGGCCTCCCGACAGCGCCAGCGCGAAGGTCTCCTCCAGCCGAGACGCGTACGAGGAGATCACGGTCTCGGAGAACGCTCCAGGCACGTCGTCCACGACGATCAGCTCACCGTTCATCTCCCCACCCTAGAGCGGCGGAAAGGGAATGTTCGTAGATCGGGTCCGGCCCCAAGTCGGAGAGCGCTCGTGCCAGAGACCACGTGAGGCCGTGCTCGGGCAGCGTTTCGCTGAGCGAAAGCTCTTCGTGGCCGTCCACCACGGCTACGGCCCGCACGACCCGCTCGTCGCTCGTCCGTTCCACCGACAAAGTGGCACGCCGCCCGTCGACTTCCGCGTGGATCGACACACTGGCGTGGAGAGCGTCTTCCAGCGATACCCGGTCCCGCCGGAGACCCAGCCTGGACACCAGCCATCCGGCCAGCAGCCTGCGGGGACCCGGCTGCGCCGACACGTGTGCCGACCGTACCTCTGCAAGGAAGGGTGCCACCGACGGCATGCCGGCCAGAACTGCCAGGAGCTCCCTCCACGGCGTGAGCCGCTTCCAGGACAGGTCGACGACAGGGCAGCGCCTCGCCAGCTCCACCAGTGCGGCCAGCTCGGCCTCCAGGTCACCCCGACCCCAACCCAGTGGCTCGGCGAAGCGGACGTCCACCAGGACTGCGTCCGCTAGGGCGGCCAGCTTGTCGCCGGGTGGCGGCAGGGCGCCGGGGAACCACACCGCCAGGGGAAGATGCCGGACGGCAAGCGGCGCGACGACTGAGTCCAAGTGCCTGGCGCAAGAGCCCCCGGCCGCGATCCGGACCTCCTCCCACCAGACCGTATGTCCCTCGGCGACCGCTTCGTGCAGCGTCACTTCGGCGTCGATGCCCGCGGGAGCCTCGGGACGTGCCAAAATGAGCACCGTCCGGCCCGGGTGCCGGGCCCCCAGCCGCCGCATCGCAGATCCCGTTCGATCCAGGGTGGCAAGGTCGTCGGCGACCACTGCCAGGTTGACCACGCTGGTCCGGGTCGCCGCCGTCTCCTCGCCGGAGCGGAGCTTGGAGGCTGCGACCTCCACCTGCTCGACCGACACGCCGCGACCGGACCACCGGCAGAGCACTCTCGGCTGCCCGTCCGACGCGTGGACGGTGGTCATCCGGCCCCCCAGGAACGGCCCGAGCGGGCAGGCAGCCTGTCGGACTCCTGCGGTCCCCACGACCCGGCCTTGTAGCGGGACAGCGGTACCGCTCCCTCGGCGAACGCCGCCATGACCGGTTCCATCACCTTCCACGCCTGAACGACTTCGTCCGAGCGGATGAAGAGCGTGGCATCTCCCACCATCGCGTCGAGAAGCAGTCGCTCGTACGCCTCGGGCGTCTCCTCGAGGAACGCACCACCGTAGGAGAAGTCCATCGACACGGTCCGTAGCCTGAAGGCCTGCCCTGGCACCTTGGCTGTGAAGCGAAGGGTGATGCCGTCGTCGGGCTGTATCCTGAGCACCAGCGCGTTTGTCCCCATTTGGGAGGCTCGGCTCTCCTTGCCCAGGAACGGCAGGTGCGGGACCTTCTGGAACTGCAGCACCACTTCGGTGAAACGAGCCGGGAGGTACTTACCGGTTCGCACGAACACGGGCACTCCCGCCCAACGCCAGTTGTCCACTGCCAGCCGCATGGCGACGAACGTCTCGGTCTGGCTGTCGGCTGCAACTCCGTCTTCGTCGCGATAGCCCGCAACTTGGTTGCCGGCAACCCAGCCCGCGTCGTACTGGCCTCTGACCACCCGCTCGAGCACCTCCTGCCGGGTGGGGATCTCCATGGAGCGCAGCGCCTTCACCTTCTCGTCCCGGATGCCCTCGGCCTCCACCGTCGAGGGCGGCTCCATCAGGATGAGCGCAAGCACCTGCATCACGTGGTTCTGCACTATGTCCCGTAGCGCGCCGGCCGTCTCGTAGAAGCCGCCCCTGTGCTCGACACCGATGCTCTCCGCCACGGTCACCTGAATGTTGTCCACGTAGTGGCGGTTCCAGATCGGCTCGAAGATCGCGTTGGCGAATCGCAGGGCGAGGAGATTCTGTACCGTCTCTTTCCCCATGTAGTGGTCGATCCGGTAGACCTGCGACTCGCCGAAGTACTTGTGTATCGCCCGGTCCAGCTCCTGAGCGGACTGCAGATCCCGGCCGAAGGGCTTTTCGACGACGAGCCGAGCGAACGAGCCGGACTTGGGCTCGGCCAGACCGTGGTTGCCCAGCGTCTCGGCCACGGTCGAGAACACCTCGGGGATGGTGGCCAGGTAGAACAGGCGATTGCCGCCTGTGCCCGCGTTGGAGTCCAAATCGTCCAGCACCTGCTTCAGTTTGTCGAACGTGTCCGGGTGCCCGTACTCGCCCGAGACGTAGCGCGCCTTGGAGACCAGCTCACGCCAGCGAGGGCCGGCTCCGTCGACCGCGTCCAGCGCCAGTTTCCGGAACTCCTCGTCGGACATGTGCGTGCGGGCGACGCCGACGATGGTCACGTTCGGATCGAGTGCACGGCGACGAGAAAGGCGTTCGAGGGCCGGAAGTATCTTGCGAGCGGTCAAGTCTCCCGAGGCGCCGAAGATCACCAGGGCGAGCGGAGGGCTGTGCCGCTCGCCCTCCAGTCCGGCTGCGAGAGGATTGCTTACCGGGGCCGAAGTCACGCCGCAGCCTCGCCACGGCCTGCGCCGGCTCCGCACCTCCGGCCGTGGCCTGATTCCCCGCGCCGGATCGCTCCCTCGGCGAGCAGAGACTCTCCCTCGGCGAGCAGAGACTCTCCCTCGGCGAGCAGAGACTCTCCCTCGGCAGGCGCCTCGGCAAGCAGAGACATTCTCACTGTCGATCCCCGGAGCTCGTCCCGAGCACCATGGCGTGGCCGCCGAACTGGTTCCTCTGGGCGGCGGTAAGCCTCGCTGCCAGCGAGTCGGGATCCCGGGAGGCGAAGCGAGCGAAGAGGGCGGCCGAGATGACCGGCAGGGGTACTGCCCGCGACACGGCCTGCTGCACCGTCCAGCGACCTTCACCCGAGTCCGACACGACCCCTCTCACATTCTCGAAGCCTGCACCAGGAGCGAGCGCCCTTTCGATCAGTTCCAGCAGCCAGGATCGCACCACCGAACCGTACCGCCAGATGCCGGCGATCTGGTGCAGGTCGAGCCCGAACTCCTCCGCCTTGCCCATGAGCTCGAATCCCTCGGCGTAAGCCTGCATCATGCCGTACTCGATGCCGTTGTGGACCATCTTCACGAAGTGGCCGGCTCCTACCGGCCCCACGTGTGCATACCCATCTTCGGGAGCCAGCGTGCGGAACGCCGGCTCCACCTTGGCCACCACCGAAGCGTCGCCGCCGACCATGAGGCAGTAGCCCACCTCGAGACCCCAGACGCCTCCCGAGACGCCCGCGTCCACGAAGCCGATTCCGGACTCCTGCAGTTCCCGCGCCTGGGCCAGGGCATCCTCGAAGTAGGAGTTGCCGCCGTCGACCACCACGTCGCCCTCGGACAGCAGGCTGCCCAGCGACCTGATGGTCGACGTGGTCGGTTCCCCGGCCGGCACCATCACCCAGGCGACTCTCGGAGGGGACAGCTTCTGGGCCAGTTCCGCCAGTGTCGAAGCGGTGCCGGAACCCTCCTTGGCGACCTCTTGGCGGGCCTCAGCCGAGAGATCGAACGCCACTACGTCGTGGCCTCCCTGCAGCAGCCGACGCACCATGTTGGCGCCCATCTTGCCCAGGCCGACCATGCCAATCTGCACTAGTCCTCCAGAAGTGTCGTTCCCGGGCGCTTGCCGCCCGGGTTCCGGACCTGCTCAGGCGATCAGAGATCCCATATCTTCGGCGGCCACATGCAGAACTCGCCTGCCGTGGGTCTGCAGGCTCTGGAAGTCGCCGATCGCCTGAGCTTCGATCAGCGTCCCGAAGCCGTACTCATACCCCGGTATGGGCAGTTCCCCCCATCCGTCGGTCGGCACGATCTGCACGGCTACCACGCTGGATGGACCACCCTTGTGCAACTGTCCAGTCGAGTGAAGGAAACGAGGGCCGTAGCCTGCGGTCGTCGCGACACCGCCCAGTCGGTCGCGCACCGACTTGCGAGCCTGCTCCATCGCGTCGTCCTGACCAAATGGAAGGTATGCCTGCAAAGAGACGTAGTCTCCCGTGTTCACCGTCTCGGTCAACCACTCCCACATACGGTCCACGCCTTCCGTGGGTAGCGACTGAAGGGGAAGGTTGTCGAGGACCTTGGCCGTGTTCGCTTTCGACTCGGCCACGTTGGGCTCGTCGAAAGGATCGATGCCCAGTCCGTGGCCAGCAGCCGCCGTGGCCAGCTCCCATCTGAAGAACTCCGCCGCAAAGCTGCCGGCCGTGACGCTGTCGGGCGAACCGGTCCGGATCGCCGGCTCCAGTGCCTGCCCCAGGGGCGCCAGGAACCGGTCCGGCCCATCCTCGGCATCGGTGGTCGGAACGGGAACGCACCCGATCCCGTGCTTGCCGGTGGACTCGGCGATCAGCTGCTCTATCCACTTGCCGAAAGGAGCAAGCAGCGCCGGAGTCGGCACGGTCACCTTGTTCCGTCCTTCCGAAGCTGCCGCCGCCATGTCCAATCCGAACGACACCGCCTCCAAGCGGTCGATCTCCAGAGCGCTCCTCGCCATCAGCTCAGGATCGAACCCGAGCAGCGCAGCCGGCACCATGCCGAAGTATGAGAGAACCGAGTACCGACCCCCGATGTCGGGCGGGTTGGCGAACACTCGACGGAACTGTCTCTCGGCCGCCATCCGCGCGAGCGGAGTGCCGGGATCGGTGATCGCGGCGAAGCTTCCCCCCGAGCGCCGCTTCGACCAGGCGTAGGCGAAGAGGGCATTCGGCTCGAGGGTGGTCCCCGACTTGGACGACACGATGAAGAACGTGTCGTCCGTCTGCAGCGACGACACCGTGTGCGGCTCAGTCGTGTCGCATACGGTCAGCCTCCGGCCGTTCGAGCCCGGAACACCTCTCCGCGCAGCCTCCGCAAGGACCAGGGGGCCGAGCGACGATCCTCCCATGCCCAGCAGAACCACGTGCCCGGCGTCGATGCTGTCCGCCCACCGCCGAAGCTCTGCGGCCTCGGACTCCATCCGCTGAGCGACATCCAACCAGCCCAGCCGGTGGTCCGCCACGTTTCCCTCGGGCCAGAGCGAGCCGTCACGCCTTGCAAGCCTCTCTTGGACCTCGGTCGCCGAGAGCGCTCCGGTCCGCTGGCCGGATGACCTCCCCGAAGCGCTCATCGGCGGCCCGTCACCGGTCGGTGTGCTTCGAAGCCAGCGCGTTCGCCTTCTCCGACATGCTGGCGATCAGCTCGTCGAAAGACTTGGAGAACGACGCCACTCCCTCCTCCTCGAGAACCCGCGCCACATCCGCCATGTCGATCCCCACCTCGGCCAGACGATCGAGTGCGGCTCTGGCTGCGGCGGGATCGGCGTCCACCGTCCGGGCAACGGTCCCGTGGTCCAGGAACGCTTCCACCGTCGCATCGGGCATCGTGTTGACGGTGTTGGGGCCGATCAGGTTGTCCACGTACAGCAGGTCCGGGTAGGAGGGGTTCTTGGTGGACGTCGACGCCCACAGCGGCCGCTGCACTCGCGCCCCACGTGCCTCTAGGGCCTTCCACCTGTCGCCGCTGAAGCGATCCACGAACAGCTGGTAGGCGAGCTGCGCCTGGGCGTTGGCAGCCTTGCCGCGGAGCCCCTCGAGGGAGTTGCCCGAAGCGAGGGCACCCTGGGCGGCGAGCGTCTCCAGCCTTCGGTCCACCTCGGTGTCCACCCTCGACACGAAGAACGACGCCACGCTCACGACTTTCGACAGGTCAGCGCTCTCGCCTTGGGCCGCAGCCAGCTTCTCCAGTCCCGAGATGTATGCCTCGATCACCGCGTCGTAGCGTTCCAGGCTGAAGATCAGGGTCACGTTGATGCTGTGACCTTCCGAGATCGCCGACTCGATCGCAGGTACGCACTGAGCGGTCGCCGGGATCTTCACGAGCAGGTTGGGAGTGCTGATCCGCTCGTGCAGGTACCGCGTGGCCGCCAACGTGCCGGCCTCGTCCTGGGCGAGTGCGGGGGATACCTCCAGCGACACGTGCCCGTCGCCCCCCTTGGACGACTCGTTCAGGGGTCGGAACACTTCGAGGGCACCCTTGATGTCCTCTATCACCAACTCCCAATAGGCCTCTTCCACACCCATGCGACCGAGTAGATCGTCCAGCGCCGCGTCGTACTCCGCACCGTTCTGGATCGACTTGGCGAAGATCGTCGGGTTGGACGTCACGCCACGAACCCCCTGCTGTACCAGTTTCGCAAGGTGTCCGTCGGTAAGCCAGCTACGGGTCAGGTTGTCGATCCAGGGACTCTGACCGCCCTGG
>JAJYPS010000065.1 GCA_021795215.1 Actinomycetes bacterium
GGGAGCGACGCGCCCACCAGTGTCACGATCGAAGCAGGGACGACCACTCTCTTGCGCAGCGACACCGGGGACCTCCTGGAAGTGTTTCGAAACCGCTAAAGCTTTTGCTCTTGCGTGCCGATGCCATCCTAGGCGCTCTCCGTGAGTTTCGCAACGCTAGGCGTGGTATCGCTGTCTGTCCACGCGTTCCGGAGAAGATTGTGCTACTTCGCGCAGTTTCTGCTGTGGACACGTGGCCTCATGATCGACCGGGCTCTGGAAGAGCCCGGTCCTCGAGGAAACGATTGCCCTGGAGTCTCGCGGCACTCAGTAGGCGCCTTCCCGGCGGAGAACCGCCGCAGGCGTCTGCCAGAGGATCTTCGCGTCCCACAGCAGGGACCACGAGGCGACGTAGAGGTAGTCCAGGCGGCAGAGCTCGTCGAAGGTCAGGTCACTTCGACCGGACACCTGCCACAGTCCGGTGAGCCCCGGCTTCGTTTCGAACCGCCTACCGGCCCAGTCCTGGATTTGCTGTGCCTCACTCGTCACGAAAGGCCTCGGCCCCACCAGGGACATATGGCCTGCCAGCACGTTGATGAGCTGGGGCAGCTCGTCGAGGCTCGTCCGCCGAAGGAAGCGACCGATGGGCGTGATCCGCGGGTCCTCCCGGACCTTGAAGAGTGGGCCGTCGACTTCGTTCTGATGCCCGAGCTGCGAGTGCTCGGCCTCGGCGGTCTCCCGCATGGAGCGCAGCTTGTAGATCGTGAACGGCTTGCGGTCACGACCGATCCTTTCCTGACGGAACAGCACCGGGCCGGGCGAGCCTGCCTTGATGGCGAGGGCGAACACCGCCAGGAATGGCGAAGCCAGCGTCAGCAGCGCACTTGCGACCACGATGTCGAACGTGCGCTTGGCGAAGCGCGCCCCGAAGTTCAGGTGTGGCGGAGCCACGTCGATGACGGGCAGCCCTCGTATCTCGTCCACCTGGGAACGCCACGACAGCAGCTCGAAGTAGCGGGGGACGATGGAGATCTGCACCTGGCCCTGCAGGGGACGTAGGAGGTCCACTAGTTGGCGGGGGTGCGTCTGGGAGAAGCTGACCAGCACCCGGTCCACCCTGTGCTCGCGGCAGATGGCAGGAAGGGCTGCTGTCGGGCCGAGCGTCGGGGCGCCGGGAACCGGATCGTCGTCCACTTGGCCGACCAGCTGGATGCCCGGCTCGTTCGCCAGGTACCTGCACACCCTTTCTGCCATCATCCCAGTCCCCAGAACGACCACCCGGACCCTGCGGGAGTGCTCCCTGGAGAGCGAGCGGCGTGTGATCGAGCGGCCCAACAGGGTCGTTCCCACGCCGACGGACGCGATCATGGCCGCATGGGACGGGGGGATCTCCGTGAAGCCGCAGAGCCGGTGCAGCACCACGCTCACGCCCAGAGCCACGAAGGCCCCCGTCGCGCCACCGTGGATGACGTCCCGCACCTCCCCGAAGGCGCTGGGGCGCAGCCTGCGGTGCCCGGTCCTGTAGAGCCCGTAGGTAAAGAAGGCGAGCAGCGTCGCCGGAGGGATGAGGGAGTCGGTACGGAGGTTGGTCGCCAGATGGTCGAGCGAGTTGGCAGTGACCGACGACATCAGCGAGAGCAGCACCAGGCCGAGCACCACGGCTACGGAGGTCGCCAGGAAGTCCGACAGCACCAGCGCCCACGTGACCCGGCGGACGCCGGGGGACGAACGGAGTGGCACTCCGAGGGGACTGGATGCCGCCGTCCCCCCCTCCAGTAGGGAGGCCGCTGCAGCGAACACCACCGCATCCGCCTCGACTTCAGTCTCGAGATCTACGTCGCCGCCGCCGTCGAGTGGGGACGACCCAACGCGCGAATGGAAGCCGTCCACGATTCCGGAGTCGCCAGTGGTTCCGTTTCGATCAAGCTCCATTGCTCTCTCTCCAGAAGTGATTGGATGCGACTGCTAGGCTGCGGGAACTTCACGCCCGACGGTGGGACCAAGTGCGGGCAACACCCTGTCGTACTTGGCATCAGCCGGTTCACGCCTCGAACCCTCGTGCACGTAGTGGGAAGGCCGGACGTGTCACGCCCAAAGTCTATTGCACTGAGAGTGATATGCAAAGGGTATTTTCAGTGGTGGCGTCACTACTTGAGGTGGTAATAGTTCGTTGGGACCAGTGACGGCCGGCAAGAGCTCGAAATTCCGCCCAAATGTTTGGCACAGAGCAAACCGGGTATCGATTTGTTCACCCTGAGTCCTCCCAAATAGTACGTTTCGCCCTGCCCTCGACATTGTTATGCCCAAATCGTCACTGCTCGTAGTCGCCGTAGCATGCCCAAACATCCGGAAGAACTATCTTGCATGACTCGGAGCGACCAGTAGTCCGACGTTCGCGGTGGATGGTTCGTCGAGGAGTGGACAAGCGTCCATAACCTCGCTTAGAGTGGGGATGCCCGAGACAGGCTTGGGTCGGATAGAGTCGGTAGTGCTCATATCGCAAACAGTGAGGTGGTTATGCGGACGAAATTGGGGCGGTTCCTCTTCGGTGCGGCCATGCTGGCCGGTTCTGTACTGATGGCTCCTGCCCTGGCCTCTGCTCAGTCGGTCACCGCGAACTCGGGCGTCAGTCAGACTTCGCCACCCAGCGGGCCCACGACGGTCACGAATGCCACTCCGGACGCCCCGTCGGTGGTCCCCACGTCCTCCACGTCCTCCCTGCCGTTCACAGGGGCCGACGTGGCGGAGCTGGCAATGGTCGCCGTAGGCGCAATGGGAGCCGGAAGCCTCCTGGTGGTTCGCGGCCGGAAGACCGCAGCAACGCCGCGCTAGGTCGCAACGGCGGAAGCGCTCGGCCGCGTCGCCGCAACCGGTAGCCGTCAGGGGAACCAGGGCCGCAGCCGCGGCGGGGTCCGGCCCTGGCACCTCGGCGCCGGGGCCGCAATACTGACCCGGTGAATCGAATCGTCGTGAACGGAGCCGAGCAACTGCTCGGCTCCGTGCGGATCTCCGGTGCCAAGAACTCCGTCCTGAAGCTGATGGCTGCCTGTGTCCTGGCCGAGGGCCGTCACGTGCTGGAGAACGTGCCGGACATCGCCGACGTCGGGACTATGTCGGCACTGTTGGAATCCATGGGGGCCCGAGTCGATCGTTTGGGCAGCGGTCGGCTGCAGATCGACGTTCCGGCGGAGATGACCCCGGAGGCACCCTGGGAGCTGGCCGACCGTATCCGGGCCTCGGTGGTGCTTCTCGGTCCTCTGATGGCTCGCTACGGCGCTGCCAGGATCCCGCTGCCCGGCGGGGACGACTTCGGAGGCCGGCCGATCAACTTCCATGTCGACGGCCTTGCGGCGCTGGGAGGCACCGTGGAGGTGACAGGAGGCTGGGTCGAGGGCCGCTGCACGGGTCTCGTTGGCAGCCACATCACGCTCGAGTTCGCCAGTCATACCGCAACGGACAACCTGCTCATGGCGGCGGTCCTGGCGAAGGGCACCACGGTGATAGAGAATGCCGCCAGGGAACCGGAGGTGGCGGACTTGGCAGGTTTTCTCACCTCGATGGGCGCGCGGATCAAAGGCACCGGTACGTCCCGGCTGGAGATCGAGGGCGTCCCGGAGCTGCAACCGACGACTTACAGCGTCGTCCCGGACCGTGTGGAAGCGGCCACTTACCTGGCAGCCGTAGGAATGGTGGGCGGGGAGGTCTTCGTCGAGGGGGCGAAGGCAGAGCACATGCGGATGCTGGTGGAGAAGTTGCGCCGCATGGGACTGAACCTCGGGACGTCCGACGGAGGGATCTGGGCCGCTTCCCAACGGAGACTGACCGCGGTGGACATCGCCACGCTGCCGTACCCCGGTGTCGCGACCGACTACAAGCCGATGCTGGTCGCCATGCTGGCGGTCGCCGAAGGCATGGGCATAGTCACGGAGAACCTGTTCTTCGGGGGAAGGTTCCGCTATGTGGAGGAGCTGCGCCGCATGGGGGCGGACGTGTGGACCGAGGGCCACCACGCCGTCGTCCGTGGGGTGCAAAGGCTGTCCGGTGCCGTGGTGCAAGCCACCGACCTGCGCGCTGGAGCCGCCCTGGTGCTGGCGGGGCTGGTGGCGGACGGTGAGACCGTCGTCACGCACTCCGACCACATAGATCGGGGATACGACGACCTGGTCGGCAAGCTGCGTTCCCTCGGTGCACCGGTTCGCCGACTGGATTCCGCTCCGGCCGACGTCTCGGAGTAGATGCGATCAGGACGAGGACGACGACGGGGACAGCCACACACCGGCTCCGCTCGAGCGCGCATTTGGCGATGCGGTAACGGCGGGCAGGATCGGTTACTCAGGTGTCAACCAGGGATGCCGAAGTAGCCCCCGAATTCGGCACCGTCAGGGAGCCAGAACGGAGGTCTCCATCGTCGAGGTGCTCTCGACGGGCTGATGCTGATCGGGTCCGTGGAGAAAGCTTCGGACATCTTTCACGCCATCCACGGTCCTCGCCTCGTCGGCGATCTTCGCGGCCCGCTCCGGCTCGGAGACCCTGCCTCTCAGGGCGACCACCCCGTCGGCGGCATCCACCGCAACGTCTTCGGCGGAGATGCCCGCAGCCGCAAGGCGCTCCCGTACCGCGTCCGCAAGCCTGCCGTCATCCGCCAGCGAGGGCTCTGACTGCTGCTCGGCCTGCTGTTCGGGCTGCTGCTCGGGAAGGTTCACGACGCTCTTCGTCAGGGGATCGGAGTGTGATCGGCCAGGTGGTACGTCCCCGTCTTCGTCGGACGACGTGACCTTGCTCTGGTGCCCGGAGCCGGCGGCGTCTCCCGACTCGTCCAGGGAGCCGCTGCTCGCGGCGGGGTCGCTCACGGTCACTTTCGGTTCGTGCGCCTGAGGGGTCGTCTGGGAGCGGACCGTCTGTACCTGCTGAGTCACTTTCGATGCCTGGGACCCAGCCTGCCCCCGGACCGACTGGAACCTCTCCTTCGTCTTCGCACGCCGCGCCGCACCCCGTTCGGGGTCGAGAAGGTACGCGCCCGCTGCTCCCGCAGCGGCGAAAAGGCAGGCCCGACGAGCCTTCTTGAACAGCTTCAGCACAACAGCCTCCTAGTGGTCCACAGTGAGAGCGCGACGAACGCTCCTCCGCAAACTTCCCCCAACCCTACCAACGCACACTATTTTTTCTCAATTTCCCGACGCCCATCGGGCCACCCCCATCTCCGACGGCGATGCGAGGTCCCGATGCACCGGGAGCACCCGCACGGTGAAACCGTAGAGACCGGGGTCCCTGCATTCGAACGAGCCGTAGTAGTGGTGGCTGCCGCCGGGTCCTCCCTCCACTGGCTCCATGTCGACCGGCTCCATGTCCACCGCCGCCGTCGGCTGCAGTTCGTCGTTTGCCCCGACCGGACCGTGGAGGAGCTGCACCACCACGTCGGACGCCTCCAGCGAGCCCAGCTGCACCGACGCGGTGACTCCCTCCCGGCTCCCCAGCTCCACGCCCGGACGGTCCGGGACCACCGACTCGATCCTCACCCCGTCCCAGGCCTTGGCGATCCTGGCCTTCCACTCGGCCAGGGTCCTGGCGGAGGCGTAACCGTCGGCGTGCAGCTTCGCCGCCCGGGCCGCAGCGGGCTCGTAGAGCTCGGTCGTGTACTCCCGCACCATCCGGGACGCGAGGACCTCGGATCCCAGCGACTCCAGCGAAGCCTTGACCCGCCTGGTCCACCCCCGTGGCACGCCGCCCGCCACCCTTCCGTAGAACAGCGGGACGATCTGCTGCTCTAGGAGGCCGAACAGCGCCCGGCTCTCCGCCTCATCCCTGGTAGGGGAGTCCTGGTCGCCTTCCCTCGACCCGACGGCCCAGCCGTTCTCGCCGTCGTAGAGCTCGTCCCACCAGCCGTCCAGGACGGAGCAGTTGAGAGCGCCGTTCAGCGCCGCCTTCATGCCGGACGTACCGCACGCTTCCAACGGGCGACGGGGCGTGTTCAGCCAGACGTCGGCGCCGTGGTACAGGACACGGGCGATCGCCATGTCGTAGTCCTCCACGAATGCGATCCGGTGCCGCAGCTCCGGGTCCCTTGCGAAGGTGACGATGGACCGGATGAGCTCCTTGCCCGCATCGTCGGCAGGATGAGCCTTGCCGGCGAACACCAACTGGACCGGACGCTCGGGCGAGAGCAGCAGTGCCTTCAGTCTCTCGGGGTCCGACAGCAGAAGCGCGGCCCGCTTGTACGGGGCGAAACGTCGGGCGAAGCCGATAGTGCAGGCCCTCGGATCGAGGATCTCGTCGCACCACTCGAGCTCCGCCTCCGGAGCACCTGCCGCGACAAGGTCGTGCTTCACTCGGCTCCTCACCATCGACACGAGGTGCTCCCGGCCCTGCTCCCTGACCCGCCACAACTGGTCGTCCTGGAGAGCCGACACCCGTGCCCAGTCCTTGGGCTCCCCGTCGTGCCATGTCGGCAGCACCGACCTGGTCAGCAGGTCGTCCATCTCCCTCGACACCCAGGTCGGCCCGTGGACGCCGTTGGTCACGGACGTGATCGGCACCTCGTCCGTCGAGAGCTCCGGCCAGAGGGAGGAGAACATCTCCCTGCTCACGCGGCCGTGCAGCTTGGAGACCGCGTTCGCGGTGGACGCCAGCCGGAGGCCCATGACGGCCATGTTGAAAGGAGCCTCCGCCGGCTCCCCCGGAAAGTGCCCCAGAGACATCAGATGCTCGAAGGAGATCCCGCAGTCCTCGGCGAAGGACGAGAAGTACTTTCTCATCAGCTGCGCCGGAAAGCGGTCGATGCCCGCAGGGACGGGAGTGTGGGTGGTGAAGATGGTCGACGCCCTCACCGCCTCCAGAGCCTCTTCGAAGCGCAGCGACTCCTTCGACACGAGCTGGCGGATCCGCTCGAGACCCTGGAAGCCCGCGTGACCCTCGTTCGTGTGGAAGACCTGCGCCCGCTCGCCGAGGGCGGCCAACGCCTTCACTCCTCCCATGCCGAGCAGGATCTCCTGCGCCAGGCGGTGCTCGACGTCGCCCCCGTACAGGCGGTCCGCGACCTGGCGCAGCGACGCCTCGTTCTCCTCGATGTCGGTGTCGAGCATGTACAGGCGCACCCTGCCGACGTCCGCGCGCCACACCCTGGCCACCAGAAGCTTCCCGGCGAGGTCCAGGTCGACCTTCACGTCCTCCGGACCGGCAAGCGCCATCGCGTGGGGGTCGAGATCGGGATAGTGCTCCCTCTGCCACCCGTCGGGGCTCAGGTGCTGGCGGAAGTAGCCCTGCCGGTAGAGCAGCCCGACCCCGACCAAGGGGAGGCCGAGCCCGGAAGCTGCCTTCAGGTGGTCTCCGGCCAGTATTCCCAAGCCCCCCGAGTACTGCGGCACCGCTTCGGTGATGCCGAACTCGGGAGAGAAGTAGGCGACAGCCGAAAGAGGGCTGGACTGCCTGCCCTGGAACCACATCGGCCCGGTCATGTACCGGCTCAGGTCGGCCTGCAGCTCCGCCAGGAACGAGGTGAACGCCTGGTCGTTCGCCAGCTCCTCCAACCGGGCGGGTGTCGTGGTGGCGAGCAGGCGCACGGGATCACCCCCCGCCGCCGCCCACCCGTCGGGGTCTATCCAGCGAAACAGGTCCCTCGTCCGGACGTCCCAGCTCCAACGGAGGTTGGTCGCCAGGTCCCGCAGCGGGGCAAGGGCTTGGGGAAGATGGGCTCTCACGGTGAAGCTGAACAGGGCGCGCACGCCCACAAGGTAGCCAAACCAGTGCGCTGGCGAGCGACGAGCCGAGAGCGGGCGGGTTTCCGGGGCCGCTTCTGGGTGGTAGCACTTGAACGGTGATCGGCCGCATCGTCATCCAGAACATTCGCCCGCGCACGCCCGACCCGGCTCACCCCCCGAAGGCCACGGCGGGAGCGGAACTGGTCCTCTCGGCGGACATCTTCGCTGATGGGCACGATGTGATCGCCGCCAGCGCAACGTTGCAGCCGAGGCTGAAGGAGAAGGGCAAGGGCGACCAGGCGCGGTCGAGTCAATCGGGGATGACGCATTTGGGCAACGACCGTTGGGAGGCAGTGTTCACACCCCTCGCATCGGGCCGCCACGAGATCTTCATAGAAGCGTGGCGCGACCGCTGGGCAACGTGGGCCAGGCGGTGCCGGATCCTGATGGACGCAGGGCAGGATCTGGAGCTGGAGATGATGGAGGGCCAGAGGCTGCTGGAGAAGCGTCTGGAAAAGCGGCCTGCACAGGTCGACGTCATGGAGGCGCTGGAAGACCTGAGGAACGCCCGGCTGACGCCGCACGAGAAGCTGCGCAAGGCCCTGACCCCCGCTGTCGTGCAGGCGATGAGCTCGTCGGAGGCGGGTGCCGACCGGACGACCAGCGGACCTTTCGACGTGTGGGTGGACCGCCCGCTCGGCGGCTTCAGCTCCTGGTACGAGCTGTTCCCACGCAGCCTCGGCGGCTTGGAGGGTACGACCAGGCGCCTTCCGGAGATCGCCCGTATGGGTTTCGACGTCGTGTACCTGCCGCCGATCCATCCCATCGGCAAGACCGCCCGGAAGGGGGCCGGCGGAGCCCTGGTCGCCGGGCCGGACGACCCCGGAAGCCCTTGGGCGATAGGCGGCGCGGACGGGGGCCACGAGGCGATCGAGCCCAGCCTGGGGACATTGGAGCAGTTCGAGGAGATGGTCGGAGCGGCAAAGTCGCTCGGGCTGGAGATAGCGCTCGACTACGCGCTGCAGTGCTCGCCGGACCATCCCTGGGTGCGAGACCATCCGGAGTGGTTCCACCGCAGGGCTGACGGTTCCATCGCTTACGCCGAGAACCCTCCCAAGAAGTACCAGGACATCGTCCCCATCAACTTCTGGCCGTCCAAGGAGTCCGCCCGGGTCGCACTGTGGGACGCCTGCCTCGACATCCTGCTCCTGTGGATAGAGCGGGGCATCACCGTCTTCAGAGTCGACAATCCCCACACCAAGCCGGTCGCCTTCTGGCAGTGGTGCATCCGCTCCGTGCACAAGCGGCATCCGGACGTGGTGTTCCTGGCGGAGGCGTTCACCAGGCCGAAGGTGATGGCCAAGCTGGCGGAGGTGGGTTTCACCCAAAGCTACAGCTACTTCACCTGGCGCAACAGCCGTGAGGAGCTGGCGGCCTACGGCGAGGAGGTGAACAACGGCGACGCGGCCGACTACATGCGGCCCAACTTCTGGCCCAACACTCCGGACATCCTCTCGGGACCGCTCAGGAGGGGGCCTCGAGCGGCGTTCGTGACACGGCTCGTGCTGGCCGCCACGATGGTGCCGAACTTCGGCATCTACTCCGGTTACGAGCTTTGCGAGAACGAGCCCGCATCCGAAGACAACGAGGAGTACTTCGCGTCGGAGAAGTACCAGTTGCGCCACCGGGACTTCGGGCAGCCTCTCTCCCTGGCGCCGCTGGTCACCAGGCTGAACCAGCTGAGGCGGGGCCACCCCGCACTGCAGGGGCAGGGCGGCTTCAAGGCAATGGGCACGGACAACCCGTCGCTCTTCGCGTTCGCACGCTACGACCGTTCCCGTACCGACCGGGTGCTGGTCGTGGTAAACCTGGATCCGCACAGCGCCCAGGAGTCGCTGCTCACGCTGGACCTGGGCGAGCTGCGCCTGCCGTGGGACAGGGCCTTCGCCGCACGTGACGGGCTCTCCGGCGAGCGGTACACCTGGTCCGGTTCCCGGCCGTTCGTCCGGCTGGACCCGGGCGGTACGGTGGCGCACGTGCTGAGCGTGGAAGAGCTGCCGTGACGGTGCCGGCGGGCTCACCCCTGACGGGTTCGGACGAGTCGCAGTGGTACCGGAAAGCCGTCTTCTACGAGGTGCTGGTACGGGGGTTCTTCGATTCGAACGAGGACGGCAACGGGGACCTGGCGGGCATAACGGCCAAGCTGGACTACCTGTCGTGGCTCGGTGTCGACTGTCTGTGGCTGCTGCCGTTCTACCAGTCTCCTCTGCGAGACGGCGGCTACGACATCAGCGACTTCTTCTCGGTGCTGCCGACCTACGGAGACCTCGCCGACGCCGTGGGCCTGGTCGAGGAGGCGCACAAGAGGGGGATCCGAGTGATCGCGGACCTGGTGATGAACCACACGTCCGACCAGCACCCGTGGTTCGTCGAGTCACGGTCGTCCCGGGACAACCCGAAGGCGGACTGGTACGTGTGGAGCGACGACGACCAGCGATGGCCGGATGCCAGGGTGATCTTCGTCGACACGGAGAAGTCCAACTGGACCTACGACGCCGTGCGGGGCCAGTACTACTGGCACCGGTTCTTCTCCCATCAGCCGGACCTGAACTACGACAATCCCGAAGTGGCCGAAGCGATGCTCAGCGTGGTCCGCTTCTGGCTGGACATAGGGCTGGACGGTTTTCGTCTGGACGCCGTTCCCTACCTGTTCGAGCGGGACGGCACCAACGGGGAGAACCTTCCCGAGACGCACGAGTACCTGCGCCGGCTGCGCAAGGAGGTGGACTCGTCGCATCCGAACAAGGTGCTGCTCGCAGAAGCGAACCAGTGGCCGGCCGACGTCGTGGACTACTTCGGGGAGGGTGACGAGTGCCACATGTGCTTTCACTTCCCGGTGATGCCGCGCATGTTCATGGCCGTCCGCCGTGAGCAGCGCTATCCGATAACGGAGATCCTGGCGCAGACGCCGGACATCCCGGCGAACTGCCAGTGGGGGTTCTTCCTCAGGAACCACGACGAGCTGACGCTCGAGATGGTCACCAGCGAAGAGCGGGACTTCATGTACTCGGAGTACGCCAAGGATCCCCGGATGAGGCGCAACATCGGGATCGGGCGGCGTCTGGCGCCTCTGGTGGAGAACGACCGGCGGGTGGCCGAGCTGCTGCACGCACTGCTGTTCTCCATGCCCGGCAGCCCGATCCTGTACTACGGCGACGAGCTGCTGATGGGCGACAACATCTACCTGGGCGACCGTGACAGCGTCCGCACGCCGATGCAGTGGAGCCCTGACCGCAACTCGGGATTCTCGAGGGCCGACTTCGCGCAGCTCTACCTTCCGCCGCTGATGGACCCCGTCTACGGGTACGCAGCCGTCAACGTCGAGGCCCAGCTCAGGAACCCGAGCTCGTTCCTCCACTGGATGCGGCGGATGCTGGAGGTCCGCCGGCAACACCCCCTGTTCGGAGTGGGCTCCTTCGAGCTGCTGCCGGCGGAGAACCCGTCCGTGCTGGCCTTCGTCCGCTCGGTCGCACCGTCGGGCGCCGTTCCGTCGCCGGACGACGAGGTGCTGCTGTGCGTGCACAACCTGTCCCGCTTCGCACAGCCGGTGGAACTGATGCTGGACAGATGGGAGGGCCGGGTGCCGGTGGAGCTGCTCGGGAGGGTGAGCTTTCCCCGTGTGGGAGAGCTGCCGTACTTCGTGACACTCGGGCCCTACTCTTTCTACTGGTTCGAGCTGGTCTCCGAGTCGGTGGTGGCCGACACGTGAGCATCCCGGCGGGTCTGGAGAGCGCTCTCGGAGACTTCCTGGGCAGGCAGCGGTGGTTCTCGGGCGACCCCGCCGCGGCTGCGGAGTCGACCATCGCCGACTGGGAGTGGCTGGTGCGGGACGAGCCCGGCTTGCTGTGGGTCCTGGCGGAGGCGGCGGGAACTGTGTACCAGGTTCCAGTTGGGCTGCGCCGGACAGAGGCGGCAGATGCCATCCTGGAGGGCCAGGAGAACGCGGTGATAGGCAGGGTGGAGCTGGGCCGGGGCGAGGCGGTGGCCTACGACGCCCTGGTGGACCCCGAGTGCTGCATCTTGCTGGCTGCGTCGGTTCTGGATCTGCATGCCAGCCGGGCGCGGCCGGTCGGGGCGGAGCAGTCCAACTCGTCGGTCGTGTTCGACGACCGGGCGATAATGAAGGTCTTCCGCCGTCCGATGGAGGGGGCCAACCCCGAGGTGGAGGTGGCCGTCGCTCTGGACGGCGTCGGCTTCAACCACCTCCCCGCGCCCCTCGGGTACTGGCGCAGGAAGGACCGTGACCTGGCGGTGGCGCAGGAGTTCCTCGTGGGCGGTGCAGAAGGGTGGGCGATGGCCCTCACTTCCCTGCGCGATCTGCTGGCCACGGAGAACATCGGTTCTGCCGTGCCTTTCCCCGCCGGGCCGTCAGGGGCTTCCCCGGCCCGTCACCCGACGCCCGGCCCGCCCGACGACGCCGCCTTGGAAGAGTCGGTGGAGCGGAGCGTGATGGAGGCGGGTGGCGACTTCGGCTTCGAGGCGGTCCGGCTGGGCGAGATGACTGCCAAGCTGCACGTGGCGATGGCTCGGGCGTTCGGCTCGGAGCCCGGCCGACCGGGGTCCTGGGCGGAGGCGGTCGAGGTGCAGCTGGACAGGCTGGCCGCCAGGGCGGACGTGGCGGGCTTGGCCGTCCAGCCGTCCGAGGTCCGGGTGAGGGCGGCGGGATTCGTCCGCCGGCTGGCCTCCCTGCAGCACCCGGGGCAGGTGTGCCGCGTCCACGGCGACTTCCATCTCGGGCAGGTGATGCGCTCCGAGGTCGGTTGGTTCGTGCTGGACTTCGAAGGTGAGCCGTCACGCCCGCTGGCGGAGAGACGGGTATGGACCAGCCCGCTGAAGGACGTGGCGGGAATGGTGCGTTCGCTCCACTACGCGTCCGCAGTGGCCCTGACCGAGCGGGGGACTTCGGGCAAGGACACGGCCAGGCTGGCAGCAGGATGGGAACGCCGCAACCGAAGCGCTTTCATGGATGGCTACCTGCGGACCGCCGCGAGCACCACGCTCGCGGCGCTGCTTCCGGGGGCCGACGACTGGGACACCGTGCTGGCTGCGTTCGAGTTGGAGAAAGCGGCATACGAGCTGGTGTACGAGCTGGACTCGCGCCCCTCCTGGGCGCACATTCCCGCGACTGCCCTCGCAGCCCTGCTGGACAGGATCGAGCTGGACAGGATCGAGCCGGACAGGATCGAGGGGGATGTTCCGGGCGTCGAGGGTGCCGGGTAGATATCCGGTGCAGAGCTCGTACGAGCGTTCGGCCCGCCGCACGGGCGATGGACTTGCGAGGCGTCGGCGGACCGAATCAGGCCGCGGTTCGGAGAGCGAGGCCGGAGCGTCGTGCGACGAGAACAAGGAGGAGCCATAGTGGCGACTACGTCGGCAGGGATCGCCCCGCCACCCCCCGGAGAGCTGGGGCTTCTGATGGCCGGTCTGCACAGCGAGCCCCACCGTGTGCTGGGGATGCACAACGGCGTCGTGAGGACGAGGCATCCGAGTGCGACGGCCGTTCGGCTGCTGCTGGCCTCCGGTGCCAGCATCCAGATGGAGAACGAGGGCGAAGGGCTTTTCGCCGCCCAGGTCCCCGATGCGCCGTCCGACCGGCAGGACGGCGAGTCGGCCAAGGGAGGCGGTGACGTCATCTCGATAGACGGCGCGACAGACGGCGCGGAGGAGGCGCCCTACCGCTTCGAGGCGACGCTGGCCGACGGCTCGACATCGGTCTACGACGACCCTTATCGGCTGTGGCCGACGCTCGGAGACCTGGACCTGCACCTGTTCGGCGAGGGGCGTCACCGCAGGCCGTGGGACGTGCTGGGGGCGCATCACCGTGTGCACCAGGGCGTGTCGGGAACCGCCTTCGCGGTGTGGGCGCCCGGAGCGCGCTCCGTGCGGGTGGTGGGCGACTGGAACGGGTGGGACGGAAGGACGCACCCGATGCGGAGCATGGGGTCGTCGGGGGTGTGGGAGATCTTCGTTCCCGGCGTGGTGCCGGGTGCGCGGTACAAGTACGAGATCCAGTCCGGATCCGGTGGCGTGATGTTGAAAGCCGACCCGATGGCGCGCCAGTGCGAGAAGCCGCCTGCTACTGCGAGCATCGTCCCCGGGCCGTCGGCGCACCGCTGGACGGACGGGGAGTGGCTACGTCGACGGGCCGACGTTCCCTGGCCGGGCAGGGAACGGATGTCGATCTACGAGCTGCACGTGGCGTCTTGGAGAAGGGTCCCCGAGGAGGGCAACCGTCCGCTTACCTACCGCGAACTGGCCGAGCAGCTGCCGGACTACGTGGAACGGCTGGGCTTCACCCATGTGGAGATGATGCCGCTGGCCGCTCACCCGTTCGAGGGCAGCTGGGGATACCAGGTGAGCTCGTACTACGCCGCGTCGCCCAGGTACGGGTCGGCTGACGACTTGAAGGCGCTCGTCGACGCTCTGCATGCCAAGGGCATCGGCGTGATCCTGGACTGGGTGCCGGCTCACTTCCCCAAGGACGAATGGGCGTTGGCGCGCTTCGACGGGACCGCCCTGTACGAGCACGAGGACCCCCGCCAGGGCGAGCAGATGGACTGGGGTACCCTGGTGTTCAACCTCGGTCGCCACGAAGTTCGCAACTTCCTGACGGGCAACGCTCTCTACTGGATCGAGGAGTTCCACATAGACGGTCTGAGGGTGGACGCGGTCGCCTCGATGCTCTACCTCGACTACTCCCGCCGGCAAGGCGAGTGGGTCCCGAACCGGTTCGGTGGCAGGGAGAACCTGGAGGCGGTCGAGTTCATACGAGAACTGAACGAGGTCGTTCCCGCCAACTGCCCGGGCGCCATAACGATCGCGGAGGAATCGACGGCGTGGCCGGCGGTCTCTCGGCCCACCTGGCTCGGCGGGCTGGGGTTCAGCTTCAAGTGGAACATGGGCTGGATGCACGACACGCTGCGGTACTTTTCCAAGGAGTCGATACACAGGCGGTGGCATCACAACGACCTGACGTTCGGGTTGCTGTACGCCTTCACGGAGAACTTCGTGCTGCCTCTGTCCCACGACGAGGTCGTCCACGGCAAGGGCTCCCTGCTCGCCAAGATGCCGGGCGACTACTGGCAGCAGCTGGCGAACCTACGAGCGCTCTACGCCTGGATGTGGGCGCATCCCGGCAAGAAGCTGTTGTTCATGGGGGGGGAGTTGGCACAGGGAGCCGAATGGAACCACGCCGGCAGCCTCGACTGGCACCTTCTGGACCAGCCTGGCCACAGGGGCATGCAGTCGCTGGTGGCCGACCTGAACCATCTGTCGGCGGAGGCGCCGTCCCTGTGGCGGGAGGACTTCGAGTCCGAAGGGTTCCGCTGGATAGATGCTGCAGACTCGGACTCGAACGTGATCTCGTTCATGCGCTTCGCCGATGGGGAGAACCGGGCAGCTCCCGGAGGGAAGCTGGCCTGCGTGGCGAACCTGTCGCCGGTCGTGCGCTACGGATACAGGATCGGGCTGCCTTCGGCCGGTACATGGAAGGAGCTGCTCAACACCGACGCCAGCGCGTACGGGGGCTCCGGCGTGGGCAACATGGGGTCGGTAGTGTCAGAGCCGGTTCCCTGGCACGGCTTCGAGGCGTCTGCCGAGCTGACCCTTCCTCCCCTTGCCGTGCTTTGGTTCGTCCCGTCGGTAGGGACCTGACGTAAGGGCTGTCGACAGGCGGGACAGGGGCCACTGCGGCGCTCTACCCGCGGGCCGGTGCCTACGTGCGCCCTCCGGATGGCCCTTCCGCAGTAGCGCCGGGCAGCCGAAGAATCCTTCTCGCTACGTGCCGTTGGAAGAGCCAGCTAGTCCACCCGGCGAAAATTCCGTAACCGGCAATGAAGATCTGTTGCTGGAAGGATTGGCTTAGGGGTAGTGCCCGCAGGACAGCGAGCATCAGAGCTGCATAGACGACAAGCCTGACCACGGACCGTGACAGCGGCACCTGGAGGACGGACGTTGCCCACTCGTCGGCGACGGCTGCCACCTGTGGGTCGGGGTGTCGCTGTCCGAACATCCCCAGCCTTATGGCCTCCCGGCGCTCCCTGGTCGACCGTTCCATCCAGAGACCCCTACCCCCGCGGCGTCGTCTCGATGACATCAGGAGGGAACGACATGAACCGGCACCGGATCAGGCTGGTCTCAGGGCATGCCGCAGCCGGCATGTCTGAGATCCCGGGCGGCCGCCTCCGGGGACACCACGTTGATCAGCACACCGGTGCCCAGCTCGAACCCGGCGAGAGTGGTCAGTTTCGGCCAGACGTGGACGTGCCAGTGGTAAGTGCCCGTCGCCCGGTAGGGGGCCGAGTGGAACACGAGGTTGTAAGCCACCTTCCCTACCGTCCGCTCCAGCCTGCAGATGGCATCCCGGAGCGCCTTGCCGACTGCCTGGCACACCCTTTCGGGACTGCGGTGAAGGTGGCTCTCGTGGGAGCGCGGAAGGACCAGCATCTCGAAGGGCGTGCCGGACCAGAACGGGGCGATGAGCAAAGCGTCGTCGGTGGCTTCGACGATCCGATGGCCGAGGCTCTCCTCGGCGGAGATCGTCGCGCAGAGGAGGCAGTTCCCGGCGAACCGGCCGAAGCCGGACTGTTCGTCGACCAGCTCGCGAGGAACGAACGGCATTCCCAGAAGCTGGCCGTGAGGGTGGTCCATGGAAGCGCCGGCCTCCCGGCCGGCATTGACGATGACTTGGGTGTAACGCAGCTCACCGTGCTCGGACTGCTCCACGAGCCGGGTCGTGATCGCCCTCATAACCAGGTCCACCTGGTCGTCCCCGAGCGATCCCCAGTGGTCGTCGTGGCCGGGTGAGAGCACGACGACCTCGTGGATGCCGCTCGCCGGCGCTTGGCTGAAGACGGG
>JAJYPS010000142.1 GCA_021795215.1 Actinomycetes bacterium
CTTCAACGCCGACTTCGACGGGGACCAGATGGCGGTCCACCTTCCGCTGTCGTCGGAAGCCCAGGCGGAGGCTCGAGTACTGATGCTCTCGGCCAACAACATCCTCTCGCCCGCTACCGGCCGTCCGACGGTGGTACCCACCCAGGACATGGTGTTCGGGATCTACTACGTGACGCTCGTGGTGGACGGCGCCAAAGGCGAGGGCCGCACTTACCGCCGACTCTCCGATGCGGAGTTCGCCTACGAGGCAGGGGACTTGGACCTGCATGCCAAGATCAAGTTCCGCGGCTCCGTCGGCGGCGGCCTGCCGTCCGAGGAGGAGCTCGAGACGACGCTGGGCCGTCTCCTCTTCAACGAGGCGCTCCCGGACGACTTCCCGTACGTGAACGACGTGGTGGGTCGCAGGAACACGCCCATAGCGGGCATCGTCGAGCGTCTGACGCTCAACTATCCCAAGGCTCGGGTGGCCGAGAGCCTGGACCGCATCAAGGCGCTCGGCTTCCGTTACGCCGCCCAGTCGGGGCTCACCATATCCATAGACGACGTCGCGATCCCGGCCGACAAGCGGGAGATACTGGATCGCTACGAAGCAGAGGCGTCCAAAGCCGAGGTGCAGTTCAAGCGGGGCGTCATCACCGACGACGAACGCCGCCAGAAGGAGATAGAGGTTTGGACGTCGGCCAACTCCGTCGTCGGTCGGGCCATGGAGGCCACGCTGTCGGCGATGAAGTTCAACCCGCTCGACATGATGGTCGACTCCGGTGCACGAGGAAACGCTCAGCAGATCCGCCAGATCGCGGGGATGAAGGGCCTCGTTTCCAACCCTCGGGGCGAGATGATCCCGAGGCCCATCAAATCCTCCTTCCGGGAGGGACTGTCCGTGCTGGAGTACTTCATCTCCACGCACGGCGCCCGGAAGGGACTGGCCGACACGGCGTTGCGGACCGCCGACTCCGGTTACCTGACCCGCCGGCTGGTGGACGTCGCCCAGGAGCTCATCGTGCGGCAGCCGGACTGCGGGACCACTCGAGGGATCTGGTTGGAGGACATAGTCCCCGACGAGGCGGGACGACGC
Organism: Actinomycetes bacterium; assembly: GCA_021795215.1. GTDB lineage: Bacteria > Actinomycetota > Acidimicrobiia > Acidimicrobiales > JAKAOS01 > JAJYPS01. Next base: position 1,076 of record JAJYPS010000142.1, read on the forward strand.
AGCTATCTCGAGACCAGGGCGTACGGGCGGGCACTCTCGGAGCCGCTGGAGCTCTCGGACGGAACCACGTTGGACCGAGGTCATCTGCTGTCCGACCCGGACCTAGCCCTTCTGAGGGAGGATCCAGCGATCACGAGGATCCGGGTCCGCTCGGTCCTGACCTGCGACGCCACCCACGGCATCTGTGGGACGTGCTACGGCCAGTCCCTCGCTACCGGCCGGTTGATCGAGATGGGCGAAGCGGTTGGGGTCATAGCCGCTCAGTCCATTGGCGAGCCGGGGACTCAGCTCACCATGAGGACGTTCCACACCGGTGGGATAGCGGGAGAGGACATCACCCACGGTCTCCCTCGGGTGGTGGAGCTGTTCGAGGCTCGGACGCCCAAGGGCGCGGCAGTGCTCGCTCGGACCGGAGGAGTCGTGCGGATCGAGGAAGAGGAGACCGGTCGCCGCATAACGGTTGTCGGCGACGACGGTGAGGAAGCCTCCTACACGGTCTCGGCGAGGGCCCACCTCGAGGTCTCCGACGGGTCCGAGGTGCACGCCGGGGACGCCTTGGTCGAGGGTCCGAAGGACCCCAAGGAGCTCCTGGAGATCAAGGGGATCCGGGAGACCCAGCAGTACCTGGTGGAGGAGGTGCAGAAGGTCTACCGGGACCAGGGCGTGTCGATACACGACAAGCACATCGAGCTGATCGTTCGGCAGATGCTGCGCAGGGTGATGGTGGCCGAGCCGGGCGAGTCGCCCTTCCTTCCGGGAGAGCGCGTCGACGCCCTCATGTACGCCGAGGTGAACCGAGGCTTGGCCCAGGGCGGAAAGCGCCCGGCTGAGGGGCGGCCGGAGCTGATGGGGATAACAAAGGCCTCCCTGGCGACCGAGTCCTGGCTCTCTGCGGCATCGTTCCAGGAGACCACCAGGGTGCTGACCGAAGCAGCCATCGAAGGCAAGTCGGACAGGCTTCTCGGTCTCAAGGAGAACATCATCATCGGCAAGCTGATCCCGGCGGGTACCGGAGTGGAGAGATACCGGGACGTGGTCGTCGAGACTCCGGAGGCGCAACATCTTCAGTACTGGTCGTCCGACTTGGACGGCGAGACCGAGGAGGAGCTCGCCGCGTCGTGGCTCCGTGAAGCACCCGGCGAGGGATCGCTATCGGAGGAGGACCTGCTCATGGCCGAGTGGCTGTCTCGTGCCGGCGGAGGGTCCGCCGGAGGCACCGGCGTAGCCGAGGGCGGCGGAGGTGAAGAAGTTCGCGGGGAGCAGGACGCCTCCTGAACCCGTCGGCATTCCCGGACTGTGGCGGCACGGGCATACCGTGCCGCCACCCGGCACGACACGGCTAACATGGGCGGTTGCCTGGCCGGGTGATGGGCGTCAGCGTCCCAATCAGCAGTTGCCCGGCGGGGGGGTCGGAGGATCTGCTCCGTCCCTCTTGGGCTGTCCGTCGGCCCCGACAACAGAACCACGACGTCCGCAGCCGGAGGGCCGGCGGAGCAACTTGGAGATATACGCGTGCCTACCATCGCTCAGCTGGTCCGCAAGGGCCGGGAAACCAAGCAGGTAAAGACCAAGACGCCCGCCCTGAGGGGAGCTCCTCAGCGACGCGGCGTCTGTACCCGTGTCTACACCCATACCCCGAAGAAGCCGAACTCTGCCCTGCGCAAGGTGGCGCGGGTCCGTCTCACCTCCGGGGTGGAGGTCACCGCTTACATTCCCGGCGTGGGCCACAACCTGCAGGAGCACTCGATAGTGCTGGTGCGTGGCGGACGTGTGAAGGACCTCCCGGGGGTGCGGTACAAGATCGTGCGGGGAAGCCTGGACGCCTCGGGCGTGCGGGATCGCAAGCAGGCTCGCAGCCGCTACGGCGCGAAGAAGGAGTCCTAGAAATGCCGAGGAAGGGCCCGGCCCAGCGCCGAGACATCTCGCCGGACCCGGTTTACCGCTCCGTCCTGGTGAGCCAAGTGATCAACAAGGTACTTGCGAGAGGCAAGCGGACACTGGCGGAGCGGATCGTCTACGAAGCACTCGACATACTCCGGGAGCGGACCGGCGGCAACGAGCCCCTCGGGACGTTGAAGCGGGCGATCGAGAACGCCCGACCCGATCTCGAGGTGCGCAGCCGGCGAGTCGGAGGCGCCACGTACCAGGTGCCGGTGGACGTACGGCCGAGGCGGGCGGGGACGCTGGCCGTGCGGTGGATCGTGGGCTATGCCCGTCAGCGCCGCGAGAAGACGATGGCGGAACGCCTGGCGGCCGAGCTGCTGGACGCGTCGAACGGGGTGGGCGCTGCGGTGAAACGGAAGGAAGACCTACACAAGATGGCGGAGTCCAACAAGGCGTTCGCCCATTACCGTTGGTAGTAGCCTGTTCAGGTAGTTTCGGCCCCGATTGGATTAGCTGATGGCCTCATCCCAGAACCGTGAATTTTCGCTGGCCAAGACTCGCAACATCGGGATCATGGCTCATATCGACGCGGGCAAGACCACCACGACGGAGCGGATCCTCTACTACACGGGCAAGAACTACAAGATCGGTGAGGTCCACGACGGCGCAGCCACCATGGACTGGATGGTCCAGGAGCAGGAGCGGGGCATAACCATCACGTCGGCTGCCACGACCTGCAAGTGGCGCGACAGCTGGATCAACATCATCGACACGCCCGGCCACGTCGAC
>JAJYPS010000066.1 GCA_021795215.1 Actinomycetes bacterium
GATGGGACGGTGCCACATCGGACAGCGCCTCGAACCAGAAGGCCGACATGGCGGTCAGGACTCGGCCCTTGTCCGGAACCGTCTCGGCCAGCACGACGTCGAACGCCGACAACCGATCCGATGCGACCATCAGCAGCCGGCCGCCGCCGGCGTCGTACACGTCCCGCACTTTGCCGCTGTGGAGCTTGCGCAAGGTCTCCATGCTCACGACACCTCCAGTCCGTCGAGCGCCTCTATCGACTTCTTCGCGTGTCTCAGCGCTCGTCTCAGGTCGAACGCCTGGTCCATCTCCGTCGAGGACAACTTCACTCGGTCGTCCTGCTGCAGTACCGCCCTGAACGGCAACCCCGTCTCCAGACAGGAGCGTGCGTCGCTCTGGACGATCCGGTATGCCGTGTCCCTGTCCATTCCGGAGGCGACGAGCGCCAGCAGGACAGGTTGGCTGAACACCAGCCCTCCGGTGCGGTCCAGGTTGTCCAGCATCCGGTCTGCATGGACGACAAGGCCGTCGATCAGCTCCGCCGCCTTGCGGAGGGCGTAGTAGGCCAGAAGGCTGGCGTCGCCGAGCACCACCCGCTCCACCGAGGAGTGGGAGATGTCCCGCTCGTGCCACAGCGCCACGTCCTCCAGTCCGGCCCCGAGGTAGCCCCGGACGATCCTGGCGATGCCGCACAGCCTCTCGGAGAGGATCGGATTGCGCTTGTGCGGCATCGCCGACGAGCCCTTCTGTCCCTGACCGAACGACTCCGACGCTTCGTCCACCTCGGTTCGCTGCAGGTGTCGCACCTCCGTCGCCATCAGTTCCACCGTGGCGGTCGCACTGGCGCAAGCCCAGAGGTACTCCGCATGGCGATCGCGTGCCACCACCTGCGTCGCGGGCACCGGTTCGAGGCCTAGTGCCTCGCAAACCGCTTCCTCGACCGCGGGGTCGATGTTCGAGTAGGTACCGACAGCCCCCGACAACTTGCCCACCGCCACAGCCCTCCGCGCAGCGAGCAGCCGACACCGGTCCCGGTCCGCCTGCAGCGCCCAAAGCGCCAACTTCCCCCCGAACGTGATCGGCTCTGCGTGCATCCCGTGAGTGCGTCCCACCATCGCCACGTCGGCCAGCTCCCGCGCTCGCCGGGACAGCACGGAGACAAGCGCCGAACTGGCCTCCAGCAGTAGATCCGCCGACCGGGCCAAGGTCGAGCCGAGGGCAGTGTCGACCACGTCCGACGACGTGAGCCCGTAGTGCAACCACGCCGCGGCCGGCGGGCCGATCGCCTCTTGGACCACGTCCACGAACGCCGCCACATCGTGGTTGGTCACCTTCTCCCGCTCGGCCACCGCCGTCACCAGGGCGTCGTCCACCTGGGGCGCACGTAGCCTGATCGCCCGAGCCGCTTCCGGCGGCACGACACCCACCTTCGCCCAAGCCTCGCTGGCCAACAGCTCCACTTCCAACCAGCGGCCGATCCGGCTGCGGTCGCTGAACAGCGCCGCCATCTCCGGCAACGAGTAACGGTCGATCACGTCCGGTCCTCCCCGCTGTCGGGACCGCCCCGGCTTCCCTGGAACCCGGCGGCGATGTCGCTCCGCCAAACCGATCCCCGCCATGCGAGGCGCTCCACCGCCGCGTAGGCCCTTTCTCTGGCCTCCGCCACGTCGGTTCCGGTGCCCACCACGTCCAGCACCCTTCCCCCGTCGGTCACCAAGGCGCCCTCGGAGTCCAGCCCAGTCCCGGCCTGCAGCACGGTCACACCGGCCAATCCGGCCACCGCCTCGGGCGAAGGCACCGGATCGCCGCGGCGAGGACGTTCCGGATAGCCGTGGGAGGCCAGCACCACGCAGACCGCTGACTCGCCTTCGACCCGGGCGGAGGACCTGAGACGGCCGTCCGCCGCCTGGCCGAACAGGTCCACCAGGTCGCCCCCCATCCGGGTAAGCACCACCTGCGCCTCCGGATCGCCCATGCGGACGTTGAACTCGATCAGCTTCGGCCCGTCCGCGGTCAGGATGCAGCCGGCATACAGCACACCCCGGTAGTCGATGCCCCGGTTCGCCAACGCGGAGAGGGTCGGCTCCACGCAGCGGTCCATCACTTCGTCCACCACCTGCTCGCCGGCGTCGGGAACCGGCGAGAACGCCCCCATTCCTCCGGTGTTCGGTCCCTGATCTCCGTCGCCGAGCCGTTTGGCGTCCCTGGCCGCCGGGAAAGGGATCGCCCGGGAACCGTCGCACAGCGCCAGCACCGACAGTTCGGGCCCTTCGAGCGGCTCCTCGATCAGCACCACCCTTCCCGCGTTGCCGAACGCCCTGCCGGAGAGCTTCGCCACGATGTCGGCCTCGGCGTCCGCCAGGGACGCCGTCACGAGCACGCCTTTGCCGCCTGCCAGGCCGTCGGCCTTAACGACGTACGGGGGCGGCTGGCGTCGCACATGAGCCACAGCCGCTTCTGCCGAGTCGAAAGCGGCCCACGCCGCAGTCGGCACTCCCGCCTCACTCGCCACCTGCTTCATCCACAGCTTCGACCCTTCCAACCGGGCTCCCTGGGCTCCGGGACCGACCACCCTGCGGCCCCCTTCGCGGAGCCGATCGGCCAGCCCCTGCACCAGCGGCGCCTCCGGGCCGACCATGAACAGGTCCGCCGCCATCGCTTCCGGCGGCAACGAGGAGCATCTGATCCGGTCGCTCACGGGGTACGCGCCCATTCCGGGCGTGCCGGGACAGCACACCACTTCCGCCCCCGACTTTGCCAGCGCCAGCGCCAGCGCGTGCTCCCGGCCCCCCGAACCGACAACGCACACGTCTGCCACGCGCCGGCTCTCGCTCCGACCGGCCGCGTCCTCCGTCATGCAGCTACGCGGACGTACTGCTCCCGACCGGGGCCGACGCCGATAAGGCTCACCGGGACTCCCGCCATCGACGACAGGAACTCCACGTAGTCCCGTGCTTCCCTGGGAAGATCGGCCATCGTCGTCGCCCGGGACAGGTCGCACTGCCAGCCGGGCAGGTCCTCGTACACCGGCTCGACCTTGTGCAGGACGGACTGATGGTAGGGGACGTGCTCGTAGCGCACCCCGTCCGCTTCGTAGGCGACGCATACCCTGACGCTCGGGAGCGTGTCCAGCACGTCCAGCTTGGTGAGAGCCACCTCTGACAGAGAGTTCAGCCGCACGGCATGGCGCAGCATCACGCCGTCGAACCAGCCGACCCTGCGACGGCGGCCGGTGTTCGTCCCGAACTCGGCACCCCGCTCCACCAGCAGGTCTTGCAGCTCGCCGTCGATCTCGGTCGGGAACGGCCCTGCGCCGACCCTGGTCACGTAAGCCTTGGCCACGCCGATGACCCTGTCTATGTGGAGTGGCCCGATGCCGGCGCCCGTGCAAGCTCCCCCGGCGACCGGGTTCGACGAAGTGACGAAGGGGTACGTGCCGTGGTCCAGATCCAGGTAGGTCGCCTGCGCACCCTCCAGGAGCACGCTGTCACCTCGTCCGAGCGCATCGTGGAGCACCATGACGGTATCGGCGATGTAGGGCCGCAAGCGGGGGGTGTAGTGCTCGAGATATCGCTCTGCGATCCCCTCCGGGTCCAGCGCAAGACGGTTGTAGACCTTCGCCAGGACGGCATTCTTCTCTTTTGCAACGATGTCCAGCTTTTGGCGAAAGATCTTCGGGTCGAGCAGATCCTGGACTCGTAAGCCGACACGCGAAGCCTTGTCCGCATACGCGGGACCGATACCACGCTTGGTGGTGCCCAGCCGATTCCGCCCGAGGTACCGCTCGGTCATCAGATCTATCTCCTGGTGCCACGGCATGACCAGGTGAGCGTTGCCGGACAGTCGGAGCCGGGACGTGTCCACGCCCCGGCCTGCCAACATGTCCAGTTCCGCGATCAGCACCGCCGGGTCCACCACCACGCCGTTGCCGATCACCGGGACCACCCCCGGATAGAGGATCCCCGAAGGCACCAGCTGCAGCGCGAAGTGCTCGCCACCCACGACGATGGTGTGCCCGGCGTTGTGCCCTCCCTGGTACCGCACGACGACGTTCACGCCCTCGGCAACGAGGTCGGTGAACTTGCCCTTTCCCTCGTCACCCCATTGGGTTCCTACGACTACCGTGGCGGGCACGCCGAGCGAGACTAGTTGGCCTGAGCGGCGCCGGCCAGCAGATGGAGCCCGTCGCCGGAAGGCTCGACCCTCACGACGTCCCCGTCCGAGAAGCGGCCCTCGAGAAGGGCCATGGCGAGCGGATCGCCGATCTCTCTCTGGATCACGCGGCGCAGCGGCCGCGCCCCGTAAGTAGGGTCGTAGCCTCGTTCGGCCAGCCACGCCTGCGTCTCCGGTGCTACGTCCAATTGGATCCTGCGCTGGGCAAGGCGGTCCGCCAGATGTCGCAGCTGTATAGCCACTATGCGCTGCAGATCGGACTCCTCGAGCGGCTTGAACCTGATTATGTCGTCTATTCGGTTCACGAACTCCGGCTTGAAGAAGTGAGCAGGGTCCACCGACAAGTTGGACGTCATTATCACGACCGTGTTGCTGAAGTCCACCGTGCGGCCCTGCCCATCGGTCAACCGTCCGTCATCGAGCACCTGCAGCAGCACGTTGAACACGTCCGAATGGGCCTTCTCTATCTCGTCCAGCAGCACCACCGAGTACGGGCGTCTCCGGACGGCTTCCGTGAGCTGTCCCCCCTCGTCGTAACCGACATAGCCCGGAGGCGCTCCCACCAGTCTGGCGACGTTGTGCCGCTCCTGGTACTCCCCCATGTCTATCCGCACCATAGCCCGGTCGTCGTCGAACAGGAACTCCGCCAGCGTCCTGGCCAGCTCGGTCTTACCCACCCCCGTGGGCCCGAGGAACAGGAAAGACCCGATGGGGCGATGGGGATCGGAGAGGCCCGCCCGGCTGCGACGGATGGCGTTGGCAACGGCCGTCACGGCCTGCTCCTGGCCGACGACCCGCTCGTGGAGCACCTGCTCCATGCGCAGCAGCTTGTCCACCTCTCCCTCCATGAGCCGGCTGACGGGGACCCCGGTCCAGCGCGAGACCACTTCGGCTACATCTTCGGAATCGACCTCCTCCTTCAGCATTCTCTGCGAGCCCTGCAACTCGGCCAGCGCCTTGGATGCGGACGCCACCTTGTTCTCCAGCTCCGGGAGGCGGCCGTAGCGGATCTCGGCAGCCCTGGCCAGCTCGCCGTCACGCTCGTACCGGTCGGCTTGCGCCCTCGACTGTTCCAGCTCCTCTTTCAGCGAGCGGATCGCCGCGATTGCTTCCTTCTCCGACTGCCAGTGCGCTTTCATGCCGTCGGCCTGTTCGGTCAGGTTGGCAAGCTCCTCGTCCAGCCGGGCCAGCCGCTCCCTGGAAGCGTCGTCGGTCTCCTTCTCGAGCGCCACCCGCTCTATCTCCAGTTGGCGTCGCCGCCGCTCGACCACGTCGATCTCGGTCGGCATCGAATCGATCTCGATGCGGAGCCTGCTCGCCGCCTCGTCCATCAGGTCGATCGCCTTGTCGGGCAGGAACCTCCCGGTCAGGTAGCGGTCCGACAGCACCGCTGCCGCGACAAGGGCCGAATCCTGGATCCGGACACCGTGGTGCACCTCGTAGCGCTCCTTCAGTCCCCGCAGGATGGCGATCGTGCTCTCCACGCTGGGCTGGTCGACGAACACCTGCTGGAACCGGCGCTCGAGAGCCGCGTCGCTCTCGATGTGCTTCCGGTACTCGTCCAGGGTGGTGGCGCCGATCAGGCGCAGCTCTCCTCTGGCGAGCATCGGCTTGATCATGTTGCCCGCGTCCATGGCGCCTTCCGCCGCCCCCGCGCCGACGATCGTGTGCAGCTCGTCGATGAACGTGATCACTTCGCCCTCGGCGTCGGTGATCTCCTTCAGCACCGCCTTCAGCCGTTCCTCGAACTCACCCCGGTACTTCGCTCCGGCCACCATCGATCCCATGTCGAGCGCTATCACCCGCTTGTTCTTCAGGCCCTCGGGCACGTCGCCCTCGACGATCCGGCTGGCCAGACCCTCCACGATCGCTGTCTTGCCCACGCCGGGCTCACCTATCAGCACCGGGTTGTTCTTGGTCCGCCGCGAAAGGACCTGGATCACACGCCGAATCTCCTCGTCCCGCCCGATCACCGGGTCCAGCTTCCCCCGCCGTGACGCCTCCGTCAGGTCCCTGCCGTACTTCTCCAACGCCTGGTAGGACTGCTCGGGCTCTCGGCTGGTGACACGGTGACTGCCCCGAACCTCCGCGACGGCCGAGAGCATCGACTCTTTCGTCGTCCCCAGCTTGTCCGGCATGGCCACCAGGACGTGCTCGACCGACAGGTACTCGTCGCCCATTTCGGATCGAGCCCGGTCCGCCTGCTCCAGAGTCTCTCGCAGGGCTCTGCTCAGAGACGGCTGGCTGCCCCCGTAGGAGCGGGGCAGCTTGGCCAACTGCTCCGTCAGGCGGTTGCGCAGCCCAGGCACCTGCACCCCCAGCTTGGCCAGGATCGGAATGGCCACGCCGTCGTGCTGGGACAGCAGCGCCGCCAGCAGGTGCTCACCGGTGACCTCCGGATTGCTCGCAGCAGAGGCCGCCCCGGTCGCCTGCTCGAACGCCTCGCTCAACTTCAACGTCCATCGCTTCGGGTCCAACGCCATTGGCTGCGCTCCTCCGGTCTTGAGTGGCTACGCCATCATTATACCCCTACGGCGCAACAATCCTATTAAGGGGAATGTCAAGTTTGATCGAGCGAGGCGGTCGAAGCTGTTGCTGGGGGCTCCCTGGCAAGCGCCGAGGGCATGGGTCGAGCCGGCGGAGGAACGAGTCTCGAAAAGGGCGACCGGGACACCGGGCGTGTGACCGCTCAGCCCGGACGCTCGACCGGGTCGCACAGCCCGGACGCTCGACCGGGTCGCTCAGCCCGGACGCTCGACCGGGTCGCACAGCCCGGACGCTCACCTCCTGCGATAAGGGACCGGGAACTGCCTGACCGGCACCAGATCGCGCCGGTACTGCCGGTGGGTACGCTCCACCGCCTCGGCCGCCTCCCGACGGACTCGCTCCAGTTCGGCGTTCAGTCGTGCCACCTCAGCCTCCAGCTCCATGACCTGGCGCACGCCCTCGAGGTTGAGCCCGGCGTTCGTCAGCTCTTGGATCCGCCTCAGGAGTGCTATGTCGTGCTCGGAGTACCTACGGCTTCCCCCCACCGTCCGGGCCGGGTCGAGCAGGCCCTTGCGCTCGTAGATGCGCAGCGTCTGGGGATGGACTCCTGCAAGCTCTGCGGCGACCGAGATGACGTACACCGCCCTGCGCAGCGGGTCGCCGAGGCCCCTCCCCCGACCCGCCTGTCGCGTCCCGGGGTCGGACATCCCGAAGCCGGACTGGCCGGAACCATATCGAGGCCCGGACGAGTATCGGTCCTCTCCTGGCCGGCTCATCGGTCACCCGCCTGGACAGGTTCACTCTGGAAAGCCTCCGCCAACGCCTCCACCGCTTCGCGTTGGCGTCCGGTCAGCCTCGAAGGCACGCTGACCTCCACCGTCACGAGAAGGTCTCCGGCCGGGCTGTGACCGTCCGCCGGAACGCCCCGTCCCCTTACTCGGAACGTCCGGCCAGAGGACGTGCCCGCCGGGATCTTGATCGACGTCTGTCCGTCGAGCGTGGGGACCGTGAGAGTGGCACCGAGCGCAGCCTCCGGAAACGAGATGTCGGCACTCACGGTGAGGTCCCGTCCCTTCCGGCCGAAGCGGGCATGCGGGCGCACCCTCACCACCACGTACAGGTCGCCCGGCGGACCGCCGTTGCGGCCCAGAGCACCACGTCCCTTGACCCGGATACGACGACCGTCCTCCACCCCTGCCGGGATCCGAGTCTTGACCTGGCGAGTGATCGGCTGCGAGCCGGAGCCCCGGCACGCCGGGCACGGGTGCTCCACCACCAGTCCACGCCCGCCGCAGACGGGACAGGGATGGCTCAACGAGAACGGTCCCTGGTCGTCGCTCAGGACCCCACGCCCCCCACACCTGGAACAGACCACAGGGGACGACCCCGGAGCTGCACCCGTGCCGTTGCAGGTCTGACATGGCCCGTCAGTCGTGACGTTCACAGAGCTCGTGACACCCCTGACGGCTTCTTCGAAGGACAGGTGCAGCTCGGCCTCCAGATCCGCACCTCGCTGGGGTCCGCTCCCCGGTCTCCGCTGCCGCCCGGACCTGTTGAAGATTCCTCCCAGAAGATCGGAAAGGTCGTCAACCCTGAAGTTGAAGCCGGGTCCCGGGCCGCCTGCACCCCCGGGCGCACCCTGCCCACCGAACATGCCGCTCAGCGGACCCATTGCCTTGACCTCGTCGTACTCCTTTCGCCTGCCCGGGTCTCCCAGCACGTCGTAGGCGGCAGAGATCTCCTTGAACCGCTCTTCGGAGCCGGGGTTGGCATCGGGGTGGTACTTCTTCGCAAGGCGTCGGTAGGCCCGGGTTATGTCCTTCTCCGAGGCGTCCTTCGACACCCCGAGCGTCTTGTAGTAGTCCTTCTCGAACCACTCACGCTGGGGAGCCATGCGTTTCCCTAACCTTTCACCTTCACCATGGCCGCTCTCAGAACGCGACCTTTCCATTTCCAACCAGCCCTCAGCACTTCCAGTACCTCCGGGGAGCTGCCCTCGTCGGACGCCTCGTGCATCACCGCTTCGTGCTCGTTCGGATCGAACGGCTCGCCCTGAGGCTCTATCCGAGACAATCCCTGCCCGGCCAGCACGTCGCGAAGACCGTCTGCCACCTGAGCCAGCGCCGGTGCCTCCCGGGCGGTAGCAGCCGCGGGAGCGCCCGCCTCCCCGTCGGCGGCGCCCGAGCCGAGGGACGGGCCGCCGCCCAAATGCGCCATTGCCAAGTCGACGGTGTCCAGAACGGGCAGGAGGCTACGGACCAGGTTCTCCGTCGCTCGATCCGCCTGCTCCGACTGCTGCTTCACGACCCGCTTCCGGTAGTTCTCGAAATCCGCCTGGCTCCTCCGCAGCCCGTCCAGGTACTCGTCTCGCTCCCGGCGCACCTGTTCCAGCTCCGATTCCCAGCCGGCAGTCTCGGCTTGCCCGGCAGTCTCGGCTTGCCCGGCAGTCTCGGCTTGCCCGGCAGTCTCGGTGGCCGGCGCTTGCCCGGCAGGCTCGGTGGCCGACGCCACGGCATCCGTGTCTCCTCCGTCGTCGTCCGCCGGATCGAAGTGCTCCGGTGGCCTGGGGAAACCCGGAACCTCTCCTCCGCCATTTCCCCCGGAAGGGTCCGAGCGGACGGCCCCCGTCGGCAGCGTGCCCGGATCGGGCTCGCCTTCCACGGGGAACCCGTCGGAGGCATGTTCGCCAGGCTGGGCTCCGGCTTCCACGCCGCGGTTCGGTACGTCGCTCATGCGCTCCGGCCCTCTTCGTCCACGATCTCCGCGTCGACGATCTCGTCGTCCGAAGCGGCCTGACCGGACTGGCCGCCACTGCCCTGCTCTCCAGCGGCGCTCGGAGCGGCCTGCTCGTAGAGCCGCTGCGCAAAGCCCTGGCTGGCTGTCATCAGCGACTCGGTCGCCGTCTTCATCGCCTGGATGTCCGAGCCGGCCAGGGCGTCCTTGAGCTCCTTCAGAGACGTTTCCACCTTGGACTTCTCGTCGCCCACCAGCTTCTCGCCCTGCTCCTTGAGCAGCTTCTCGGTCTGGTACACGAGCGAGTCGGCGTTGTTGCGCACTTCCGCCTCTTCACGACGGCGCCGGTCGTCCTCGGCGTGCGCCTCCGCGTCGCGGACCATCCGCTCGATGTCGTCACGGGCCAGCGACGACTGCCCGGTGATCGTCATCGACTGCTCTTTCGACGTCGCCCGGTCCTTGGCCGACACGTGGACGATCCCGTTGGCGTCGATGTCGAACGTGACCTCGATCTGAGGCACCCCTCGCGGCGCAGGCGGCAGGTCTACGAGCTGGAACTTGCCCAGCGTCTTGTTGTACATCGCCATCTCCCGCTCGCCTTGGAGGACGTGGATCTCGACCGACGGCTGGCCGTCCTCGGCCGTCGTGAAGACCTCGGTCCGCTTGGTCGGGATGGTGGTGTTGCGCTCCAGCAGCTTGGTCATGATGCCGCCCTTCGTCTCGATACCGAGCGACAGCGGAGTGACGTCGAGCAGCAGCACGTCCTTGACCTCGCCCTTCAGCACTCCCGCCTGAATGGCAGCTCCCACCGCGACCACTTCGTCGGGGTTCACTCCCTTGTGCGCCTCCCGGCCGGTCAGTTGGTGAACCAGGTCCTGCACTGCCGGCATGCGGGTGGAACCGCCGACCAGCACCACGTGATGGATCTGGTCCTTGGTGAGGCCCGCGTCGGAGATCGCCTGCTCGAACGGTCCCTTGCACGCATCCACCAGGTCTGCCGTCAACTCCTGGAACTTGGCGCGTGTCAGCTTCACCTCGAGGTGCTTCGGCCCCTCTGCGGTCGCCGTCAGGTACGGAAGGTTGATGGTGGTCTCCTGGACCGAAGACAGCTCGATCTTGGCCTTCTCGGCCGCCTCCTTCAGTCTCTGCAGAGCCATCTTGTCCTTCGAAAGGTCGACCCCCTCGGTATCCTTGAACGTCTTCACCAGCCAGTCGATGACGCGCTGGTCCCAGTCGTCACCACCCAGGTGCGTGTTGCCGGAAGTCGACTTCACTTCGAACACGCCTTCGCCGATCTCCAGCACCGATACGTCGAACGTGCCGCCACCAAGGTCGAAGACGAGCACGGTCTGGTCTGCACCCTCTTTGTCCAGCCCGTACGCCAACGCTGCCGCCGTCGGCTCGTTGATGATCCGCAGCACCTCCAAACCGGCGATCTGCCCGGCCTCCTTGGTCGCCGTCCGCTGGGCATCGTCGAAGTAGGCCGGCACCGTGATGACCGCCTGGTTCACCGTGTCTCCCAGGTAGCTCTCCGCGTCCCGCTTCAGCTTCTGCAGGATCCTAGCCGAGATCTCCTGAGGCGTGTACGCCTTGCCGTCGATGTCGATGGTCCACCCGCTACCCATGTGACGCTTGACGGAGCGGATGGTTCGATCGGGATTGGTGATGGCTTGGCGCTTGGCAACCTCGCCTACCAGAACCTCCCCTCCCTTCGAGAACCCCACGATGGAAGGAGTCGTCCGGTTGCCCTCCGCGTTCGGGAGCACCGTCGGCTCACCTGCCTCCAACACACTCACCACGGAGTTGGTGGTCCCGAGGTCTATTCCAACCGCCTTCGGCATGATGCCTCCCGTTCCTTGCGAACTCGCTCTGAGCGACACTCGCTCTGCTACACCTGTCGGCAGCGCTCGTCGGTACGCCGCTGTTGCCCTACTCGCCTTACCCGACTGGACAACTGAGTATAGCAATCTTGAGCGCGTGCGTATCAAGGTTGCTGTAGGAAGGCGTTTAGTGTAGGCCGGCGGCGAAATGGTGGGCGCAGTAGGCTTCGGCCATGCCCAACCTCGTCCTGCTGCGCCACGGTCAGAGTGAATGGAACCGCCTTGCCCGCTTCACCGGATGGACGGACGTCGGTCTCACGGAGGCGGGCACGGCGGAAGCTGAAGCGGCGGGTCGGGCAATGCATGAGGCAGGTGTCGAGGTGGCCGTGTCGCACACGTCGCTGTTGGCAAGGGCCATACGCACCGCCGAACTGGCACTGGCGCACATGGGCCGGTCGTGGGTGCCGGTCCGGAGGCACTGGAGGCTGAACGAGCGCCACTACGGCGCTCTCCAAGGCCGAACCCACGAGGAGATGACCGAGAGCCACGGAGCCGCCGCCGTGAGGGCGTGGCGGAGGAGCTACGACGTGAGGCCTCCATTGCTGGACCCGGAGGACGATCGCCATCCCTCCCACGACCCGCGTTACGCGTGCGTCGCAGCCGAGGCCCTGCCGGCGGGGGAATGCCTGGCCGACGTGGTCGCCAGGATGCTGCCCTACTATTACGACTCCATCGTGCCCGACATGATGCGGTCTGGCAGCGTTCTGGTGACTGCCCACGGCAACAGCATCCGGGCAATGGTGAAGCACCTGGACGGCATCTCCGACTCGGACATCCCGGCCCTCGAGATCCCCACTGGCGTGCCGATCGTCTACACGTTCGACGAATCCATGAAGGTCTCCGCCAAGAGGCTGTTGGCCGCCTGAGAGAGATCGAGCCGTATACAGGCGTTAGTGTGTCCTCGCACGCGGGCGTAGTTCAGCGGCAGAACATCAGCTTCCCAAGCTGAGAACGCGGGTTCGATTCCCGTCGCCCGCTCTTAAAACCGCAGGTCAGTGTATACGTCCTCGCCATTACCCCTGGCGGGTATCGACTCGCGTGCCACAGAGGCAAGTCCATTGACGCCGTCTGAGCCGTCCGGACAGGGGCGCCGGTGCAGTTTCCCGAGTTCAGGCACGGGCATCGGTTCGGGGTTTTGGTAGAGCCCTGGCGAAGCCAACCGGCGGGCCGTCCATGTCACCGACGAGGAGGACCCCCGTCGTCAACTGGGGTCCCGCACGAGGGCATCCGCATCCGCCTCCCCCTGCGCCAAGTGGAGCCCTCGGGGTGGGCCGCGGGGACCGTGGTCGGTATGCGGTTTCGCAAGAGCGGACGCGCAGAGGACCGGATGCCACGTGGCACCGGCCCGGTCGGGACCGTCCGGGCCTTACTATCTCCGCGGCCTGATGGTGGCCACGGCCTGCGTCGTGGCCCACCGACTTCGCAGCGCTAGACCCTTGCCGAGATGGGGAGCGGACGAAGAAAGCTATGAGGACGCCGCCGGAGGGAAGGGGACCATAATCTTTCTGCCCAGAAGTTATGGTCCGGTGGCTACACTCACTGCCATGACAACTTTTGGTGTCGACCCGCTGGTTGCGGAGCTCGAGACCGTGCTCGCCTCGCTCGCCAACGGTTCCTACGATCCGGACGGCGAGACTGTACACGTTGACCTGAAGGAGGAAGCTGGCCGCCGCGGGCGAGGAGGCCACCTGGGGCCGTCCCAACCCCACAACGAGGTAGCCGCTGAGGCTCTCACTCCCGAGACTGCATGCATGGCGAACACCCCGCTCGGCGGCTACCTCGTCGTGGGCGCTGCCGATGACGGAACCCTCATCGGCACCGACCTTGATGTCGAGTGGCTGCGGCATCGCATCTACGAGCTGACCGACCGGCGACTCACCGTCGCCGCCAGCGTGCGCACCGTCGGCGGAGTCCGGCTGCTCGTGCTCCTCTGCCCCGAGGCAGTCGAGCCGATTCGCATGTCTGGCCGAATCAACTGGCGCGTCGGGACCAACTGCGTCGAAGTCGACGCCTCCACCTGGCACCAGCGCCACCTGCAGCGCATGGGATGGGACTGGTCCGGCCAGGCCTCGGGCCTACCAGCATCCGCGGCTCGGCCGAGCGCCCTCGAGCGGGCGAGATGGTACTTGAAGAGCTCGGGCGAGGAGCACGCCGCTGGACTCGCGGCGTTGGGGGACCGGGACCTTCTCGGCAGGCTCAACATGATCGACAGCAACGGTGTGCTTAGCAACGCCGGTGTCGTTGCCTTCGTCGGGCGCGACGTCCCCGCAGTCGACTACATACGCCGTGACCGAGCAGGCGGTGACAGCCTCACAAGGGTTCGGGAACCGAACCGCGGACTCGTCGAGGACCTCTACGACGTTGAGCAGGCGATTCGGGCCGCCAACCCCCTCCGTCACCTTCCGAGCGGCTTCGCCGCCGGGCAGGTGAACGTTCTTCCCCCGCTCGCCATCAGAGAAGCGATCGTGAACGGATGCGTGCACCGCGACTGGCAAAGTGCTAGCCCGACACTGGTCGAGCATGTCGGGCCAACCCTCGTCGTGACCTCCCCCGGTGGCTTCGTTGGCGGCGTCACACCGCAGAACATCATCACCCACCCGTCTGAACCGAGGAACCGGGCCCTCGCCGAGTTATTCGCTCGACTGCGCGTCGCTGAACGCGAAGGTGTTGGCTTCGACCGGATGGTCCGCGACATGATCCGTGTCGGTCACCAACCGCCGATCATCGAGGAGGTCGACGGCCCGCAGGTGCGAGCCGTCCTGCTTGGCAACCTCGTCGACAAAGGGTGGATCCGATTCCTCTCCAGGATCGACCCTGACGTGCACAACAGCGACCTCAACTCCCTGCTCCTCCTGCGCCGCCTGGTCGATCACCGCTGGGCCGACGAGCTGGTGAGCGCACCGCTATTGCAGCGCAACCCCGTGGAAGCTCGCGCTGCGCTTAGAGATTTGTCCCAGGCAACAATCCGAGGAGCCATTCTGATTGAACCTGTAGCCGGCACACCTGACGAAGCTCCGCCGGCCTGGCACCTCAGCGCTGAGGCACTCTCGGAACTCGCTGAGGCCGACAAGGCTGCAGGGCATAGGAGGCAGCAATCCGCCCGGGCAGCGATAGCTCGCGACTGGGCCACCTCTCGAGGGCGGATCAGCACGACCGAACTGGCCAGCATTGTCGGAGCCCATGCAACCAACGTCGGTTCGGTGCTCAAGCAACTAGAAGCCGACGGCACGCTCCGCCCGGGCCGCGACGGGCGTCGCGGGGCCGGCTTCTTCTACGTGCCCGCTACCAGGTGAGCCGGAGAAGCCAGCCAGGACCGTCGTCGGCCTCAGGCCAGAGCGAACCGTCGTGCCACATTCGTGCCACAACAGCTGGTCGAACCCGGCAACAGCCGGGCGCGCATGGTCAAGCCGAAACCGCCGTTGACCTGCCCGAACCCACGAAACACCCGGTGGCCGGGGGGTGGGACAGCCCCTTTCCAAGCTGAGAACGCGGGTTCGATTCCCGTCGCCCGCTCTCGGCGCCTTGCGCGCGTGCGGCAACATCGGCACCGGGCGGCCAGCGTGACATGCGCTGCGCACTCGTCCATCCCACGAGGCACTCGTCCCTCCCACGAGCCCGCCGTGCCGGTTCGACCCGGCTGGCCGGCACTAGAGAACGGGCGGGAGCGGGACGGTGCGGCCGGTGATCGAAAGGACCAGGTCGGTTTGTAGTTGCCGCCTGTTGGCGATCCGCCCGAGCAACTGCCAGGTGAGTGCGATGGCCGGGTCCAGTTGCGGGACAGGTTCGCTGTGGAGGGCTCGGTACAGGTCGAGGGTGTGGACGGCCAGCTCCAAGATCCGAGTCTGCAGATAGTCCTCGAGAGCCATGGTCCCGGCAGGGGTGGCGAGCGGTGCGTCGGCGGGGGTGTTGTCCACGAGGGCGACGACGCGCCGAGCGGTCTCCGCGACATACCCCGCGGGGTCCACGCCAAGGTCGGCCCCGGCTCGACGGCCTCGTTCGGCGACGGCCGCGTGCAGGGCCGACCGACGCTCGGCGTCGGCAGGGTCGGAAGGGTCGCCGAGCAGCGCCAGGTAGTAGTCGACCGGGTCGATGCGATCGCAGGCTCCGGTGCCGGTGGCGAGGTAGGTCTCGATGGTCAGCACGGCCCGGACGGTGTGGCCGACGAGCGATCGAACGTCCCACTCGCCGAGGCCCGGCTTGTCCCACTCCTGGTGCCTGATGCCGGCAACCGCGTCGACGAAGGCGGCGGCGGCGAGACCGAAGGTTTCCTTGACGTCTGTCACAGAAGCGGGCTCCTTGTCCGCAGGACCGGAGGAGATCCTCCCGGGTCGACTGCTCGAACCTAGTCGAGGAAAAAAGGACTCCTGATCGAGCCTGTCCGGCCCTGGGCGCCCCCTACCAGCGCTCGGCACCCACGCCGGTGCAACCGTCGTTCCGGACGGCCCGGTGCAGCCGCCCGCTGGCGGCCCCGCTTGCCGGGTCTGCGACCGCTTCCGAGACGGGCGTCCACGACCGCGGGCTGTAGTCGACCAGTGTTCCACTTTTCCTCCTCGCGGGCATGAGTACGGTAGGATGGGTCGTATCGAGTGGGGTCACCGTTGGACGACAGCAGTTCTAAACTGAAGTTACCCCCCCTTGGGTAGGAGATTCTGCTCCCACCAGGGGAAACGTGAAGTCGATGCCGGTTGTTCTGGCTACCTCAGCGTGATCGGCACGGCAGTGCCCAGCAACTCGAACACCCGGCGCTG
>JAJYPS010000143.1 GCA_021795215.1 Actinomycetes bacterium
GGCTGGCGGTGGCGGCGTTCGAGGACCTGGAGGCCCGCACCGGCGTGGAGCTGGCCGACCTGGCGCACGAGCGGGCAGGCGACCGGATCACCTTCGCCGACACCGTGACCCAGCCGAGGTCGGTCATCTGCTCTCCGGAGTGGTCCGGCAGCGAGTCCGAGAGGCGGCGCTACTCGCCATTCACGATCAACGTGGAGCGGTTGAAGCCGTGGCACACCCTGACCGGTCGGCAGCACTTCTTCTTGGACCACGAGTGGGTGGCGGAGATGGGAGAGGGTCTGCCGACCTACCGGCCGCCCCTCGGGATGCTGGGCACGTTCGGTGACCCGACCGACTCGGCTATGGGAGGCAACCAGTTGGTGGCGCGGTTCCTGACGCCCCACTCGAAGTGGTCCATCCACTCGGAGTACCAGGACAACCTGCACATGCTGAACCTGTTCAGGGGAGGACCGGTGATCTGGATGAGCGACCTGG
Source organism: Actinomycetes bacterium (assembly GCA_021795215.1). Lineage (GTDB taxonomy): Bacteria > Actinomycetota > Acidimicrobiia > Acidimicrobiales > JAKAOS01 > JAJYPS01. The sequence continues at coordinate 475 of JAJYPS010000143.1, forward strand.
ACGCGAGCCGTATCGGCGTGGAAGACAACGACTGGATCGAGGCGTACAACCGGAACGGTGTGACCGTGGCCCGAGCTGCTGTCAGCCATAGGGTGCCGGCCGGGTCGGTGGTGATGTACCACGCCATCGACCGGCACCTGCAGATGCCGGTGTCGGAGAGGTCCGGCCTCCACGGAGGGACCGACAACTCGTTGACGAGGGTGGTCATGAAGCCGACGCACCTGATCGGCGGCTACGCCCAGCTGTCGTACGGGTTCAACTACTACGGGCCGACAGGTTCCCAGCGCGACGAAGTGGTGGTGGTGCGCCGCCGGTCGCAGGAGGTGGAGTTCTGATGCGGTCCGTCCCAACCCTGGCTGCATCGACCGACCGGGTGGCCGGATGAGGGTCATGGCACAGGTGGCGATGGTCATGAACCTGGACAAGTGCATCGGCTGCCACACGTGCTCGGTGACCTGCAAGCAGACCTGGACGAACCGGCCCGGCACGGAGTACGTCTACTTCAACAACGTCGAGACGAAGCCCGGCCTGGGCTACCCGGCTCGCTACGAGGACCAGCAGCAGTGGCACGGAGGCTGGACGCTGAACCGGCGGGGCCGCCTGCGCCTGGCCGGGGGCAGCAAGCTTCGTCGTCTGGCGTCGATCTTCTACAACCCCGACCTGCCCACGATCGAGGACTACCACGATCCGTTCACCTACGACTACGCCAAGCTGATAACTGCTCCGGCGGGGACGAAGGCGCCGTCGGTGTCCGCCCGGTCCGCGCTGACCGGCCGGGAGATGAACCCCCGGTGGGGTGCCAACTGGGAAGACGACCTGGCGGGAGCGCCGCAGCGGGCGGAGGAGGACCCGAACATAGTGGCGATGTCGGAGAAGGTGAAGCTGGACTTCGAGTCGGTCTTCATGTTCTACCTGCCCCGCATCTGCGAGCACTGCCTGAACCCGTCTTGCGTGGCGAGCTGCCCGTCGGGGGCGATGTACAAGCGGGAGGAGGACGGGATAGTGCTGGTGGACCAGGACCGCTGCCGAGGCTGGCGGTTCTGCGTGTCGGGATGCCCCTACAAGAAGGTCTACTTCAACCACCGCACCGGGAAGGCGGAGAAGTGCACCCTGTGCTTCCCGAGGATCGAGGCGGGACTGCCGACCATCTGCTCGGAGACGTGCGTGGGCCGCCTGCGCTATCTGGGGTTGGTGCTGTACGACGCGGATGCAGTCCTGGCAGCCGCCGCCACCCCGGACCCGGAGCAGCTGTACCAAGCGCAGCTGTCGGTGCTGTTGGACCCCGAGGACCCGGCAGTGGTCGCGGCCGCGGAGGAGCAGGGCATACCGCACGACTGGCTGGCAGCGGCACGTCGGTCGCCCGCCTACGCGCTGATCGCCCGGCACCGCGTGGCGCTCCCGCTCCACCCCGAGTTCCGGACCATGCCGATGGTGTGGTACATACCGCCCCTGTCCCCGGTCGCCGACGCGGCGGCCGGTGCGGGCTACGACGGCTCCGACGCCGAGGTGGTGTTCGGAGCGATAGATGCCCTGCGTATCCCGTTGGGCTACCTGGCGAACCTGTTTACGGCGGGGGACGTCGGGCCGGTCAGGGACTCCCTGCGGCGGCTGGCGATGGTCCGGGCAGTCATGCGGGACCGGCAGCTGGGCCGGCCGCCGTCGGTGGACCCGGCGGAGGTGAGCCTCACCGGCGAGCAGGCGGACGACCTGTTCCGGCTCCTGGCGGTGGCCCGTTACGAGGACCGGTACGTGGTACCCCCGGCCCATGCGGAGAACGCCGGACGACTGATGGCGCAGCACTCCCTCAGCGGCTGCTCGCTGGAGTCGGAGACCTGCGACACGGGCTCCGCCCGCAGTGCAGGCAGCAGGGGCAGTGCAGGCAGCAGGGACGATGCGGGGCGGTTCCACCTGCAGGTTCACGTGTCGTCCGGCGGGATGCCGCCCGCTGCGAGGAGCACCAGTTGAGGAGGCGTCCGGCCCAGGTGGTGTTCGGGTGCGCGGCGGTCCTTCTCGGCTACCCGTCGGAGGAGTTCGTGGCGGACCTGCACGCCGTCAGGGACGCTCTGGACGGGCTGCCGAGCGGTCGGTCGAAGTCGGGGCTGGCGGCCACCCTGGCCAAGCTCGAGCAGATGGGGCAGATGACGGCGTCCGGCTCGTACGTGGAGACGTTCGACCTGGAGCGGCGCAGGTCGCTGCACCTGACCTACTTCCGCCACGGCGACACCAGGGAACGGGGGATGGCGCTGGCCGAGCTGGCTTCCCACTACCGGGCCGCGGGATACCGGCCGCCGGAGCGGGAGCTGGCAGACTTCCTGCCTGCACTGCTGGAGCTGGCGGCGGTGAGCGAGGTGGGCGTCGACTTGCTGGTTCGCCACGGCGGGGCGCTGTGGGCACTGGAGACGGAGCTGGCCAAGGCGAGCAGCCACTATACGGCCACGGTGTCCGCTGTCAGGGAGGCGCTCGGATCCCCCACGAAGGCGGACCGGGAGTCGCTGAGCCGCTGGAGGGCACAGGGGGCGCCGTCGGAGCAGGTCGGCCTGGAGCCCTACGGGCCGCCCGAGGTGACGGAGGACACGGTGATGGGAGAGACGGTGCCCGGAGCGGCGGCAAGACGATGAGCAAGATGAGCGTGGTCAGCCTGTTCCTGTGGGTGATCCTTCCCTACCTCGCCCTGGCCACTTTCGTGCTGGGCCACGTGTGGCGATACCACTACGACCAGTTCGGATGGACCAGCCGGTCGACGCAGCTGCAGGAGCGGCGGCTGCTGAAGTTCGGCTCTCCGCTGTTCCACTACGCCACGTTCGCCGCGATCGGCGGCCACGTGATAGGCATCCTGGTCCCCGAGTCGTTCACCCACGCCCTCGGCGTGCCGGAAGTGGCTTACCGTTGGTTCTCCGCAGTGGCCGGCACGTTCGCCGCTGTCGGTGTAGTGGCCGGAGTGGCCATCCTGGCACTTCGTCGGCTGACCGTGCCTCGGGTGAGGGCGACCACCAGCCTGGTGGACTGGATCACGCTGGCACTGCTGGCCGTCGTGATCGGGCTCGGAATAGCGGAGACCGTGGGGGTGAACCTGCTGGGGTCGGGCTACGACTACCGGCTCAGCGTGGCGCTGTGGTTCCGGGGGCTCTTCGTGGGGAACCCCGACGTGACCGCCATCGCGAAAGCCCCCCTGCTCTACCAGGTCCACGCCACCGCCGCCTGGGCGGTGCTGGCGGT
>JAJYPS010000067.1 GCA_021795215.1 Actinomycetes bacterium
AGCTCATCCCGTCAGCTACCATGGCCACCACGGTGGCCACGGGGAATCGTAGGTCACGGATGCAAGGCAACCCCCCCATCCGCTCTGGGTGGGTGGTGATCCGTTCGAACCTCACCTCACCACGCTACCGCAGATACCATCGAGCCCATCGCGACCGAAGCCGAGTGGGAAACGGCCCACTCCGGGGTCTACCCATCCCAGCCCGGTCTGCGACCGGACCGTCGGACCTCCCAGCCACCGGTCGCGCCGCGTGGGCTGCTGATTTGCACTCAATGCGGCCGGAAGATGCAGGAAAACGTCGTCTCCCGTAAGCGGGCCGAACCGAGGGTCGGCTACCGGTGCATGTATCGGCAGGAGTACCCCGGGGGACGCGACTCACCCCCGCTCGCTGTTCGTGGCCGAGGACCGAATCGTCCCGGTGGTCGAGGACTGGCTGGCGACTGCTGGCGGCCGCGAAGAAGGTGGCTTGAACTCTGGAGCACCTGCGTGGGCGCCACGACGAGCAGTGGCGGTCGGAACCCGTGCAGCGAGACCCGGAGATGCAGTCCGGGACCGAGTGCTTGACCGGGAGCCGGCAGCAACCTCTGTGGTTATACCGGTTAGACTATGACCGTGAAGACAGCCGTGTCCGTGCCGGATGACCTCTACGACCGTGCCGAGCAGGCGGCCAAGCAGCTTGGAGTGAACCGCTCCCAGCTGTATGCGCGAGCTCTGGCCAAGTACCTCCAAGACATCGGCCCGGACCCGGTCACGGACCGACTGAACGAATTGGCCGCCGAACACACCAAGGAACGGACGGCCCGAGAATCATCGGCGGCGGCTCGTTTCATGATCGACTCTGGCGTCTGGGAGTGGTAGCACGCGGAGAGGTCTACTGGACGGACTTCGGCGATCCAGTAGGGTCGTCGCCCGGCTATCGGAGGCCAGCCGTCGTAGTCACCTCCGATCGCTTCAACCGCTCTCGCATCAAGACAGTGATCGTGGCAGCGATCACATCGAATACTCGGCTCGGCCGTGAGCCGGGGAACGTGACGCTTCCGGATGACCTGTTGCCCAAACCTTCCGTAGTCAACGTGACAGCCCTGTTCACAGTAGATCGCGACCAATTGGTAGAACACGTTGCCGACTTGCCCACTCTCGAATCCAGGTCGCTCGACGAGGGGCTTCGGCTGGTCCTCAGCCTCTGACTGACAAACCATCGGGAGTGGCGGAATGCGCTGTGAGTACCGCTCCCGACTCAGACCCAGGGGGAGGCCAGACAGCGCCCCAGGTGAGCCCCTCCGGTGCGGTGGATCAGCACACGGACCGCTCACCGCAGAAGATGTTCGCCGTCGTCACCGGGACGTGGCACCGGGCCCGTTCGGAGTCCGGTGCCTGTGCGCCGTGGGGCTCGCAGCCCAACAATTCGGATCGTCCCCGCTGTCCGTCCGCGAGACGGTAGTCCCGTCGAGTTCGCAACCAGCTCCACAGCCAGGACTTGCGGGTCAGTGCTGGAGTCGGCCCACCGCAGCATCGGCTACTCGTACCGGTGAGCGGATCTTCCCGGCCGCCTGAGCCTCGGCCAGAGCGATCCCTCGATGAGCACCTTTGGCAAGGCGCTGGCAGGCTCCGCTTACGGCTATTCGGACTGGACGTTCGGAGTCTCGTCGGCGAGGGAGCAGGTGGCGTACGTGAACAGCTCCCCGGCGGCGACGATGCCGCAGCTGGCGCCGTGAAGAAGGTGGCCTGAGCCCTGAAGCCCTGCGTGGGCGCCACGAGCTCCGGCGCTCTGCTGCCTACCGTTCCGGCAGAGCCAGAAGCGCCTCAACCACCGCCACCAGGCTGTCCCCCTGGACGTGAGGCTCCGCGAAGACGGAGGGGAACGGCCGGCCGGTCCTGTTGGCCCATCCGCCGATCAGTCCCGCCCGGATCGCGCCGTGGACATCCCACGGGTGTGCCGCCACGAGCGCCACCGCGTCGGGAGGGACACCGGCCCGGTCCGCCGCATGGCGGTACGGCTCCGAACGAGGTTTCCAGTGCCCCACCTCGTCTGCGGACAGGTCGTCGGCGACCAGGTTCCGCACGCCGGCTCGCTCCAGCAGCGCCGCCGTAGTGCGTGAATTTCCGTTGGTGAGCGCCAGCGCACGGACGCCCACCGAACCGAGCATCGCCAATGCGGGCCTTACGTCGGGGTGCGCCGGGAGTTCGCCGAACGCCTTGAGGAGCACCTCGGGCGCATTCTCGGCCAGAGGTCTCCCACAGGACGTAGCCACCTCCTCGAGGGCCACATCTGCAAGCTCCGCAAAGACTGCCGAGTCCCCGGCTGCGGTGAGGGCCATCCCGTCGCGCAGCACCGTCGCAAACCACCACGGCAGCGCGTGGGGGGGCAACTCAAAAGTATTGAACACGTTGGCCAGGGACGCGAGGTCGAACAGCGTCTCGTTTACGTCGAACGCCACCACCAGGGGGCGCCGCCCCGTCGCCTTTTGGCCCGGCTGCTTCATTGGCCCGGCTGCCGGGCCGGAACTCGGGTAGCTCTCCGACCGGACCTTGCCACTCGCTGCTCCTGCCCCTCTCGTCCGGTTCCGAACCACTCTGCGAAGCGAGCGGTGGCCGGAGTGGGATCGTGCGCCCCTGGAACCGGTTCAATCGGCGTGCACGTCTGCTGAGCGTGCCGGCCGCTCCTGCAACCGTCGCTCGGATTCGGTCGCCGCCGCCACGTCGGTCGGGTAGTACCGGCGACTGGACACGATCACCGCCGCGGTGGCGGCGCGGGGAACCAGCATGAGAAGGAACGCCATGTCGAGCCAGTGGGACTGGGCCCTCGAGATCGCAGACGCGGTGGTCGAGCTCCCCGAGGCCGCTGCTCCGACACCTTGAGCACGAGGCCGGCGACGTGTAGCTCACCGGCGCCCGAGGGCAGGTGCCCGAGAGCGACCCGGTCACTGTGGCCTGACCACCGGTCAACGCCGCTATGCGAAGCAAGCGGCCTCGCCTATCTGTCGAACCAGAGCCGGAGGGCGTTGCTTTCGGCGACGAGCTCCTGCACCGAACTGGACAGCGCGTCCAGGAACGGGTGGATCCGCTCGATTAGCGGTCCCACTTGCATTTCCGGCCCTACGGCGTCGCTTCCGATGACAAACCGATCCGGATACCCCTCCACGACCCCAACCCAGCGCGGCTCAGGACAACCCCTGGCCGCGATTCGGTCCACCAGCGTCCAAGACAAGTCTACATACAGGTTCTCGTGTATCCGGAGGAACTCCTCGACGGCCCCGGGCACCCGCCGTCCTGAGCTCGATCACACCCGGGGTCGGACACTTGTTCAGTGTCGGAGGGGGGACACGCGTGCTAAACCCACACTTGGAACTGACCGGCGAGCGGACTATCCCAGCGACGTGACTGGGAGCTTGTCCCAACGACCATCGCCATCTCCACGCGGGACTCCGCGTCGGCCGATGAGAGCTTCGAGATCGTCCGGCGCCGCCTGTTTCAGGGCAGCGATACCCGCCTGGCCCGGCTTGCCTCCCGGGGGCCGCCGCTGTCGGGGCACCTGACGGCAGGCCCCACGGGTCAGCCCGGGCGAGCTGTTGCAGCGATGGTCAACCGACACGAAGGTATGCTCGTCGTCGTGGGAACCGCGGGCGCTAGCCAAGGCTACGAAGTGGTCGTCGCGGGTGACGGTAGCATCCCCGCTGAACGGCTCGCAGCACTGGGCGTTCGCCCAGGTTCCCACTTGCGGATCATCCCTGTCGAGCCGGCAGTTGCCGCACCTAGCTTCCGCGGCTCGCTCAAGGGGTTCCCGGAGCCGAGCTGGGAGCACTTCGAGCACGCCAGCGAGGTGGCAAGGACCGATTTCGAGCTGTCGTGAGGGTGGTCGCAGACTCCCACGCTATCGTCTGGTACGGCCACGACTCACCAAGGCTGTCTGATCGAGCGCGCGAGACCCTCGATGACGCGGTCGCGAGCGACGGGGTGGTCATGTCGATCGTGACCCTGGTAGAGCTGTGGTACGTGACCCAGACCACCGGCGGTGTCAGCCAGGAAGAGCTGGATGCCATCAGCGAACAAGTGTCCTCGTCGCTCACAATGGGCTTCGCTCCCGTCGATGAGGCGGTCGCTGGGAAGTTCACCACGATCGATCGGGACCTACTTCGTGATCCTTGGGACCGATTCATCGTCGCCACCGCGCTCGCCTTCGCCCTCCCGCTGGTCACCGCCGACCGGCGCATCCAGAAGTCGGGACTGGTCGAGGCCATCTGGTAAGTCACCCTGGCCGTGACAGCGGATCCAATCAACGAAAGAGCGGGGTCGAGGCACCCGCCAACATCAATCGCATGGTCTCGCCGAGGTCGCAGGCTCGCGGGGTAACGATCGAGTCGCCCCCACCGTCGCCGCCAGCGCCCCTGCTTGTCCAGAGCGCAGGCCGTCATCGCAGCAACCCAAGGGATGGAAAGCCGCCTCGACGCTCAGGCGATCGGGGATCTGTTCCACCGGCTCGGCGGCCTGGTCACCCTGGCTGACCGCCTCACCACGGCCGAGCAGCAGGCAATTTTCGAGGCGGCCGAACTCTCGATCCGCTTCGACCCCACGATCCGCCAGGCCACTTTCAAGGTCGACCTGGCCCGTGGGGTTAGCGTGCGTGTCGGAGGGGGGACTTGAACCCCCACGTCCTTGCGGACACTAGCCCCTCAAGCTAGCGCGTCTACCTATTCCGCCACTCCGACCAGCCGGCCCTCGGTGCGCCGGGGCCGCAGATAGAACCTAGCGCTTCACGACCTCACCAGTGCCAGCGCCGAGCCCGGCACCCGGCTACTGCAGCCGAATCGCCAGAGCCATCGTGGTGAAGGTGAAGATGAGCGCCATGAGAACAGTGGCCCGGTCCAAGTTGCGCTCAACGACCGTAGACCCGGCCGCAGTACGGCCCATCGAGCCGCCGAACATGTCCGACAGCCCGCCTCCCCGACCCGAGTGCAGCAGGATGAGCATGATCATCCCGAGCGACACCAGGACATGGATAATCACCAACAGAACCGTCAACACAGCCAGAGCCTACTCTTGGACGAGGCTGGCGACGATCGCCGCAAAGCTGTCCGCATCCAGGCTGGCACCACCGACGAGCACCCCGTCCACATCCGGGTGGCTCATCAGCTGCCGGGCATTGGCCGGGTTGACGGAGCCGCCGTACTGGATGCGGACCGTGGACGCCGCTTCCGGGCCGAACCGAGCCTCAACCTCGGCACGCACCGCATGGGCTCCGGCCTGTGCGTCATCAGGCGTCGCAGTCCTTCCTGTCCCTATTGCCCAGATCGGCTCGTAAGCGACGACCATCGAACCCACCTGGTCCGCGGTGCATCCGTCCAGGCTGCCCTTCACCTGGTCCCGGATCCTCTCCAGTGTCCAGCCCTGGTCCCGCTCCTCGCCCGTCTCGCCCACGCACAAGATCGGCGTCATCCCGTTTGCCAGGATCGCCCGAACCCGGCGTGCCACCATCTCGTCCGTGTCGCCGAACAACTGGCGCCTCTCCGAATGTCCAGCGATCACGTAGGTGACGCCCAGCTTTGCCAGCATGGCGGCACTTACCTCGCCCGTGAACGCTCCGGACTCCTCCCAATAGCAGTGCTGGGCTCCGAGCATCAGCTGTGGATCGTCGTTGTCGAGGACTACCTGCACCGACCGCAAGTCCGTGAACGGAGGATGGATGCACACGTCGGCCACCCTGTAGTCCTCCGGCCTCAGCCGAAAGATCAGCCGCTGGACTGTGGAGATGGCTTGGTGGTGATCGTGGTTCATCTTCCAGTTGCCGCTCACCAGCTTCCTACGCCGGTTGGCTGTCGCCACTACGACGGGCCTTGTCGCAAAGCGGCCAGACCGGGCAGGTCTCCCTTTTCGATGAACTCCAGCGACGCGCCTCCACCGGTCGACAGATGGCCCACCTTGTCGTCCATCCCCATCGCGGCCAGCGCAGCGGCGCTGTCGCCTCCGCCGACGACGGTGAACGCAGGCGACGAGGCCACCGCCTCGGCGATCGCCCTGGTCCCTGACGCGAACCGAGGGTCCTCGAACACCCCCATCGGGCCATTCCAGAACACCGTCTTGGCGTTGTCGATCGCCGCCGAGAACGAGAGGCCGGTCTGTTCTCCGATGTCCAGACCCATCCATCCCGCCGGTACGTCTTGGCCGTAGACGGCCACCTCCCCCTTGCCGTCGGGGCCGATCGTGCCGCCCTTCGCCATCGCCACGACGTCGGTCGGCAGAAGGATGCTCCTGCTCGAGCTCAGCAGTTCCCTGCAGGTCTCGATCTGATCGGGCTCCAGCAGCGAGTCACCGATCTCGTGGCCCTGCGCCGCCAGGAACGTGAAGCACATTCCGCCCCCGATGGCCAGGGCGTCGGCCTGCGCCAGCAGTGACCGCATCACGTTCAGCTTGTCCGACACCTTGGCGCCCCCCACGACAGCCACGAACGGACGCTCCGGCTGCTCGAACAGAGACGACAACACCTCCACTTCCCGTGCCAGCAGCCTCCCTGCCGCGCTCGGCAATCGTGCAGGCGGTCCCACGATCGACCCATGAGCCCTGTGAGCCGCACCGAACGCGTCGTCCACGTATATGTCCTGGCCTTCCACCAGGCGGTCCACGAACGCCGGGTCGTTGCCTTCCTCGCCCGGATCGAACCGCAGGTTCTCCATGACGACCACTCCCGGCAGCAGCTCCGCAAGGCGCTGGCGCACCGGCTCCATCGAGTAGCGCGGGTCGGGGCGCCCCTTCGGCCGCCCCAGGTGGCTGCCCACCGTCACCTTGGCACCCCGCTCCGACAGCCACTGCAGCGTCGGCAGTGCCGCACGGATCCGGAAATCGTCGGCGATGACGGTCGTCCCGTCGTCCTTGGTGGCGAGAGGCACGTTCAGGTCGGCCCGAACCAGGACCGACCTACCGGACACGTCGGGCAGGTCCTCCAGTTGAGGCAGTTGCACGTTCCCCTCCCCTACGCTGCGCCGCCGACAACCAGCGTGAGGTCCACCAGCCGGTTCGAGTAGCCCCATTCGTTGTCGTACCAGCCGAAGATCTTGGCCAGCGTCGTGCCGTTGCCCAGAGGCATCGCCATCGTCAGCCCCGAGTCGAACGTGCAGGACGCCGGAGATCCCACTATGTCGGACGACACCAGTGGTGCGTCGGAGTAATCGAGCACCCTGGACAGCTGACCCGAACCGGCAGCCTTGGCGAACGCCTCGTTCACCCCGTCCTTGTCCACTTCCGCCTCGACCACCACGACCAGGTCGGTGATCGAGCCCACCGGTACGGGAACCCGCAGACCCACTCCGTCCAGGCGACCCTTCAGGTGCGACAGCACCAGGCCGGTCGCTCTCGCCGCTCCTGTGCTGGCCGGGACCACGTTCACCGCTGCGGCCCGCGCTCGGCGAAGGTCCTTGTGAACCAGGTCCAACACGTTCTGGTCGTTGGTGTATGCGTGGACCGTGGTCATAAGTCCCTGCTTGATACCGAAAGCGTCGTCCATCACCTTCGCCATTGGCACCACGCAGTTGGTCGTACAGGAAGCGTTGGACACCACCTCGTGCAGGTCCGGATCGAAGTCGGCGTCGTTGACTCCCACGACGAACGTCGCGTCGACGCCCGTGGCTGGAGCCGACACCACCACTCGCTTCGCTCCGCCCTTCAGGTGGGCAGCCGCACTCTCACGAGTGGTGAACCGCCCCGTGCTCTCCACCACCACGTCCGCACCCAGATCCCCCCACGAGATCGACGCCGGGTCCCTTTCCGCCAGGATCGGCATCACCCTGTCGCCGATCCTGATCCCGTTGCCCTCCACGCTCACCTTCTCGCCGAGGCGGCCCTGTGTCGAGTCGTACGCCAGCAGGTGGGCGTTCGCCTCCGGAGCGGCAAGGTCGTTCACCGCCACCACTTCTATGTCGGCGCCCTTCTTCATCGCCGCTCGTAGATAGCTCCGACCTATGCGGCCGAACCCGTTGATGCCCACCCGTACCGTCATGCCTCTCCTCCCTCATCCGCGTGCCGAGGCTCAATTTCCGGCTGCCCCCCCCTGCGGGCTGACCGCCGCGCGGACCTGGAAATCCGCACTCCACTATCCGACCAGATACTGCAGTGCCTCCGCCAATTGAGCGACGTCGTGCACCGCTCCCCTTGATGATGCCAGTGTCGTGTCCAGATGGCGAACCTGCAGTGAACCCAGTTTGATTTGTGTCGTATCGCACAGAACGACCGACGGCTGGACGCCATGTCTCTGTAGAGCCTCCACGTGCCTGGCCACGTCGTAACCGGCCGTCTCGGGCATCTGGGGTCTGAGATTGGCCACGTAGACCACGGTCGCCTTCGACGATGCGACCGCCTCTCGCAGCTTGGGGACCGCCAGCACCGCCAGCACGCTGGTGTACAGCGATCCCGGACCGAGCACTATCTGGTCCGCCGCCGCCAACGCCTCCAGCGCTGCCTGGGGCGGCTCCGGGGCCGACGGCAGCAGATGCACAGAAGCAATGGAAGATGCCTTGGTCATCGCCGCCTGACCCTCGACCGGACCGCCGGCTCCGTGGCCAGCCAACTTCACCGGCTCCACCGTGGCCGGCAGGACCGTGCCCTCCGTGCCGAGCAGGGCGCTGACCTCTCCGACTGCCGCTAGAAAGTCGCCGCTCACGGCGGCCAGACCAGTTATGACCAGGTTGCCCAGCGCGTGACCCTCGAGCTCGCCCGACTGGAAACGGTACTGGAACGCCCGTGCCCACACCGACCCCTCCTTCGACAGTGCCACCAGGCACCGGCGCAGGTCTCCGGGAGCGGGAATGGGCAGCGCCGCTCTCAGCCGGCCCGACGACCCCCCGTCGTCCGCTACCGAGACGACCGCCGTTATACGGCCCGCATAGCGCCTCGCCGCCGCCAACGTCTGTGCCAGTCCGTGGCCACCTCCCATTGCGACCACCGACGGGCGCTGGCTGCCGACGGGGTCGGGGCTGTGCTGGCTGCCGACGGGGTCGGGGCCGTGCTGGCTGCCGACGGGGTCGGGGCCGTGCTGATCCGCCACGGTCAACGGGCTACGTCCCGATGGACGACGTTCGGAGAAAACCCTCGCCTGCGCATTGCGGCCGCCAGCTCCTCCGCCACCACGACCGAACGGTGCCTGCCTCCGGTGCATCCCACGGCGATCGCCAGGTATGACTTGCCCTCCCGAACGTATCCAGGCAGGACCAGGCCCATCAGGTCGTCCACCTTCTGCAGGAACGGACGGGTGTCGTCGCTGGAGAGCACGTAGTCACGAACCGGTTCGTCCAGACCGGAGTAGGGCCTCAGGTCCTCGACCCAGTGAGGGTTGGGAAGGAACCTGCAGTCCAGCACCAGGTCGACGTCCAGCGGTATGCCGTGCTTGAAGCCGAAGCTGAGCACGGTCGTCTGCAGCGGCCCGGTCGGCGTCGCCTGCCCGAACAGAGTCACGAGACGGGAGCGGAGGTCGTGGATGTTCATCTCGCTCGTGTCCACCGCCACGTCCGCCGCGTCCTTCAGCGGCTGAAGGAGCAACCGCTCGGCCGAGATGGCCGGAACCACCCCGCCGACCGGCAGGGGATGGCGACGCCGCGTGCCTTCGAACCGACGCACCAGGACGTCGTCGGTGGCGTCGAGGAACAGCACCTGGGCCCTGTCTCCGCCGCGTCGGAGCGCGTCCAGTGCCGGCCCGATCTCCTCCACGTACTCCCCGCCACCTCGGCCGACCACGAAAGCGATCCTCTCCTTGGCCGAGTGAGGCCCTGCGACCAGCTCCGCCACCTTGCCGATCAGCGAGGGAGGCAAGTTGTCGATGACGAACCAGCCGATGTCCTCGAGCACCGCTCCCGCGGTAGACCGGCCCGCTCCCGACATTCCCGCTATCACCAGATAGTGCGCCACGCCGTCATTCTCTCGCGCCGCCGGCCCCCGTGCTGCCTCACCAGCGCCACTGCCCCGCCAACCGTTCCCGGCCGACCGGCGGCCCAGCGGCCGACCGGCGGCCCAGCGGCCGGCCGAGTCACTATCCCGGCAGAGTCTCGCCCCCGATGGGGGCCAGCACTTCCCCCGAGTAGTAGCTGGACAGCCGGGACGCGGCGAAGAACACGTACGACGGTGCAATTTCGTCGGGCTGGGCCGCCCGTTGCATGGGGACCTGCTCGCCGAAGCTCTCGGTCTTGTCGGCGGGGAAGGTGGCCGGGATCAGCGGGGTCCAGACAGGACCCGGAGCGACGCAATTGACTCTGATGTTGCGATCGACGAGAGCCTGGGCCATCGAGTAGGTGAACGCGAGGATGGCACCCTTCGTGGCGGAGTAGTCGATCAGGGTCTTGTTGCCACGCAGCCCGTTGATGGAAGCGGTGTTGATTATCGCCGAGCCGTCGGGAAGATGCTCCAGCGCCGCCCGAGTGACCCAGAAGTAGCTGTAGATGTTCGTGCGGAACGTGCGGTCCCACTGCTCCGTCGAGATCTCCTCAAGCGACGAGGCGGGATTCTGGTATGCGACATTGTTGACGACCACGTCGAGGCCTCCGAGGGCGGAGACTGCCCTGGACACCGCGTCTACCGATCCCAACTCCTCCGACAGGTCCCCAGGCAGGAGCACGCACCGCCTGCCGGCGGCTTCGACGAGAGACTTGGTGTGCTCGGCGTCCTCGTCCTCCGCAAGGTAAGCGATAGCGACATCTGCGCCCTCTTTAGCGAAGGCGATGGACACCGCTCGTCCGATGCCGGAATCGCCGCCAGTGACGAGAGCCTTCTTTCCTTGCAGCAGGCCGGACCCGGCATAGTCGGCCATCTCGTCGTGAGGTCGAGGCTCCATCTGCCCGGTGCTGCCGGGGTACTCCTGCTCCTGGCCAGGGAAGGGATCGTCGGCGAGAGCGCCGGGAGCGCCGGACTCGCCGGGGTCGCCAGGAGCGCCGGAGTTGCCGCTGGTGGGGGTCATAGGCGAGCCCTACCCGACCTCACCGTGCCGGTATCATTCCGTGCAGTGGAACTCCTCCAGGTGAACGATCTCCACACCGGCATCAGGCTCAGACGCGGCATAGTGCGGGCGGTCGACGGCATCACTTTCTCGGTCGAGGCAGGCGAGACGGTGGGACTGGTGGGCGAGTCCGGCTGCGGCAAGACCATGACCGGGATGTCCATCATGCGGCTGCTACCGCCGGGGGGCCACATCGACGGCGGCAGCATCGTGTTCGGCGGCCGGGACCTGGCGAAGCTGGGCGAGGACGCCATGCGGAAGGTACGCGGGGACGACATCGGGATGGTGTTCCAGGACCCGATGACTTCGCTGAACCCGACCATGACCGTGGGAAGGCAGATATCAGAAGTGGTGCTGGCCCACCGGGACGCCACCAAGGCGGAGGCGACCGAGCGGGCGGCCGAGGTGCTCCGGCTGGTGGGCATGCCGAAGCCGAAGGAACGGCTCTCCGACTATCCCCACCAGCTGTCGGGTGGTCTCCGCCAGCGAGTGATGATTGCGATGGCACTGGCGTGCGATCCGAAGCTGCTGATAGCGGACGAGCCGACCACCGCGCTGGACGTGACCATCCAGGCGCAGATCCTGACCTTGCTGGACGACCTGAAGTCCCGGCTGTCCATGTCGATGCTGCTGGTGACCCACGACATGGGCGTCATCGCGGGCCGGACGGACAGGGTGATGGTCATGTACGCCGGGCGGATCGTGGAGACGGCCCGCACCGAGGAGCTCTTCGTCAACCCGCACCACCCCTACACGGAGGCGCTGCTGGCGTCGATCCCCAAGCTGGACCAGGACCGGACGCAGCGGCTGTACTCGATACCGGGGGTGCCCCCCGACCTGGTGTCGCCTCCCAGGGGCTGCCGATTCGCCCCTCGATGCCGCTACGCGCAGGACGACTGCCGTGAGAACGACCCGCCTCTCGCCGGTCCGGACCCGGCACACCTCTTCGCCTGCTTCCATCCGGTCAACTGCGGTCCCGTCTCGGCGAGCGGCCCGACGCCCGGCATCGCCGGTGGGAGGACGAGCGTTTTCGACGGCCCCGACGGCCCCGAAGGAGCCGTGGGAAAGACGGCGGTGCGGGGTGGCACTCCGCTGGACGCCGTCGGGCCAGCCGGTTGGGACGATGTCACGACCGGCCCGAACGCCCTGGACAAACGCCAGGCGCCCGCACCTCCACGCCAGGCCCCCGCATCGGCCCGCCAGGCCCCCTCACCGGCGCACCAGGCCCCCGAACCGGCACGACCCACCCCCGAACCGGCACGCCGCCCCGTCCCCGAACCGGCACGGCCGTGGGAAGCGGACACTGCGGCAGGCGCTTCGCTGCTGGAGCTGGTATGGGTGTCGAAGGAGTTCCCGGTTTCCGGGTCGGGCCTGTTCCGCCGCAACTCTGCGACGGTGAAGGCGGTGACGGAGGTGTCGCTGTCGCTGACGTCTGGGGAGACGCTGGGGCTGGTGGGAGAGTCGGGATGCGGCAAGACGACGGTGGGGCGGATGGCAGTGGGGCTGGAGCGGCCTACGGAGGGCCAGGTGCTGTTCGCCGGGGACGACCTGGCCACCATGCGGGCGGGCGAGCTGAGGCGGCGGCGGAGGGATCTGCAGCTGATGTTCCAGGACCCGTACGCTTCGCTGGACCCGAGAATGCGGGTCGGCTCGATCGTGGCGGAGCCGCTGGCGATTCAGGGAGTCGGTTCACGCCGTGAGCGGGAGACGGAAGTAGCCCGGCTCCTAGGGGAGGTCGGCCTGAGCCCCGCCGCGGCGTCGCTGTACCCCCACGAGTTCTCCGGAGGCCAGCGCCAGCGGATCGGCCTGGCCCGGGCACTGGCGCTGAAGCCGAAGCTGATCGTGGCGGACGAGCCGGTGTCGGCGCTGGACGTGTCGATCAGGTCCCAGATCCTGAACTTGATGAAGGCGCTGCAGGAGGCGCACGGTCTGACTTACCTGGTGATCTCGCACGACCTGTCGGTGGTGCGGTACGTGGCGGACCGGATCGGAGTGATGTACCTGGGCCGTCTGGTGGAGATCGGGTCGGGGAGCGATATCTACGAGCACCCGGCTCACCCCTACACGGCGGCGCTGCTGGAGACGGTGCCGGTGCCGGACCCGGCCCAGGAGCGGTCGAAGCGCCGGGCACCGCTGGGAGGCGAGCTGCCTTCGCCGGTGGACCCTCCCTCGGGCTGCCGCTTCCGCACCAGGTGCCCCCGGGCACAGGACCTGTGCGCCGAGGAGGTGCCTCCGCTGAGAGACTTCGGGCGGCTGCAGCGAGCGGCGTGCCACTTCCCGCTGCAGGAGCCGGTGGGCTCCCAGGCCGTGGGAGCCGTGCCGGTTCAGCGCACGTAGTACCAGTTCTCGGGCGTAAGCCCCAGGTAGCAGTCCTGGCTGACGCCGCGCAGTGTGGCTGCTATCTCCGACAGCTGGGCATACGGCTCGGGCTGGTACACGACGGGAAGCTGCTGCTGCATGTATGACTGGTAGGAGCCGAGGGCGGACTGGGACGGCGACGTCTGGGCGGCCTCGACGACCGATGCGGCGGTGCGGCTGACGTAGGTGCCGACGTTGCCCTTCGCTCCACTGCCGAACAGCTGCCCTGCGGTGGGGTAGGGGTGCGACGTGTAGCTCCAGGTCGCTCCCCAGTCGGCGATCTGCCAGGCGCAGGACGGCTGGGTGGGAGCGCAGGCGACCGCCGCCGCCTTCACCGCCGTGGCGCTGGCGGCCACCAACTTGAGCTGTATGCCGGCCTGCAGCGCGGCGGAGCGGAGCGCCTGCACCTGGCCGGCCACCGCGGGAACGTCGTTGGCGTAGGCCAACGTTAGAGAGAGCGTCGCGCCGGCAGCGACACCCGGCCCGCACTGGTTGGCCCCGGAGCCGGGTGCGCCGCAGACGTCGGCTCCTCCCGGCGTGACGGTCCACCCGTGCTGGGCGAGAAGCTGCTGGGCAGCGGCGACGTCGAAGGGGTAAGGGTTTCCGCCACCGAGTGCGACGGCGCCGCCCGACTGGGTGGAGGAGGCCTGTGAACCGGACGCCGGTACCGGCGAGCCGGCAGCCGGGGCGGTGTAGAAGGCGTTCGGCGGGTACGCGGGCACCGGCCCGTAGCTGGGGATCGCCTCGCCCCGCCAGTAGGTGGAGATCCACGCCGGCTGGTCGACCAGGTGCTGGAGCGCCTGGCGGACGTAGAGCTGGCCCAGCAGCGGCCCCACCGTCGGATTGGCGAAGTTGTACGCCATGTACCCGAAGCCGAACCCGGCCCAGGGCAGCATCCGGTAGGCAAGCGGGTCCAGGGGCGGGGGGACGTTGCCGGTGCTGGCGCCCGGCCCTCCGGGGCCGTTCGGCACGGGCGTGGTGCCGCTCGCCGGACTTGCGCCGCTTGCGCCTGCGGTGCCGCCCGGAGTGACCGGCGCCGGTACGGGGAGGGACCCGATGGAGCTGTAGGGCAGGTAGCCGTAGTCGACCGCCCGCACCCGCAGTGCAGCGAGCTCTGCGGCGCCGGTGGCGAAGGGAACCTCGACGAAGCGGGACAGGGTCGGCTTGACCGGACCGGAATAGGAAGGATTGGGCACGAACGTCGCCCTACCGCCGGAGAAGGCCGACAGCTTCCAAGGGCCGTCCACCACCTGCCACAGGGGGTTGGCCGCGTAGGTGGCCGTGGCGCTCGACTGGCCGGCCAGGTAGTCGTAGACAGCCATCGCGCCGGTCACCGACGTGTCGGGCGCGCTCGACGCCAGGCCGGTCGGCGTGGCTCCCGCCGCCGACGTCTTGTCCCAGGCCAGCGGCAGGGGGGTTATCTGGGACAGCTCGTTGTAGGTGAACCAGGTCGGGTTGTACGCCCTGTCCAGGTGGAGCACCACCGTCGTCGGGTTGGGTGCCGAGTAGGCGACCACGTTGTCGGGGAACTGTCCCGGCACGTAACCGCCCCAGTTGGTCTTCTCCGCCTCCAACAGGTTCAGCCAGAAGACCACGTCACGGGAGGTGACCGTCTCGCCGTTCGACCACTTGTACGGCTTCAGCCGGATCTGCACCACCGTGTCCCCCGCGGTGAACACCGGACGGTGGGCCAGGCTCAAGGCGGTGTTCAGGGTGGGGCTCTGCCCCGCTCCGAACCAGTACAGCGGACGGTACATCAGCTGCTGGAACCGGGCCATGTCGGCCTGGTCGTAGTGCGCCGCCGGCGTCAGCGGAAAGATCCACTGTGGCGAGGCGCCTGGCTGCTCGGCGAAGCGGGCGGTGCCTCCGGTGACCACGGTCGGGCGGCGGGGCAGCGTCGTGCTGGTCGGTGCCACCACCGGCTTCCCGTGGCTGCCGCACGCCGACCCGGCCAGGGCCATCACGACCGCCACGACCGCCACTGCCCTGTGCCGCAGCACGAATCTCCCCACGAATG
>JAJYPS010000068.1 GCA_021795215.1 Actinomycetes bacterium
GATCTGACCCTTTCCCTGGCCCCGACCCAGGTGCCGCTCACCCTCTCCGGCGTTCCGACGAGCGAGCCGCCGTGCGGGCAGGCTGGCTGGCCAGCGTGCTGGCGAATCGCTCGGTCGCCGTGGTGGCAGGCCCTTCCGTCACGCTCTACTCCCGAGGCCGCCCACAGGCTGCCGCGGGCCTGAGGTCCCGCACCCAACTGGACCGGCTCGTGGCCGACACCTCGGTGCTGGTGGACCTCTCTCCCGGCACCTTCGTCGGCCGGGCCACCCTGGCGGCCCTTTCGTCCGGCACGGCTGTCCTCTGCCCGCCCGTCGAGCCTGTGGCCAGCTATGTCCGGCTGTCGGAAGGCGGTGCTACCTTCTCCTCCTCCCTGGAGATGTTGGACTTCGCTTCGGCACTGCTCCAACAGGGCCTGACACCCCGCTTGAGCAGTTCTGCCCGCGAATGGGCTTCCGCTCTGTACGGCGACGCTTCCGCCTTCGCCGACCGGCTCGCCACCGCGCTGGCCCTCACCGCCGCCGCTCGCTGACGTCTCCTGCCTGCATTCCGCCCACTTGGCCCATAGGTCAGCCGGGTGGCGGCGGCTCAAGGACCCCACCGCAGGTGCCGATGTTCAAGAGGTTCTGGGACTTCTACTAGATCGGGCGATGCTGCATGGTTACGAGGAGTCTGAAAGTGGCTTCTGACCTGCGTGTGCTCCAATCCGTATGCAAAGTGGCGCATACCGCTCGTTCGATGCTCAATCCTGGCATTTGTTATCGTCTTGGCGTGAAGGACACGCAGTCGTGGTAGCGCAGGCCACCAGGCTCACCGAGCTTCACCAGGAACGTGACCGGGAGCTGGTGCTGGCCCATCAGGCGGGCGACCGCACCGCTTTCGCGGAGATCGTCGGCGCCCACTACCCCATCCTCCTGAACCAGGCCTACCGACGACTGAGGGACCGGGCCGAGGCCGAGGACGCGGTCCAGGAGACGCTCATCCGCGCCTACCGCCATCTCGGCAGTTTCGGCGGCGACTTCCGCCTCGGACCGTGGCTGGGACGCATCCTTCACAACGTCTGCGCTGACCAGTGCCACCGCCGCTCCAACGAGGTGCACCTCGCCGAGAAGCTGACGCTTTTGCGCCACCCCGACGCGGTCGACCCCGCGGAGCAGTTCCCCGGGGACGACGCCCACAGCGAGGTACGTGAAGCGCTCCGCGCCCTTCCCGAGAGCTACCGCGAGGCGTTCGTGTTGCGGGAGCTGGAGGAGCTGCCCTACTCCGAGGTGGCCGCGCTGACGGGAGTGACCGAACAGAACGCCCGGGCGCGGGTTCACCGCGCACGCACGGCTCTGCGCCGCCGCCTCGGCTCGCTCGGCACCGGTGCGGCCGCGCTGCTGCCCTGGAGGTGGTTCCACCGAACGGCCGTCCTCCTCCCCCGCAGCATCCGCAACGGCAAGGACGCCCTGGCCACTCAAGTCGGCTCGAACCTGGCGACCGTCGCCGAGACCGGCACTTCCGCCGGGACCGGGGGCACCGGTAGCCTCGTGTCGACGGCTTCCCAGATGGCGACCCAGATAGCCGCCAGCCCGGCCACGCAGGCCGTGCTGAGCTCCGCCACCCCGTCCAAGAGCGCCCTCGTGATCGGCGTGGCGGCCACCATCGCGTCCACCACGGCCGCGGTCATCCCCGGTGCCATCGCTCCCGGCGCCTCGGGGCGCAACCCGAGAGCCGCACAGGTGATCACTGTCGGTGCCCCGCCCGCCGGCAACGCCATCCCCACCGCGGCGACAGTCCCCAGCCCGACCACTACGGCAGCCACCACCGCCACGACGACCCCGGCTCCTTCCGGTGCTTCCGGTGCGTCACAGTCCGCCGCGGCGGCTGCCGTCACGAAGGTGGCGTCCGCTCCCGCATCCGCCACTGCTACCACCGGGGCACAGCAGCCTGCTCCTGTTGCGGCACCGCCCGTCGCCAAGGCCCCCTGGTGGCTGTCCGTCGCCGAGGGCCTCCAGGCTCAGGTGTCGGGCCACTCTCCGGGGAGCGATCCCGCTCCTACCGCCACGGTGACCAAGACCGATCCGGGAACCTCGTCGCACGACCCTGCGGGCACTCCGCCGCGCAGCGGCGGGACCTCTCGCCAGCAGGCACCTACCCAGCAGGCCCCTTCCCAGCAGGCACCGACCTCCATGTCCAGGGACGGATCCGGTCCTGCCGGCACTTCGACGGGTGACGGGGCGCAGGCGAAGAGCACAGATCCCGCCTCCCACGCTCCGGGGGCGGGGACCGGCACCATCCCCGCATCCCCCGGCGGCTGTCCCTGGATGGTCGCCTTCCCGGGAGCGACTCCCCAACAG
The DNA here is from genome assembly GCA_021795215.1 of Actinomycetes bacterium. Classification (GTDB taxonomy): domain Bacteria; phylum Actinomycetota; class Acidimicrobiia; order Acidimicrobiales; family JAKAOS01; genus JAJYPS01. Next base: position 2,338 of record JAJYPS010000068.1, read on the forward strand.
ATGGCTCTCCCACCCGCCGGTTCGTTCCGACCAGTTGGGCTGGCCCACACCTCTGCGGTGCAGCTGTCCGAGACCGGTCCGACGCTGATGGCCAGCACGTCCACCCAGCTGACCGACATCGCAGGCGGTCCCACTTCGGCCATCCACCTGCTCTACGGCGCCTGCCTTCCCTCGGGTGGCGCACCCGCCCTCATCGCGGACGTCACCTACAGCTCCGGCGGTGCCTCGTCGGAGGTCCAGCTACGAGGCGCCTTCGTGCAGCAGCTCGGCTCCGCCGCCAATGCGGCCTACCTCTTCCGGGGTGTCGTCGTATCTCTCAGCGGCTCGTCCGGGCTGCCCCAGCCACTCGCCTCGGCCACCAAGTTCGTGGCCGACCTACGCATCGCCCAGCCGTACAACACGGCCAAGCTGTCCCTCGTCTTCCTGTCCTCGTCTGGAACAGCCGGCTCCGGCTCGGCGACGAGCCCATCCGGTAGCAGCGGTTCCACCGGCACCGGTACCGGTACGGGGCCGGGGGGAACAGGTAGCGCCCCGAGCAACGGCACCGCTCCGAGCACACCAGGATCGGGCGGTGTGCCCACCACCGGAACCACCGGCAGCACCGCTCCCACCTACTCCACCTACGACCCGAACCCGAACGTGACCGCCACGACCTCCACTCCTCCGTCGACCACTGCTGCGCCCAGCTCAGCAAACGGCGGCGGGGGCGGGTCGGGCGCCGCCGGCGCACCCCTAACCTCGTCCACCATTCCGGGAACTTCGACCACGACCAACGGTTGATCCGCCCAGGGGCGCTCCCGCCCGGCGGCTCCGTCACCTTCGCCAGCCACGACTCCGCGGACGAGGCGGGCACCGTGCTGCTCGTCGTGCACGCCCTGGCACCGGAGGAGCAGACCGGCGCTCCGCTGGTGGCGCAGGGCTACGCCACTTCCCTCGCACGGCGGGGGTGGAACGTGGCGGTGCTGTCCACCAGCGGCGAAGTGGACTGCTGGTCGTCACCGCCGGTCCGTGTCCCCGTTGCGCCGGTCGCAAACGCAGGAGGGGTGACTTGTGACTCGGCCGCCTTCCTGCACTACCGGGTGCCGGTCGGCAACGCCGCGGGGATCTCCTGGTCGCTCCTGGCGCCGTCGGACCGGCTGGATCCGGACCGAAGGGAGCGGAAGTACTTCGAATCGGTGCTGGACCAGGTTCGGCCGGACCTGGTCCATGTGGTGGACAACGTGAACATGTCGCTCGACTGGCCCGAGCTGGCGAGACAGCGGGGGGTGCCCGTGCTGCGCAGCGTCAGCTGCGCCGAGGACCTGTGCGCCCTGATCGCCCCGGTCTCTCCCCGGTCGGGGCCGCTCGGGTTCTGCCAGGCGCCACTCACGCCGGGCCGCTGCACCGACTGCGCCTTCTCCGCATTGGCGCCTCCCTGGCAGCAGGACGGGGACCCGCCGCCTTCCCATCCCGCCCGCAAGCTGGCGTCCGACCGATGGCGATCGACCCTGTCCGACCTCCTTGCCCGCAAGCGGGAGCGTGCCGCGGTGCAGTTCCGAGAGGTGTTCCACACGGTGGTGTTCGCAACCGCTGCCTGGCGGACGTACTTCGAGGCGAGTCTTCCGCTCGGCGCGGGTCGAGGCGTGGTGGTGCCCATGGGGCTCGAGCCTCCTCCGGGGCTGCTCCCCCGCAAGCGAGAGTGGGGCGGTGGACCGCTGCGAATCGTCCTGGCGTCCACGCTCGATGCTGCCAAGGGCGTCGCCGACGTGGCGGAGGCGTTCGGCCGACCGGAGCTGGCCCGGAGGGACGACTACCGGCTGGAGATTCACGGCGGCGGCAACACCGAACTGGTCCAGCCCCTGGTCGAGTCGAACCCGAACGTGTCCTACCACGGCGCATACGGCGTGTCCGACCTGGCCTGCATCCTGGGGGACGCTCATGTCGGACTCTCCCCTTCGTTGTTCGAGACCTTCCACCGGGTCACCAGGGAGTACCTGCTTGCCGGCGTGCCGGTCGTCGGAGGCAGTGCGCTCGGCGTCTCTGAAGCTCTAGTAGACGGTTGTAACAGCGTCACCTACGACCGTTCCCGGCCCGGCGGCCTCTCTCGAGCGGTGCTCCGCCTGCTTGACGATCCCGGCCTGGTCGGCCGACTCTCCGAGGGGGCGCTCTCCACCGCAGTGCCCACCGTCGAGGACGAAGTCGACGGCTTGGTCCGTCTCTACCAGGATATCCGCCGGTCCGCACCCAGCGCCGTCCCCGTCCGGTGAGGTCGGACCCGGACATGGAGGAACGACCCACTCCGGACGGGGAACCGTCCGGGTGACATCCGCACCCGACGCGGTGGTCGTCGGATCTGGCCCGAACGGCCTTGCGGCGGCGGTGACGCTGGCTGGTGCGGGACTGTCGGTGACGGTGCTGGAGCGCTCGGCGTCGATTGGCGGGGGCACCCGGACCGAGGAGCTGACGGTGCCGGGCGTACTGCACGACGTCTGCTCGGCGGTGCACCCGCTGGCTGTCGCCTCCCCGTTCCTGTCGTCGTTGGACCTGGGCCGCCACGGGCTGCGGTGGATGTGGCCGGAGGTGGACGTGGCGCACCCGCTGGACAGCGGAAGGGCGGCGGTGATGGCCGGGTCGTTGGCCGAGACGGCGGCTGGGCTCGGGGCAGCCGGGAGCACCTGGAGGCGGCTGTTCGGCCCGCTGGTGGAGCGGTTCCAGCAGTTGGCGGTCGAGACGATGGGGCCGGTGCTGCACGTGCCTCGCCATCCGTTGACGCTGAGCCGGTTCGGCGTACGGGCGATTCTGCCGGCGACCGCCGTCACGAGCCTGCTCCGCGCCGAGGAGCCGGCAGCGCTGTTCGCCGGCATAGCGGCCCACGTCAACTACCCCTTGGAGCGGCCTGCGACTGCGGCACCGGGGCTGTTGCTCGCGGCCACCGGCCAGTGGCGGGGCTGGCCGGTGGCAAAGGGCGGTTCGGCGCGGATCGCCGGTGCCCTGGCGTCGCTGCTCGCATCGCTGGGCGGCCGGCTGGAGACCGGTGTCCACGTAGCGGGCCTGGCCGAGCTGGAGGCGTGGGGCCGCCCCCGAGTGGTGATGCTGGACACCTCCCCGCCCGCTGCGGCCCGGATTTGCGGCGACCGGATGCCCGCCGCGGTGCGCCATGCGTACGAGTCGTGGCGGTTCGGCGCAGCCGCGTTCAAGTTGGACCTGGCGGTGTCGGGCGGCCTTCCCTGGACGGCGGAGCCGTGCCGGCGGGCGGGCACGGTGCACGTTGGAGGCGCGGCGGCGGAGATCGCCGCCGCGGAGAGGGATGTCCACCGCGGGCGGATGCCCAGCCGGCCTTTCGTGCTGGTGGCTCAGCAGTACATCTCCGACCCGAGCCGCTCGTCGGGCGATGTCCACCCGGTCTGGGCCTACGCCCACGCGCCGCAAGGCTACGACGGCGACGCCACCGGTGCGATCCTGGGCCAGATCGAGCGGTTCGCTCCCGGTTCACGAGACAGGATCGTGGCATTGGCAGCGCAGGGGCCGGCCGAGACGGAGGCGTACAACCCGAACTACGTCGGAGGCGACATAGCGACAGGCGCCAACGACTGGCCACAGCTGCTGTTCCGGCCCAGGCTCACCGCCCACCCTTACGACACCGGCGTCCCAGGCGTCTACCTCTGCTCGGCGGCCACTCCCCCCGGCGCCGGAGTGCACGGCATGTGCGGTCACCTTGCCGCCCGGCGAGCATTGGATCGGTTGCACGTTCGTTGAAGGTGCCGGTACCGAGACCTTTCCCGAGCGACCAAGGAGTACCTGTTTGCCGGCGTGCCGGTAGTCGGAGGCAGTGCGCTCGGCATCTCTGAAGCTCTAGTGGACGGTTGAAACAGCGTCACCTACGACCGAGGGAGGTCCCAGCACTCGGACGGTCCGCTGGGGGGTCAGCGCCGCGCCGGAGGCTGTGTTCCGGCGGGCAGGAGCAGCATCTTCGCAAACACTCGTTGCACCTCGGCGAGCTCGTCGCGGGAAAGCGTGATCTCTGGCGCAGGCCGGCGAAACCGCTGAGCGGCCAGGGTACGAACCTGCTCGGTTATCACCCACCCATCCCCAGCTGCGACGGGGACCCGGTGCAACCAGCCCGGCCGCTCCACCGACGTCAGCGGCAGCACCGACACCAGCGCCCCGCCGGTCAGGTGCAGGTGGAACGCCGAGGAGACCACCAGAGCGGGCCGGTCCTTGCCCTGCTCGTGACCTCGGACCGGGTCAAACGCGCAGAACCACACCGAGCCAGGCTCGATGGGAGGCCTCAACTGGTGGACCACTCATCGGTGATCGGGGCGTCCGCCGCTGACAATTCATCGGCATTGGCGAGGTAGTCGTTCCAGCCCTGCGGGTCCTCCGCCCGGTACCGCTCCACGGCCATAAGCGCCGCCGCCTCCCAGTGCTCGTCGAGCAAGCGCCTGATCGTCTCGTCGGCGCTCGCGCCCCCGAACTCCTCGCGGGCGAGGCGCTGCACCCGCTGGCGAGTCTCCTCACTCACACGTAGCACTCTGCCAGTTTACTGCGGCGTAAACGGCGGCGTCAACACGTTCCGCCGAGGAGGGGCTGACATAGCGAGCATGTGCCCAGCCGCCGGTGCCTTCGACTCGATTGCTTCTCGGCCAAGCCCGAGGCTCAGCGAAAGACGGTGACGGCCAGAACGCCGCCGATCGCGGCCAGGGTGGCGAACACGCCGAACCCTACGGCAGCCCACTTCAACTGGCGAAAGAACTTCGCCTCGTCCGTGACGGCCGGGGCGAGCATGTCGTCCTGGTCGTGGCTACGGTCAGCCGCCGTTCGCTCAGGGCGGGGCCTCACGACGTCATCGTATGCCGGAGGGGGGCGCACCGGTGTGCAGCGTCCAGCTCAAGTTTCGCTTCGAACTCTCCGATTACCACTCCTAGTGGCGCCGTCTGCGCCGGACAACGACTGGGAGTGGCTGGATGGGTTTGGGTGGCAGGCGCGGGGCGCTGGCCCGACGCGGGGCAGCGGCGCTCCTGACGACGCTGGGTGCAGCGGGGACGGCCGGCTTCACCGCAACACCCCGAGCATCGGCGGCACCGCAGCCGATGGTGGCGCTGCCCGAACCGGCGCCGTCGCCGGCCACGAGCGGCGCTACGACACTCGGGTTGACATCAGCGTCGGCGACACTGCACGTGGGAGTGCAGTTCGACCCGTCGAACGCAGCGGCACTGTCTGCGTTCGCGAGAGCGGTGTCGACGCCTGGGAGCCCGACCTACCGGCAGTACCTGAGCGTGGCGCAGTTCCGGGCACGGTTCGGAGCGCCGGCGGCCGCGATCGCTGCGACGGACTCCTACCTGGCGAGCCACGGGCTGTCGCTGGGCCCCCTGGCGGCGAACGGCCTGTACCAGCCGATATCGGGCACGGCGTCGCAGATGAAGGCGGCGTTCGCTGTGCCGCTGGCTTCGGTGAGGACGCCGTCGGGGCAGGTGGTGCAAGGAGCGACGGCGGCACCGTCGCTGCCGGCGAACCTGGCATCGTCGGTGGTGCGCATAGCGGGGCTTCACCCGTGGGCGACACCGACTCCGTCGATAGCGAAGCCCTACCCGATGCCGGAGCGGCCGGTGCCTGCGATAGCACCACGGCCGGCGGTGGCGAGCGGCCCGGCCACTCCCCCGTACTCGTCTGTATGCGCGGGCATGGCGGCGGACCCGTCGATGTCGCCGAACCGGGTGGCCGGCAACTACCAGCTGGGCGGGTTCTACAGCCAGGGGAACTACGGCGGGGCGGCGATAGGGCTGATCGAGTTCTCGACGTTCAACCCGTCGGACATCTCGACTTACGAGTCGTGCCTGGGGATCTCCACGCCGGTGACGGTGGTGACGACTCCGAGCGGCGCACCCAGCAACAGCGCGAGCCAGGAGCCGACGGCGGACATCGAGGACGCGGTGAGCCTGGCTCCTGCGTCGCACGTGTACGTGTACCAGGGGACCGGCTGGACGGACGTGTTCCAGAACGCGATAGCGGCGGACCAGGCGAAGGTGCTGAGCGCCTCGTGGTCGTCCTGCCCGACACCGGGTGATGCGTCGATGTACGCGTCGGAGTCGACGATGTTCCAAGAGGCGGCGGCGCAGGGCCAGACGTTCTTCGCCGCCAGCGGCGACGCGGGAACTAACACCTGCACGTACACCGACAGCTCCGGCGCCAAGGTGCCGACTACTTCGGACCCCGCATCGCAGCCGTACGTGACAGGGGTGGGAGGCACGTACCAGCCGTCGACCGGGGGACCGGTGGTGTGGAACAACAACGGGTCGCCCGGGATCGGCGGGGGTGGGGTGGACACGATGCTGCCGGCTCCTTCGTGGCAGAGTGGCCCGGGAGTCTCCACCTACGGCTCGGCGCCTTACTGCACGAGCAGCGGCGGCTGCCGGCAGGTGCCGGACGTGTCGGCGCTGGCGGGCAACGGGTACGACATGTTCTGCAACGGCGGCGGGTGTGGTGTGAACGGCTGGTCGAACGGTTGGAGCGGAGTGGGCGGCACGAGCATGGCGTCGCCTTCGTGGGCGGCAGCGATCGCGCTGGTGGACAGCACGTGCTCGCAGCCGGTGGGCTTCTTGAACCCGACTCTGTACAGCCAGGCGGCGGCAGGCACGGCGAGCTACCTGACACCGGTGACGCAGGGGAGCAACAGCTACCAGGGACGGTGGGGCGGCGTGTACGTGGCAAATCCGTACGGTGCCTACAGCCCGGCGGCGGGACTGGGATCGCTGGGGGGCAGCGGGGCGAGGTCGCTGGCCGCTGGCCAGCTGTGCCAGGCGACGACGCCTTCCCAGCCGACGAGCGGGAGCGGAGGAGGAAGTAGCCCGGCGCCGTCGCCGGGTCCCACCCCCACATCACCGGCGCAGATGTCGGTGTCCCCGACAGGGCTGTCGATGGGGCAGTCGGCGGCTGCACAGGCGGCGGTGACGTCGGGCACGGTGACGGTGACTAACTCGGCGGCCAGCGGGTCGTCAACTCTGTCGGTGACGGGTGTGTCGGTCGGGGGGAGCGACGCGGCCTCCTTCTCGGTGGCGTCGAACGGCTGCCGGTCGCCGCTGCAGCCGGGCCAGAGCTGCGCGATCCAGGTGGGGTTCAATCCTCCGTCGGCGGCTGGAACCTACTCAGGGGTGCTGACGGTGACGTCGAACTCCTCGGCTGGCTCGACGGCTCAGGTGTCGCTGTCGGGGACGGTGGCGGCACCGCCGCAGCCGCCCAGGACCACCTCCCCGGCGAGCTTCGCCAGGGGCTACTACGTGGTGACGGCACGAGGGAACACTTACAACTACGGCAGGACTTGGCACGGGTCGGCTGCGTCGAGCAGTCACCCGCCGATAGTGGGGATGGCGTCGAGCCCGACTGGCGGCTACTGGGAGGCGACGTCGGCTGGGAACGTGCTGAACTTCGGAACGGGGTGGTACGGGTCGATGGCGGGCAAGGCACTGCCGGCGCCGGTGGTGGCGGTGGTGTCGACGCCCGACGGGAAGGGCTACTGGCTGGTGACGGCCAAGGGGAACGTGTACAACTTCGGCGACGCTGCTTGGATGGGCTCCCCTGCTGCGGCGCTCGCTCAATCAGGGCCGGCTGCCTCCCCGGTGGTGGGAATGGGGGCGACTGCGGATGGACGCGGGTACTGGCTGGTGACGGCTTCGGGAAAAGTGTTCGCCTTCGGAGACGCCACCTGGCACGGCAATGCACCGGCCGATGCCAGCCGGGTGGTCGGCATGGCACCCAGCCCGAACGATGGGGGCTACCTCCTGGCCACGGCATCAGGGCAGGTCATGACCGTAGGGAGCGCCTCGTGGCACGGATCGATGGCGGGCAGACCGCTGCCGGCACCGGTGGTGGGGATGGTGGCGACGCCCGACGGCGGCGGCTACTGGCTGGTGACGGCCAAGGGGAACGTGTTCAACTTCGGGGACGCGCCGTGGGTGGGTTCAGCAGCTGGTCAGAATGCCGGGAGTCCGGTGGTGGGGCTGGGGGCTTGATCCGGGGAGCGCCGGAGGCGAGGCGGCCTGGCCTGCGGACAGGGGCCCCCGGCAGGCGGTCACCAACTGCACCTTCACGCTGCCGGGCCGGCCCTGGCGTTCCCACAAGCCAACCCGCTCACGGAGCGCGACGATCGACGGCCAGTCGGTCCTCGTCGCAAGGGGATCCCCAGCGGGCACTGTTTGCTGGGCATGCCGTACACTGTACGGCATGCCAACCACGAGGCTCGAGATGCGGATTCCATCCGAGCGTGCGGAGCTGATTCGTCAGGCGGCGGCCGCTCGAGGAGAGTCGGTGACCCGGTTCGTCCTCGACGCGGCCACGCGTGCCGCTGAGGCCGAGTTCGCCATCGAGCGTGAGACGCTCGTCCCGGCCGCCTTCTTCGAGCAACTGCTGGCAGCGCTCGATGCCGATGACGAGGCACCTGCGGAGCTACGGGCACTGGCCGGCCATCCGCGGTCCTTCGAGCGAGGGTGAGCGCGTACCGCTCTGAGCACCTCAGCGCCCACCACGAGCTGGAGCGCTTCGACAGCGGGAACGAGACTCTCGACGTCTGGCTGCGACGGGCTGCCCGCCACGCGGAGGCGGCGAACACCGGGAGGACTTTCGTCTGGGTCGAGCCCGGTTCGCCTGGAGTCGTCGGCTACTTCACGCTCGCCGCGCACCTGGTGCGCAGAGACGACGTCCCCAAGAGCGTGGGACACGGCTCACCGGACGCGATCCCTGCCATTCTGTTGGCCCGGTTGGCGCTCCACCGGTCCCTCCAAGGTCGCGGGCTGGGTAGCCAGCTCCTGCTCGACGCACTGGAACGGGCAGTGGACGCCTCGGCGCGCGCTGCCGCCCGACTGGTGGTTGTGGACGCCATCGACGACCAGGCGGCCGCCTTCTACGAGCGCTATGGCTTCCGGGCCCGCCCTGGCCCTCGACACCTCGTTCGCAAGGCCAGTGAGGTGGCGGCCGCCCTACGTGACGACTGGCCGAGCCTGGCGCCACGGCGAGGGCTTCCGTGCCCGGCTGACCGTCGGAAAGGCGTGTCGCATTCACCGATCGGCTTGCGGGCATCGACTGGCCGGGGCGCCAGCTCGCAGCCGTGACCGCCGACGGAGCCCGTTCGGACGGAGAGTTCGGTTGGCAGGCCACCAAGGACGGGCGGGACTTCACCCTGCGGGTGGCCACCAACGAGGAAGACGGGACCGTGGACTACCTGCGCCAGGTTGCTCCCAGCAGAGAGGGCGGCGCCTACATGAGCGCGGTCCCCCGACCCCGAGGCGGCAGCGTCGTCACGATGACCCTGCCACTGCTCCCCGAGGTCGACCCGGCGGGCACTGCTGCCACCCTGGCCCGGGAGCTGGCCACCCTTGCGTCCCTGGCCGAAGGCAGCTGAGCGTCTCGACACTGATCGGGCCACGCGATGCTGAAGCGGTGCGGACCTACGACGTCCTCGACGCGCCTACGACGCGCTGCTGCTCCCGGTGGTGGCGACCCTCGACGACGTGGCCCCGCTTTCATGGATGGAGCGAACTCTCCGCCCCCGGGGTATGATGATCGTGTGAAGAGGATGACGGTGAGTCTTCCCGACGACCTGGCGGAGCAGGTGAAGCGAGCTGCCGGCGGGGAGGGACAAGTCAGCGCGTATGTGGCCGCTGCGTTGGCCGATTACCAGGAACGAGTTGGACTGGATGAGATCCTGGCCGGCTGGCAGGTCGAGACTCCCTTGACTGTAGAGGTCCGCCGCCGAGTCGGTGTCGAGCTGGACCAGGTGGGCATCACCCGGCCACCCGGAGACCAGCAGACGGCGGGGTGAGGGCGCCGATCAGCACCAGGGGACTCACTTTGGACACTGGCGCCCTGTTGGCCTTGGACCAGCCCAGCAAGGCCCTGTTGATGCAGGGCCGCCTCGATGAGCTGCGGCGCCGAGGAGGGTCGATCTGCATCCCGGTAGGAGCTATCGCCCAGGCCTGGCGTAGCCCTCGCCAGGTCCGCTTAGCCAGGTTGCTCGGCGCCTCCGACGTCGACTTGGCAATCATGACCGTCGCTGTGGCGCGCACCGTTGGGCTGCTCTGCGCGCAGAGCAGCCACAGCGACGTGATCGACGTGCACGTCGTCCTCTGCGCTCGGGGGCGTCACCACGCCGTGGCTACCAGCGATCCGGACGACATAGCCCGGATCGACCCGTCCTTGCCGCTGATCCGGGTGTAGGACGTCGGTCGGCACGACCGCCAGCAACCACGACCGCCAGCAACAAAGATCCATGCCGTCCCGTAGCACGATCGCGAGCCGGGATGGCGCTTACTGTTCATGCTCGTGGATTTCATGCTCGTGGGTTTCATGCTCGTGGGTTTCGCCTTCGCACAAGGGTTCGCCGACGGGTGGGCTTGCCGGGGTTTGAAGTAACGCTGCCTGGCTCGACCCACTCCAACTCAACACAGCGAACCGGCCGGGAGACCGATGTCGGTTCCCTCGTGTCGCAGCGACACTTGGACGGCGAGACGCACCGCTCGCTCCAGCAGGCCGAGATCCATCGTCGGAACGGGTCGTTCACCGCTGCGGTGCGAAACCGCCGCCGCTTCGGGCGTGCTCGGGAGGTGGATCAGCCCTACCCGCGTCCGGTGAATGCGGCCGTGGTGGGACGCCAGATAGAAGACCTGGTTGCACAGGTAAGTCCCAGCGGTGTTGGAGATGTAGCCGGGGATCTGCTGATCTATCCACGCCCCCAGCACCGCCTTGATCGGCAGGTCGGTCAGGTAGGCGTCGGGACCGCTTTCCACCACCGGTCCGCCGCCGGGTTGCTCGCCGTCCACATCGGGAATCGGGAAGTCCCGGACGTTGATCGCCACTCGCTCGAGTGCCGGTGCGCTACGTCCCGCCGCCAAACCGAGCGTCAGCACCAGCCGAGGACGGAACCGCTCCAGTGCCTCCACCACAAGAGTGGCCACTCGTCCGGTCGACACCGGCAGCACCACCCCCTCGACCCGCTCCCCCGACAGCTCCGTTCCCGCGAGGGACTCCGCAACCTGCCCGCTCGGGTTGACCACCTCCGTCCCGAACGGCCCGAACCCGGTGACCAGCACCGTCACGATGCCGTCCGAGCTCCCAGGCGCCGGACCACGTCGGCTTCCGGCAGCACCGGGTCCCCCTGTTCGAGCCCCGCCGGGCTCTTGCACAGGTCGGAACAGCTCGCCTCCGCTGCGCAGCACACGGAGCAGATCGCTCCCCTGTAGTAGGGGCACGAGACGAACTCCGCAAGCTCGAAGCTCCGCCTGCACACCACGCAGTCCGCCTGTGCCGCCTCCGGCTGCTCGGTCACCCTGGCCTCGGTAGCTGCCCCGGCACCTACGGGAGGCAGCGCTGGATCGAGGTTACGTGCGACCGTCGGCGGCTGGTAGTAACGGCCCCGCGTGAGCACAGCCAGCGAGGGGCTCAGCACGAACGCAAGTGCACCAGAGACGAACGGCGCCAGGGTCCTGCCGAGCGGGCCGACCACGCCGAACGCAAGGGGAACCGCCACCGCCAGCGCAATGCCCAGCGCGCCGACTCCGACGGCGTTGTAGCGATAGGTGTGGGCCCGCTTGAACAAGAAGTTCCGCGGAGACAGGCCCAACGGCTTGTTGACCACGATGTCGGCCACCACTGCCATCACCCACGCCATCACGAACACTCCCTCGAACGTGAGCACCGCCGTGAGGTGGGCGAAGATCCCTCCGAACATCAGCGCCGTTCCCAGCACCGACGTCAGGATCACCCAGTACTGGCGGCCGGGAGTGAGATGGAGCACCCGGCAGAAGAAGTTGGCGTACGCGAGCGACCCCGAGTACACGTTCGTCACGTTGATTCGCAGCTGGGTCACCACCACGAACAGCACTCCCCACACGCCCATCAGCGAAGCGAGGTATGCGCCGGGGTTGGTGGAGCCGTGGAAGGAGATCGAGAACCAGGCTCCGAGCATCGTCACCCCGAGGAACGTGATCGCCTGGGAGGCCAGCCCCACCGCCAGCGCACCGCTGGTGCGGCTGCGGGCAGGGATGAACCGGCCGATGTCCGCGGCGATCGTCGCCTCCGATATGAGGGCCAGCACCGACGCCACGACCTGCAGAAGTGCCGGCCCGGCGGCGGCGCTGGTCGGCGCCTTCGGTGCATACGACCAGAACGGCACGTTGGTCGTGCTGGTGGCGGCAAGGTACACCGTCCATCCGAGGAAGCCCAGGTAGACCGGGATGGTGGCCCACATCAGCCAGTTCATCACCGTGAGCCCCCACCACGTGAGCGGGATGAACACGAGCCCGATCACGAGGTAGAGCAGCCACTGTGGCACCACCGGCCAGTGATCGTGCACGGCGGTCGCCATGATCGTCCCCTCGAACGCGAAGAACATCAGGAAGTTGAAGGAGTAGATGAGTGACGTGATGGCAGACCCCATGAACCCGAAACCGGATCCCCGGGTGATCAGGTCGGAGTCCAGGCCTGTCGCCGAAGCGATCCTCGCCAGCATGAACGCCAGGCCGCCGATGAACGCCGTGCCGAACAGCATGCCGGCGAGGAGGTTCATCGTCCCGTACGCCTTCGCCAGCTCGCCTCCCCATGCCAGGAAGAACATCGCAGTGCTCACGCCGAGCATCACACCGGTCAGCGAAGCGGCGCCCCAACGGCGGTAGGCGGCGGGGACGTAGCGCAGCGCGTAGTCCTCCCGCCGCTCCGTCCAGTCGCTCGCCCGGTCCTCGGGTTTCGATTCCGTCGCCATGCTTCGTAGCTCCTGCCTCACGGATGATCCCCCGACAGTAGGTGGGTACAAGTCCCACGTCGAGGGTCTCCTCGTCGCACCAGCGAGAGCCACTACGCCGGCTACAGGGATAACAGGATCCCTGCCCCCATACAGGAACTAATCCGGCACACCGGGTCCACCGAAATGCGAGCCGCGGCAGCGACGCCGCCCGGTGCCCCGCTGTGCCGGAGCAACGACGGCCCAGCGCCGGTCGTCCGGCCCCGGTCGTCAGATCG
>JAJYPS010000069.1 GCA_021795215.1 Actinomycetes bacterium
CAGTCGAGCTCAGCTCGACTGAAGACTCGTCCACCTCACCGGTCACCGGAGCACCTGGCCCTCATCCCTCCTGGCCAGCAGTACCAGTTGCCGTCTCGATGTCGGGGTAGATCGTGAACACCTTCGTCAAGCCGGTTATCTCGAACACTTTCAGTATCCGGGACTGGGTGCAGATCAGCGACAGGTCGCCCTCGTGGCTGCGGAGGCGCTTGAGGCCGCCCACCAGCACTCCGAGGCCCGTCGAGTCCAGAAAATCGACGGCCTGCAGGTCCACCACCACCTGCCGGCTGCCGGCCGCGACCAACTCCACCAAGCGCTCCCGAAGCCGGGGGGCCGTATAGACGTCGACTTCTCCCCTGACCGAGAGAACGGTCTTGCCGTTCACCTCGGTGTCCTCCAAACCAAGATCCATACCGTCGCCTTTCTTTCCGCCAGACCCGGTGCCGGCTGGGACAGCCATGTCCGTCACCCCTGTTCGCTCAGATGCAACGGTACCGCCGGCAACATAGCGTCATCACGTGGTGGAACCGTGACTCGAGCAGCGCAGAGTCCGACTCCTGTGCTCGTCACAGCGTCGCGGCCTGGCACCAAGGCGCCGCTGCTGGGAGCTTCGGCCGTCACCAGCACTCTCGTCCCCCAAGGCGGTCTCTGGAGCCACCAGGCTGCGGCGGTCGAAGCGGCCAGGGCGGGGCGCCACACGGTTCTGGCAGTCGCCGCGGAGTCCGGACGCTCCCTGCCGTACGAGATCTGCGTCATGGAGGCGTCGGCGGAGGGGCGGACGTCGCTCGTCGTCTGCTCGAGCCTTGCAGCGGCTCGCAGGACTTCGGCTCGCCTGCAGGCCGCAGGCATCCCCACCGGCCACTGCAGACCCCACACTGCGACCCGGCAGCCGGACGACAGCCGGCGCACGGTCTACGTCACGACCCCCGAAGGTCTCCATACCGCCATCCTGCCCAACCACCGCTCGGCGGGAACCTTTCTTTCGCGGTTGGCCTTCGTGGTAGTGGACGACCTCGAGCGGTACTCCGGCTCGTTCGGCGACCACATGGGTCACGTGCTGAGGCGGCTGAGGCGGCTCTGCTCGGCAGTCGGGGCATTCCCGACCCTCGTCGCCACCTCCGGACCCGCTCTCCTGCCGTCCAGATCGGCCTCGAGGCTGTGGGGCCTCGGGACGGAGCAGATCACCGCCGACACCTCTCGGCGCGAAGCGCAGACGATCGCGGTGGCCGGTCGGCGACCTGGTGCCTCCCCTCCCCGAACCGACGGAGGGACCGCTCCCGCAACGGCTCACCTCATGGCGGCATTTCTGGAGGAGGGGCGGCGGGTGGCCTCCTTCTCCCGCACCCGAAAGGGTGCCGAGACCGTCGCCACGCTGGTGCGCACGAAGTGCCCGCCGGGCATCGCTTCTGCGGTGGAACCCTACAGGGGAGGCTATCTCCCCTGGGAGAAGAGCTGGCTGGACCGGCAGATAGCGGCAGGCGCAGTGCGGGGAATCAGCGCCACGACCGGATCGGCCGACGCGATCGACCTGTCCGACTTCGACGTCTGCCTTCTCGACGGCTATCCGGGTGGGGTGTCCGACTTCTGGCGGCTGGCGGCGAGCACCCCCCTGGTCGTTCTCGTCGCCGGTGCGGACGCCCTCGACCAGTGGGTGGCAGATCACCCCGACCACCTGCTCCTCCCTTCGACAGACCGGGTGCCCCTGGGCCATACGAACCCCCGTACCGCACGCCAACAGCTCCTGTGCGCGGCGTGGGACTCTCCTCTGAGCCAGGCCGACGCGAGCTTCTGGGCCGACGGCTCGTGCATGTCGGGACCGGGCTTAGAAGAGACCCTCTCGTCGCTTGTGGACGAAGGCCTGCTCGGCCGCCGTGACGGCCTGCTGATCGGGGCCGGTCACCGGCTTCCCTATCGCAGAGTGCGGCTGCGCGGAGGGTCGCTGGACGACGTGCGCATCGTCACTTCCGACGGCGAGCTGCTCGGCACGGTGCAGGCTCGACCGGCCGCGGCCACTCTGCACGAAGGGGCAGTGTACCTGCACCGCGGCCGTCGCTGGCGCTCGGTCCGGCTCGACATCGACTCCGGTGTCGGACTCGTCGAACCCTGTCACGACGAGGAGACGACGGTGCCCAGAACCGTGAACCGGGTCAGGGTCGGCCGGGTGACCGCATTGCGGCTGCTGAAGGCTTCCGGCGCCACCCGGGTGTGGTGCGGTACCGGCGACATCGTCGTCAGCAGCCGAGTGGTCGGCTACCGGAGGCGGCATGCGATCAGTGGAGAGCTACTGGGAGACGTCCCGCTTGGTGCCGATGTCCTCGCCAATGCCGCTCCGGGGGACAATGCCGCTCTGGGGGACAATGCCGCTCCGGGGGACAATGCCGCTCCGGGGGACAATGCCGCTCCGGGGGACAATGCCGCTCCGGGGGACAATGCCGCTCCGGGGGACAATGCCGCTCCGGGGGACAATGCCGCTCCGGGGGAGGGCGCCTCCCGAAGCGGAGCAGCCCGCAGCGGCACACCCGGCGTCGAAGCGCCGGACCTGCCGACCACCGCCATGTGGTACCGCCTCGGAGCCGAGCGGGCGGAGTCCCTGAGCCGGGGTGCGCTGCACGCTGTAGAGCACTTGGTGAGCGTGACGCTCGCCCTCCATGCAGGCTGCCACCGATCGGAGATCGGAGGGTTCTGGCTGAGCGAGAGGGAAGCGGACGAGGCGGGGTTGGAGCCTCTGGGAACCGGTCCTGCGGTCTTGGTGCACGACGTGGAGGAGGGTGGCTCCGGAGCGGCGGAGACGGGCTACCGGCTTGCCGGGGCGGTGTTGGAAGCTGCGGGCCCGTTGGTCGAGTCGTGCAGCTGCCGGTCGGGGTGTCCGGGATGTGTCCACTCCCCCCACTGTGGCGCCGGCAACGAGCCCCTGGACAAGGCCGGCGCAGCGGCATACCTCGCCCTGCTTCGAAGCGTGGGGGCAGAAGACGGATCGGTGCGGCCGCCGACCGGGGCTCTGCCGTAAGCTCCTGCCCGATGGAGGCCGCCTTCTTCGACCTCGACAAGACGGTGATCGCCAAGGCGTCGATGCTCGCCTTCGGAGGGTCCTTCTACAGGGAGGGCCTGATCTCGAAGGGGACCGTCCTCAGGACGGTGTTCGCTCAGGGCGTCTACCTCCACCTGGGAGCCTCCGACGCCCGGTTGGCTCAGCTGCGTGAGTCCGCCCTGGCTCTGATCAAGGGCTGGGACCAGAACCGGGTGCGGGGGGTAGTCGAAGAGGCTATGGACCGGGTGGTGGCTCCGATCGTCTACAGGGAAGCCCTGGAGCTGATCGAAGCGCACAAGGCCGCGGGGCGGTTCGTGGTCATCGTGTCCGCCGCTCCCGAGGAGATCGTGGTGCCTCTCAGCCGGCACCTAGGCGCACATGCTTCGATCGCCAGCCGTCCCAGAGTGGGAGAGGACGGCCGTTATACGGGCGAGATGGAGATGTACGCCTACGGTCCGTTCAAGGCCGAAGCGATGGGGGAGCTGGCTGCCAAATTGGACATAGACCTCCAGAGCTCCTACTCCTACTCCGACTCGTACACCGACGTGCCGATGCTGGAAGCGGTCGGTCATCCCTGCGTGGTCAACCCCGACAGAGTGTTGAACAGGCTGGCCAGGGAGAGAGGGTGGGAGGCACGCCAGTTCCGCCTGCAGGTGCGCATGGCGCCCGAAGCGGGCGGCCCCAGGGTGGCGTCCCCGACCGCCCGTGTGGCTGGAGTGCTGGCATCCGCGGCGGCGGCTGCGGTGGTCGGCAGGTACCTCGGTACACGGGCGGCATCCGTGGGCCGCGCCGGCTCCCCTGCCAGGACCGATTGACACTGCCTGCACCGACTGACGCCCCGCACGGCCGAACAAGGCGACCTGCCCCACCCCAATCCGGAGACCTCTTGCGCTGCGATCCGGGTTGCCGTAAGTGACGGGGCGGCGTTAAGGTCGCCGACGGAGGTGTCCGGGCGCCTGGTGGGCTCCCCCGCCTTCAAAGCGGGTGGGACGGGTGATCCCCGTCCGGCGGGTTCGATTCCCGTCCACCTCCGCCACAGGACAAATTTCGCCACAGGACCAATGCGGCAGGTTCCACCGCTTTGCTGGCGCGGTGGCGACCGGTCAGACCGTCAGCAGGTCTCGGGCACCGGTGTCGCTGGAGGGATGTCTCAGCTTCGACATGGCGCGCGCTTCGATCTGGCGAATGCGCTCCCGGGTCAGGTTGAAGTGCTCCCCCACCTCCTCGAGGGTACGCGGCTCTCCCCGGTCCAGCCCGAAGCGGAGCCGGAGGATCTCCCGTTCCCTCTCGTCCAAGGGTGCCAGCAGCCGTGCGATCTCCGAAGGAAGCAGCGCCGTCGCCGCCATCTCGAACGGCGACTCCGCCGAACGGTCCTCCACCACGTCCCCCAGCTCCGCGTCTCCGTCCTCTCTCAGAGGCTCGGAAAGGGAAAGCGGTTCCGCTCGGAAACGGAGCGCCTCGATCAGCTTGTCCTCGGGCAGCTCCACTTCCGCACCCAGTTCGGACAGTGTCGCCGGGCGGCCCAGCTTCAGCTCGAGACGGGCCTGAGCCTTCTGCACGCGTGCCAGGGTGTCGCCCGCGTGAACCGGCAGACGAATCGTCCTTCCGGTGTTCGCGATCCCCCTAGTGATCGCCTGGCGGATCCACCATGTGGCGTAAGTCGAGAACTTGAAGCCCTTCCGCCAGTCGAACTTCTCGACGGCGTGCATCAAGCCGAGGTTCCCCTCTTGGATCAAGTCGAGAAGAGGCAGGCCCGAGGCCTGGTACTTCTTCGCGATCGACACGACCAGCCGCAGGTTCGACTGCACGAACGTGCGCTGCGCCTCGTCGCCCCTCCGAACCTGCCGCCGCAGCTCTCGCCTACGAGCCGGAGCGATCTCGCTCGTCTTGTCCTCGAGTGCGGCCTGCGCTTCGTAGCCCGCTTCTATGGCCTGCGCCAAGCGGACCTCGTCGTCCTTCGTCAGCAGCGGATACTGGCCGATGTCGGTCAAATAGAGCCTGACCAGATCTTCTTCGTCTCGTTCGACTCGCTCTTTGACCAACGTCCGAGTTCCCCTATCTGCCAAGTGGAAACCCCACGGCGTCATGGCGCTTCCCAACCGTTGCCGGGTCGAATACCGACGGCTTTGCCGAGCCGTCGTCAGCCGCCCTGCGATCGCCCGAGACGCCGACGGTCGATCAGTTCTGTCAGAGTAACGGTGCCGTCAAGAGCTCCCTGCATCCCACGTCAGAGGCCGGTGGTGGTCCGAACATCCAGTGACCCCGGAGAGCCTCTTCCATGTCCGCCGTCACCTCCGACACCCTCCGGCTTGCTCCGTCCGACGCTTCATCTCCCCCGGAGGCCGCCAGGATCGTCTGCAGCACGGACTCGCCCCGCAACCAATCGCGCATCAGATCCGGCACGACCAGGCCGAGGGCACGAAGTACGGGACCGTCGCTGACGGGGCTGGCAGCCCGGAGGTGGCCACTGCAGGCGACCAGCAGCCGAGGCAGCACCACTCTGTACACCCCCGCCAGGCGACCGGCGGCCTGCGCGTCGCCCGACCGTCCCGACGACGCCCCGGTCGGACCTGCGCCTTCAGCAGCGGCCGTGTCCCCCTCCGACGCTTGCCCTTCACCGTCACCCTCCACGAGCGATGCAAGCCTGGACATCGCCTCCGAAGCCGCCTCGCAGGAGGGAACCGTCAGAGACGCAGCATCCCGTACCCCCAGCGCCGACAGGCGGTCGTCCCACAGCTCGACGTGCCATGCGTGATGGTAGGACGCCTCCCTGAACAGAACCTGCGAAGGGTGGTGGCGGACTCCACGCGCCGCCCGGCCCAGGATCTCGAACAGCTGCAGCTCGACCCACCTGTACCGGCCCACACGCAGAGCGGTATCGCCGCCGGTTCCGGCCGGGGGCCGCCCCTCGGTAGCGGCGCCTTCGCCGCAGCTCATCTGGAGTGCACTTGGCGGCCTCGCCGAACCGCCAGCATGAGCCTGGGAAGGTCGAGCTCGGACAACATGACGCCAGTGAGGATAAGGGCGGCGCCGGCCCACCCCTCCGGCCCGATCCGGACTCCGACAGCCGCCCCTATCACTGCGGCGACGAACGGCTCCAGCATCAGCAGCACCGATACCCGCGCGGCGCTCAGCCGCTGCTGACCCCAGGTCTGCAGAGTGAAGCCCGCAGAGGAAGCGACGACGGCGGTGAACAGGATCCACGCAAGAGCAGAAGGGGACGCCGACCACCGGCCGTAGACCAGGGCCGGCCCGGCGCACATCGCCGCAGTGACGACCATCTCCGCCGTCGCCAGGCGGAGGGCGTCGTACCCTGGCCGGAGCCTCGTCACCAGGACGATGTTGAGCGCGAACGCCAGAGCGCACCCCACCGTGAGAAGCTCGCCCGAAGTCAGCGCCCCCACCCCTCCGCTCAACAGCCAGATGCCTGCCAGTCCGACCGCAGCTCCGGCCAGCGTCGCCCTCGACGGAATCCTTCGAAGCCAGGCGGCAGACAGGATCGGCACGAAGATCACCAGAAGATAGGTGAGGAAAGCCGACACCGGCCCGGTGACTGACCGGAGCCCGTAGGTCTGCATCAGGTAGCCGGCCCCGAGGGCCGCTCCCGGGGCGATGGCGGCCCGCCAGACACCCGGCCTGCTGGTACGCCTACGGGCGAACGGCCACAGCACTGCGGCAGCGACGACGAAGCGGATCACCAGTAGCGGAAAGGGGCCGACGTGGGCCAATGCGACCCTCATCGCCAGGAACGTGCTGCCGTAACCCAGGGCCGCCAGCCCGACGGCAGCCACCGCCCAGCCTTCAGCGGAAGTGGTTCGTGATGGGGACACGCCGGTCTTTTCCGAATGCCTTCCCGGTAACCCTGACACCTGGAGGGTACTGTCGCCGCTTGTACTCCGCCGCGTCGACGAGCCGTACGACCAGGTTCACCACTGCAGGGTCCACCCCTTCGGACACCAGCTCCGACGCGGTGCAGTCGTTCTCCACGTAGGCTTCCAGCACCGGGTCGAGCACGTCGTACGGCGGCAGCGACTGATCGTCGCGCTGGTCGGGCCGCAACTCGGCCGAGGGCGGCTTGGCGAGCACGGTCGGCGGGATGGGCGGCCGGTCCGGCGTCACGCCGTTGCGGTAGTCGCAGAGCCGGTAGACGGTCGTCTTCAGGACGTCCTTCAGTACGGCGAACCCGCCGGCGCTGTCGCCGTAGAGAGTCGAGTAGCCAACTGCCAGCTCGCTCTTGTTCCCAGTCGTGAGCACGATCCAGCCGAACTTGTTGGACAGCGCCATGAGGATCACCCCTCGCGCCCGGCTCTGGAGGTTCTCCTCGGCCAGTCCCGGCGCCAGCCCTTCGAAGGAGCCGGCGAGCGACGCCTCGAAGGCCGAGTGCACCTGCTCGATCGCAATGGTGCGGTAGTCGATGCCCAGTCTTTCCGCCAGGTCTCCGGCGTCGGCGAGCGAGCCGGGCGAGGAGTAGCGGGACGGCATCGACACGCCGTGGACGTGTGCTGCTCCGACAGCATCGGCCGCCACGGCTGCCACCAGGGAGGAGTCGACGCCCCCCGAGAGCCCGATGACGACGTCGGCGAAGCCGTTCTTCCTCACGTAGTCACGGGTCCCCAGGACAAGAGCTTCGTACAGCTCTGCGGCCGGCTGCCGGACTGCGGCATGCCTCCTCGGCACCGGTGGCTCGCCTTCGGACCGGGAGTTCGCCGACACGTCACCGACTTCTAGGGGGGCAGCGGTCGCACGGCCCCTCGGGTCCAGGAGCCGCTTACGGAAAACGGGTCGGATCTCGAGGTCCACCACCAGCATGTCCTCGACGAACTGCTCGGCGGAGGCGACCAGCTCGCCGTTCGCGTCGAACACCATCGAGCCCCCGTCGAACAGCAGCTCGTCCTGGCCGCCGACCATGTTCACGTAGGCAAGAGCACAGGAGGCGTCGGCTGCCCTGGTCGAAAGCATGCTGCGGCGCTCTCCGAGACGACCGGCCGAGAACGGTGACGCGTTGCAGCTGAGCACCAGCTCCGCACCCCTTGCAGCCTGGTCCGAGATGGGACCCGCTGCCGCCCAGGCGTCTTCGCAGACCGTCATCCCCACCGAGACGCCGCCGACCCGGTACAATCGGGTGGCGCCGGTCCCGGGCACGAAGTAGCGTTGCTCGTCGAACACCGCGTAGTTCGGAAGCAGCTGTTTGTGGTAGGAGCCCCACAGGCTGCCACCCGCACAGAACCCGACTGCGTTGTGCAGATCCCGGCTGGCGTCCACGAAGCCGACCACGGCCGCGCACTCGCCCGTAGCCGAAGCCAGCTTCTCCATCAGCTCCAAGTTCCTACGGACGAAGCCCGGCTTCAACAGGAGGTCCTCCGGAGGGTAACCGGTCAGCGCAAGTTCGGGGAAAACGGCCAAGTCGCACCGGGCTTCTTCTGCGCGCCCCAGCCAGGAGAGGACACGCCCCGCGTTGCCTTCCAGATCCCCCACTACCGAGTCGATCTGGCAGAGTGCCAGGCGGAGCCGCGCCATTCCGGGCGAGCCTATTGCCCGACCGTTGCGGCCTGCGAACGTGCCGCCGCCTGGACGGGAGCGGCACCCTTGGCCGCGTTCCGACTGGTCCTGTCGAGTCGGGGCTCGGACGGGGCTTCGCCGGAGCGGGCTTCGTCGGGTCGGATGCCCGGAGGGCTCAGCGACCGGCAGGGTGCCCGCCGTGGCAGACTCGCCGGAGTGACCTCCGGCCACCTTCCGATCGTCGTGGCCGACCTGATCTCGGTTTCGGCACAGCCTGGCAGGGTCGCCTCAGCACTCGCTCAACTGGCGGAGGCAGCGCCGACGATGTGGGAGAGAATGGGGTCCCAACCTTCGCTCGGGGCCACCGTCGTCACGGTGATGGCTGCGAGCCCGGCGATGACCCGCCTGATCCTGCGCCGGCCCGGATCGGTGGACGTGCTGGCACGGTTGCCGGAGCGACCCCTCCCGCCCCCCTCCGACCTGTCGTCCCTGAGGGTGTGGGCCGAGCTCGAGATGCTGCGGACAGTGGCTCGGGACCTCATGGGGCTGGACCGCCTCGAAACGGTAGGGCGCCACCTGGCCGAGCTGGCGGCCGAAGTGCTGCGCGTCGCGCTGGAACGCCACGGCATCGTCGAGTCGTGCGTCATCGGTATGGGGAAGTTGGGTGGAAGCGAGCTGAACTACTCGAGCGACATAGACGTCCTTCTCGTCGGTCCGCCGTCGGAGGAGCCGGCGCTCCGGCAGGCTTTGGCAGTCGTGCGGGACGTCTTCCGAGTAGACCTCGACTTACGACCGGAAGGCAGGTCCGGTCCCATGGTGAGGACGGTCGACTCCTACCGTGCCTACTGGGAGCGGTGGGCGGAGCCGTGGGAGTTCCAGGCTCTGCTGAAGGCGCGATACGTGGCGGGCAGCGCCGCGACCGGCAAGGCGTTCTGCGACGGTGCCGCAGAAGCGCTGTGGAGCATGTCGTGGGGGACCGACGAGCTGCGCAGCATCCGGCACATGAAGGCCCGGACGGAGGCCGAGACGGCAAGGCGGGGACTGGCCGAGCGGGAGCTGAAGAGGGGCGCCGGAGGCATCCGGGACGTGGAGTTCGCCGTGCAGGTCCTGCAGTTGGTGCACGGTGGGGACGATCCCTCACTGCGTGTCGCCGGCACGTTGGACGCGCTGAGCGCTCTGGCCCGCTTCGGCTACGTGGCCCCTTCGGATGCCGCAGCGCTCGTCGGAGGCTACCGCTTCCTGCGGACGGTGGAGCACCGTCTGCAGTTGGAGGAGATGCGCCAGGTGCACACCGTTCCGGCGGCCCCGGCAGCCAGGGAACGGCTGGCACGGGTGCTCGGGTATACCGACGACGTCCACCACAGTGCCGTCGAACGCTTCGACTCCGAGCTGCGCCGGACACAGGCGGAGGTGAGGGCGATCCACGAACGGCTGTGGTTTCGCCCGCTGTTGGACGCGTTCTCGCAGGTGTCGACGCGGCGGCTGCCCCTGCGGCCGACGGGCGGCGCGGCGTTCCATGCGGCATCGGAGAGGCTGGCCGCGTTCGGATTCGCGAATGCGGCACGGACCCGCGACGCCCTGGTGGAGCTGACTGCAGGACTGACCCGGTCTTCCAGACTGATGCAGCAGATGCTGCCTCTGCTGCTGTGGTGGCTGTCGGACTCTCCCGATCCGGACCTGGGACTGCTGGGACTGAGGAAGCTGGCTCGGGGCCAGCATCGGGACGACAGGCTGGTCGAGCTGTGCCGGGACTCGCCGGAGGCCGCCCGGAGGCTGTGCCTGCTTCTCGGCACGGGGAAGATCATGGCCGACACCTTCTCGTCGGACCCCGACCTGTTGGCGGAAGTCGGCGACGTCTCCAAGCTCCGCCGGCGATCCAGGCAGGAGATCGTCGCCTCGACCGCTCCGTCGCTCGCCGTTCGTTCCGCTCTGGCGGAGCGGGGAACGGTGCTGCGGAGGGCCCGAAGACGGGAGCAAGTCAGGCTCGCTGTGATGGATCTGCTGGGCATGCTCCCCCTGGAGGACGTGTCGGGAGGTCTGGCGCAGCTGGCGGAAGCGACGCTGGAGATGGCGCTCGACGCTATCCCTCCTCCGGTCCCGCTGGCGGTCGTGGCCATGGGCAGGCTGGGTGGCACCGAGCTATCTTTCGCCAGCGACATAGATCTCGTGCTGGTGGCCCGTCCGTCCAGACAGGGGGACATGGCCGAGGCGGAGGCTCATGCGAAGGAGCTGTCCAGGTTCCTGCGCGGGCCGGTGCCCGCCGAGGAGGTCGTGCCGGTCGACCTGTCCCTTCGGCCGGAAGGGCGCCAAGGACCGCTGGTCCGCAGTTTCGAGGCGTACGTGGGCTACTTCGACAGGTGGGCGCAGACCTGGGAGCGCCAGGCATATCTCAGGGCGCGGCCGGTGGCCGGAGATCCCGAGCTGGGCAGCTCCTTCTCCAGTGCGGTGTCCGAGTTCGTGTGGAGCCGTCCGCTGGAACAGGGTGCCGTCAGGGAGGTACGGCGGATGAAGGCCCGGATGGAACGAGAGCGGATCCCCGTGGGCCAGGACCCGGAGTTCCACCTGAAGCTGGGTCGGGGCTCGCTGTCCGACGTGGAGTGGACGGTTCAGCTGCTCCAGTTGCAGTACGGCGTGCGAGAAGCGCGCACCCTGGTGGCCCTCGGGGAGCTGGTCCGGCGTGGTCACCTGACGGCGGAGGAGGGGGAGGCCCTTGCGGACGCGTACCGGTTCTGCGAGCACACTCGCAACAGGGTGTTCCTGACACTGGGCAGACGATCCGACTCGCTGCCTACCCGGCCGGAGGACCTAGCGAGACTGGCCCGGAGCCTGGACCGCACGCCCACACATTTGAGAGAGGAGTACAGGCGGGTCACCCGGCGAGCCCGGCGGGTGACCGAGGCACGGTTCTACGGGGAGCAGGGCGCTGGGGGCGGCACCGCCCGAGGGAGCTGACGGCCGGGCAGCGGTCGAGTCGTCCGGCAGGCCCTGCGGCGACCAGTTGCGAACGGGACGCTACTGCGAACCATTTGCGTTAACGTGGTCCGGGTCGGTTCGAACCGCTCGTTCGGTTGCCCGTGAGGGCCATGCGGGTCGGGTGCCCGAGAGGGCCAAGCGGGTCGGGTGCCCGAGAGGGCCAAGCGGGAGGGCCGCCTGCGCCGGGAGGGGTGAGCATTGGCCGAGAACGGAGACGCCGGCAAGCTGGCACAGGTGTTTCGGACCGGCGACCTGGTGAGCCTGTCGGTCTCCAGCGTCGGGCCGCTGTTCAGCATCGCCGCCACAGGAGGCGTGATGGCGGCCGCCGCTGGTTGGTTCTCGCTCGTCGCCATCGGTCTGATCGCAATCCCCTTCATAGTCAGTGCGTTCGTGTTCAGGCTCTTGAACCGGCACTTCCCGCATGCAGGAGCGAGCTACCACTGGTCCAGGCGAGTGCTCGGGGCTCGGTCGTCCCGGTTCCAGGCATGGATACTGATCGTCGCCTACTTCAGCTCCATCCCTCCGATCATCATCCCGGCTGCGAACTACACGTTGACGTTGATCGCGCCCGGCCAGACCCCCGGGCCGCTGGCGGAGCTGGCGACTTCCGCGTTCTGGGTCGGGTTCGCTCTCGTCCCGCTGCTGAGGGGAGCGAAGCCCACGGCGCGCATCACGCAGGTGTTCCTGCTCGTCGAAGTGGTCTCCGTAGCGGGGCTGGCTGCCATAGCTCTCTACCGCCTGCCGGAGCTGCACGTACCGGTCCACGCTTCGCACTTCCCCCTGGGAGGGGTGATCATCTCGGCGGTGGTGGCAGCCACCATCCTGGACGGCTGGGAGATCGACAGCTACGCGGCGGAGGAGTCGAGGCGGCCGAAGCGTGACCCCGGCACGGCCGGGATCGTCGGCGCGTTCCTGGCGCTGGCGTTCTACGCCGTGCTGTTCCCGCTGATGCTTGACGAGACGCCGCTGCGAGTGCTGGCAGGAGCTGCCAATCCGATGGCCGCCTGGGGTGACCGCCTGCTGCCGTCGGCACCGTGGGCGGTGCTCCTGCCGGTGCTGGCCTCCACCGCAGGAGGCCTGTGGCTGACGTCGTTCATCCTCGGCCGGGCACTGTTCGCGATGGGACGGGAAGGTCTCCTCCCGGGACGGTTCGCGCGCCTGAACCACAGACAGGTTCCCGCGTTCGCTCTCGTCTCCGTGCTGCTGGCCGCACTTGCCGTCACTGCGCTCCAGACGCTCTACCCGTCGCTCAGATCGTTCTTCGGACTGGTGCTGGGCGCGGCGGGCTTCTTCCTGACGGCCGAGTTCTTCTTGGATTCGCTGACGGCGACGGTGTTCCTGTCCAGGCTCCATGGGGCAGGGAAGGACGGCGAACCGGATGCGCCGGTGCACCACCACCACACCGCACTGAGGGTGGCCGCTACGGGGACGACGGTGGTGCTAGGTGCTTTCCTGTGCGGCTTCTTGGTGTTCGGGCCGACTGCGATCGGGTCCGGCATCGACTGGGTCGTGGCGGCGGTCGTCACCGGGGGTCTGCTGTTCGCCTGGATACCGCGTCGGGGCCGTGAGGCGTACATCTTCGAAGGCGGAGACGTTACTACGGGCCTCCCGCTCCGATCTGCTGCCTCGACCGCCAACCGGACCTGATCTCCCCGTCGCAGAGCGCTCCCGACGCTGTTCGCCATGTCCGGTTACGGTGGTTCGGTGAACATGGCCAGCGGGGAGCGGGTACCCGGCGGGGTGGTGCACGAGCTTCCCCAGGATCTCAGGGAGGCACTGGTGGCGAACCGGACCGCGCTGGGTGCCTGGGCCGACATCACTCCCCTGGCCCGCAACGAGTTCATCTGCTGGGTCGAGGACGCCAAGAAGACGACGACCCGCGAGCGCCGCATCCGTCGAACGCAGGAGGAGCTGGCGGAAGGCCGGCGCCGACCGTGCTGTTGGCCAGGGTGCAGCCACCGGGAGCGCACTGGCGGCTAGCTGTCGACGCTTCCCGGGATCCGCCTCGAGGACCCGGTGGAAGCCGACCAGGCGCTCGCGGCCCTGCTCGGTCCCGAGACCGCGACCGGGCCCAGTCCCGGCCACGGCAAGGGCTCCTGCCTAGATGTCGTAGTAGAGCATGAACTCCCAGGGGTGGGGGCGGAGACGGATGGCGTCGACTTCCTTCAGGCGCTTGAAGTTGACCCACGTCTCGATCAGGTCGTCGGTGAACACGCCGCCGGCCTTCAGGAAGTCGTTGTCGCTCTCCAGGGCGTCGAGTGACGCCTCCAGCGAGCTCGGTACCTGGGGCACCTGTGCCAGCTGCTCCGGCGGCAGGTCGTACAGGTCCTTGTCGACCGGGTCCGGCGGCTCGATCCGGTTGGCGACACCGTCCAGACCCGCCATCAGCAGCGCCGAGAACGCCAGGTAGGGGTTCGCCGACGGGTCGGGACACCGGAACTCGACTCGCTTCGCCTTGGGGCTCTTCGAGTACAGCGGGATCCGGCACGCGGCGGAGCGGTTTCTCTGCGAGTACACCAGGTTGACCGGCGCCTCGTAGCCGGGCACCAGCCGCTTGTACGAGTTCGTGGTCGGCGCGGCGAAGGCCAGGCATGCAGCGGCATGCTTCAGCAGGCCACCGATGTACCAACGGCCCACGTCGGACAGTCCGGCGTAGCCCGTCTCGGCGTAGAACAGCGGATCGCCACCGTTCCACAGCGACTGGTGCACGTGCATGCCCGAGCCGTTGTCCTGGAAGAGTGGCTTCGGCATGAACGTCGCCGAGTAGCCGTTGCGCCGCGCCACGCTCTTCACCACGTACTTGTACAGCATCAGCTTGTCCGCCATCCGCAGCAGGGTGTCGAAGCGCATGTCGATCTCGGCCTGCCCGGCCGTTCCCACCTCGTGGTGCTGGACCTCGATCTCAAGGCCGAGCGACTCCATGACCAGGATCATCTCCGAGCGCAGGTCCTGGAAATGGTCCATGGGAGGAACAGGGAAGTAGCCCTCCTTGTACCGCGGCTTGAACCCCAGGTTCGGCCCCTCGTCCTTGTCCGAGTTCCAGATGCCTTCCACCGAGTCGACCGAGTACGACGCCGAGTGCTGGTCCTGGCCGAAGCGGACGTCGTTGAAGATGAAGAACTCGGCCTCCGGACCGAAGTAGGCGGTATCGGCGACACCGGTGGAGATCAGGTAGTCCTCCGCCTTCTTGGCGACGTAGCGGGGATCCCGCGAATAGCTCTCCCCGGTGATCGGGTCGTGCACGAAGCAGTTCAGGTTCAACGTCTTGTGCTGACGGAAGGGGTCAAGCACCGCCGTGGAGGGGTCCGGCACCAGCAGCATGTCCGACTCCTGGATCTCCTGGAAGCCCCGGATCGACGAGCCGTCGAAACCGAACCCCTCGGTGAAGGAGTCGTCGCTCAGCTGGTGCAGGGGCACAGAGAAGTGCTGCATCAGCCCGGGCAGGTCACAGAACCGGAGATCGACCACCTCGACTCCCTCGTCCTGCGCCAGCCGCAACACTTCTGCCGGTGTCCGTTCCTGCACTCCGTACCTCCTTGTTCGAGTACCCGTCGCGTAAACGTCGCGCTTCGGGCCGGCCGGATTGTCCCGGCGCTTGACCCTCCGCTGATTCAGTCACCTTGCCATACTCCGACGGCCACGGCCCATTCGGACCGCCGGCCTTGGTACCGGGCAACCGGGACACGCTCGCCGGGCGCTGTTGCTGCGGTGTTGCAGTTTCGTG
>JAJYPS010000070.1 GCA_021795215.1 Actinomycetes bacterium
TCGCTTCAGCGACATCGGGTTGGCCCCTGCCGCCACGTTGCGCAGGCCTTCTCGAACCATTGCCCACGCAAGCACGGTGGCGGTCGTCGTACCGTCTCCGGCGACGTCGTCGGTCTTCTTGGCCACCTCTTTGACCAGGTCGGCGCCGATCTTCTCGTACGGGTCCTCGAGCTCGATCTCCTTGGCGATCGACACACCGTCGTTGGTGATCGTGGGAGCACCCCACTTCTTGTCCAGCACCACGTTGCGGCCCTTGGGGCCGAGCGTCACTCGCACGGCGTCGGCGAGCTGGTTCATGCCGCTCTCCAGAGCCCTCCGGGCCTGTTCGTCGAACGCGATCAGTTTGGGCATGTGCGGTTCCCTCCGTTTGGATCTACCGTTAGCACTCTAACCGTCTGAGTGCTAACAGCAAACCACGCGGCCGGCTCCCTCCGCAACATCGGTCTGCGACGGCGGCCGGCGCTTCCGCCGTTCAGCCCCCGGCCACCGCCGGCACTATCGACACGGTCTGGCCCTCCTCGACCTGGGTCTCCAAGCCGTCCAGGAACCGGACGTCCTCGTCCGCCACGAACACGTTGACGAAACGCCGCAGCTGGCCGTCCTCGTCGAACAGCCTGCCCGCCAGGCCCGGATGAGCGGCCTCCGCAGCGGCCAGCGCCTCGCCAACCGTGCCCCCTTCGACCGCGATCTCGGGCTGCCCGGCGGTCAGCGTCCGCAGTTGCGTGGGGATCCGCACCGTCACCTTGCTCATCTGGCCTCCTTCGGGCTCATCGGGCTTCTCTCCGGCGTCGGCTGCCCACCGACGATCCCTGCGCGCCGGTCCGTCACGTCTCCACCAGCCGGTTGAACGCCTCGACGCTTGGAGGAATGGTGAACGTGGGACCGGCCGCGGGTCCCAGTGCGTCGACGGTCTTCACGCCCGTGCCTGTCACGTAGCACACCACCCGCTCGTCCGAGCGGACCACTCCCGCCGCGGCCAGCTTGGCCAGCACGGCCACCGTCACGCCGCCAGCAGTCTCGGTGAAGATGCCCTCGGTCCGGGCGAGCAGGCGGATTCCCTCCACGATCTCCTCGTCGGTCACCGATTCGATGGCGCCTCCGGTGGACCGCACCACGTCCACTGCATAGACGCCGTCGGCCGGATCGCCTATCGCCAGCGACTTCGCCACCGTCGAGGGCCGGACCGGCTTGATCCGGCGGCTGCCCTCCGCGAAGGCGGTGGCGACTGGCGAGCAGCCCTTCGGCTGAGCGCCGGAGATCCTGACCGACGGCTTCTCCGCCAGTAGCCCGACTTCGGCCAGCTCGCCGAACCCCTTGTGGATCTTGGTCAGCTGACTGCCCGACGCAATGGGCACCACCACGTGGTCCGGGGCCGCCCAACCCAACTGCTCGGCCACTTCGAACGCCAGGGTCTTGGAGCCCTCCGAGTAGTAGGCACGGAGGTTCACGTTCACCACGGCCCAGTCGGGATGGTCACCCAGGAGCTCGGCGCACAGCCGGTTCACGTGGTCGTAGTCGCCCTCCACCGCTACAAGCGTTCCGCCGTAGACCGCGGTGGCGCGAAGCTTCGCTGGCTCCACGTCGGCGGGCACGAACACGATCGAGCTCATCCCCGCCAGAGCGGCATGCGCGGCAACCGAGTTGGCCAGGTTGCCGGTGGAGGCGCATGCGGCGACCTTGCACCCCATGTCCCGAGCGACGGTCAGGGCCACAGACACGACCCTGTCTTTGAACGATCCAGTCGGCTGCAGCCCGTCGTTCTTCACCCACAGCTCGCCCAGCCCGAGCTCGGCTGCCAGCCGGTCCGCTCGCACCAGAGGCGTGTACCCCGCCCCCAGGTCTATCGCTCCCTCTGCTTCCGCCGGCAACAGGGGCCAGTAACGCCACAGGGTGGGAGGCCTGGACGCAATCTGCTCGGGCGTCATCTCCCTGGAGGCAGCCTCGTAGTCGTACACCACCTCCAGCGGCCCGAAGCACCACTCGCAGACCTGCTGCGCCTGTACCGGGTAGGAGCGCCCGCACTCCCGGCAACTCATTCCCTTGACGAACGTCACGGTTCCTCCATCGCTCCGGGCATTGGCACCTGGCCTGAAAGGCTGGTTGCCGCGGCGTCGTCGGGCCCGGTCCCTCGACCGCTCTGGATGTTGGCTCTTATGGTGCTCTACCGGATCACTGACGTCAACCCTCGGCAGTCGCGGAGCAGAACTTTACGCCCGATCCGCCCCGGGCCCCGCTTCATGTCCGATCCGACGGCGACACTACCGTCATAGGTTGCGTGCGCCGATTCCACCACACCGATTTTCCCGCCTCGTCCCTGCCGGAGATCAAGCAGGGACGCACGGTGGCCGTCTGCATCCCGGCACGCGACGAGGAGACGACCGTCGGGGCGATAGTGCGCACGGTTCGGACGGAGCTGATGGAGCGCATCCCGGTGGTCGACGAGCTGGTGGTGGTGGACGACGGCTCGCGCGACGCAACGGCTGCGGTGGCGGAGAAGAACGGAGCCCTAGTGTTGGCGGCCGAGTCGAGTGGTGGCGGTGCCGTGGCGGCCGGCAAGGGCCGGGCGATGTGGCGAGCGGTGGAGGGGACGTCGGCGGACGTGGTGGTGTTCTGCGACGCCGATCTGGCAAGTTTCGGGCCGCACTACGTGACCGGACTGGCCGGCCCTCTACTAGTCGACGAACGACTGCTGCTGGTCAAGCCGCGTTACACGAGGAGCTACAGGGGCATCCCCGGAGAGGGGGGCCGAGTGACGGAACTGGTTGCAAGGCCCCTCATCGCTGCACTGTTCCCTGAGCTCGGCTCCGTGTCCCAACCGCTGGCCGGAGAGACGGGCGTCAGGAGGGACGTGCTCGATCGCTTGCACCTCGAGCACGGTTACGGAGTCGAAGCGGCACTGCTGGTCGACGTCGCCTCCATCGGTGGCTGCCAGGCAGTCGCAGAGTGCGATCTGGGGCTACGGGAGCACCGGAACCGGCCGCTGTCGGAGCTGGCCCCGCAGGCGGCGGAGGTGATGCAGGCTCTCATGGCCCGCAGCAGAGCGACCGCTCCGGGCTCGCCCGGAGCGCCGGTCCGGAGTTAAGGTCGCTGCCGTGGAGGAACTGGCCCCTGCCGGAGACGGACTGGTGGTGCTGTCGAACCGAGGTCCGCTCTCGTGGAGCCGGGACGCCGACGGCCGCCTGTCGGCCCGGCGCGGGGGCGGCGGATTGGTGTCTGGGCTTGCGCCGCTGGTGTCGGACAGCGGAGCGCTCTGGATCGCCGCGGCGATGTCCGAAGCGGACAGGCAGGCCAGCAGGGAGGGCCTGACAGAAGCCGAAGGCATCAGGACCCATCTGGTCGACCTCGATCCGGCTACCTATCGGATGGCTTACGACGTCGTGGCAAACGCAGTTCTGTGGTTCCTGTACCACGGTCTGTTCGACCTGACCCGGCGACCCCGCTTCGAGCAGGGCTGGCGAAAGGCGTGGGACGCCTACCGCGACTACAACGCCGCCTTCGCCGAAGCGGCGGTGAAGGCGGCCCCCCACGGTGCGACGGTCCTGGTCCAGGACTACCACCTCGCGCTGGTCCCGAAGAGGCTGTCGGAGCTGCGGCCGGACCTTCGTGCGGTCCACTTCAGCCACACCCCTTTCGCCGAGCCCGGATCGTTCGCGGTGCTTCCGGACCGGATGGCGGTCGACGTCCTGGAAGGAATGTCGGCGGCCGTGGCGTGCGGGTTCCACGACCGACGCTGGGCCGACCGGTTCGACGCCTGCTGCGAGGCGGTGCTGGGGCGTCCGGCCCGCACGTTCGTGTCGTCGCTCGGGCCGGACGTGGAAGACCTCCGGAAGGTGGCGGCATCGGAGCAGGCAGTGCAGGCCGGGCGGGCTCTGGAGGAGCAGCTTGCCGGCCGGAGGCTGGTAGTGAGGGTCGACCGGATCGAGCCGTCGAAGAACATCCTCCGGGGCCTCCTGGCCTTCGACCGACTTCTCGAGACCCATGCCGAGCTCGTCGGCCGCGTGGTGATGCTGGCTCTGGCCTATCCCTCCCGAGAGGGCTTGGCCGAGTACCTGGCTTACAGGGCGGAGCTGGAGACTCTCGCTTCCGATGTCAACCTTCGCTGGGCGACGGACAGCTGGAGGCCCGTGGAGCTGGAGCTGGGGGACGACTTTCCACGGTCGGTTGCGGCCCTGGAGCGCTACGACGTGCTCCTGGTGAACCCGATCAGGGATGGCCTCAACCTCGTCGCCAAAGAGGGACCCGCTCTGAACAGGACGGACGGAGTGGTGGTGCTGTCGCGTGAGGCAGGCGTGTGGCCCGAGCTGCGCGATGCCGTGCTGACGATCAACCCTTTCGACGTGGAGGCGACCTCGGAGCAGTTGGCCCGCGCCCTGGCGATGGGCGACGAGGAACGGGCACGGCTCGCCGAGCAGGGCCGCCGTCTGGCCACCGCGCGGAGCCCCGCCCACTGGCTGGCCGATCAGATGGCGGCGGCTGCCGAGGAGGCTCAGAGCAGCTGACGGAGCAGGGGGAGCACTCCCTCCGGACCGCCGACAACCAGGTCGGCCCGGCGCAGCAAAGGGGCAGGGGCCTCCGTGCTGTCCACGGCGACCCTTACCACCCTCGTGCCGGCTGCCTCCAGCCGGTCCAGGGCGTCGAACGCAGGCAAGTCACCCAAGTCGTCGCCGACGAAACACGCTACAGCGGACTCACGTGCGAGATCCTCCACGACGGTCCCCTTGTCCGCCCTGTATAGCGGTCGCAGCTCGATGCTCATCCGACCTCCGTGACTGTCCAGTCGGTGCTCCGACACCGCGCGGCGAACGAAGGCCTCCGCCCAGCTCCTGGCCTCGGACGGATCGTCGGCAGTTCGCCAGTGCAGCGCAAGGGTGAGCCCCTTCAGTTCCACCACCGCACCTCGGGGAGCGTCGTGCTCGGCCGCCTTGGCAAGTCCGGCGAACATGGGCAACCAGCGCTCCGCCTCGGCCGGGCGCTCCGTGCGGCCGTCGGGCAGTGCCCGCTCCAGTCCGTACAGGCCGACGAGCTTCACCCGGTCCGACTTCTCCGTTCCCGATAGCCGGTCGGTTCCCGATAGCCGGTCGGTTCCCGACGACCGGTCGATTCCCGATGCCCGGTGGGTTGCGGATGGCCGGTGGGTTGCGGATGTGCCGCTTCCCCGGGAGGGCGTCTCGTCCGGTGCGGGCCGCCTCCCCCCCGGCATCCGGAGCCGGGACACCAGGAAGTCCGCCGGGCGGCCGGAGACCACTCCCACGACGCCCAACCTGCCGGACAGTTCCACCAGGATCTCAACGACGCCCGGCAGCGGCTGCGAAGTCGCCGGATCGTCCACTATCGGAGCGAGGGTGCCGTCGAAGTCGCACAGCAGGGCGGCTCGCCGCGGGTCTCCCGGGAACCAGTCGGGCCAGACCGGGCCGTCTTGCCCGGTGCGCCGTTCCCCCGCGGGAAGAGCCACCTCAGCCGCCGATCGCCGTGCCGGGAGACTGCCCGACCACGACAATGTCGGGTCCTCCTGTGCCGGAACCGGACGCGGCTGCCGGTAGGGCCTGTACGGCGGACGGCGGAAGACGCAGCCGTTCGCCGACGAGAGCCGCATCGGCTGCATAGCCCACTTGGAAATAGACGCCTCCCGCGGAGACCCCGGTCGGAGCGGTCCCGCCGACCAACGAGTAGCCGTAAGCCCTCAGCCTGGAGATGGTGCTTCGCGTCGACGCCGACGCTCCACTGGCCGGCAACACCTCGACGGTGACCTCCCTGGCAGGAACCAGCCCGGCGGCAGACGCACCGCGGGGAGACGTGGGGTGATGGTCGCGGGGCGGCACAGGAGCGGAGCGACGGACCACCGACGCCTCGCCGTGTCTTCCTGGAACGCTGCTGGGCAGAGCTGCGACGGCCGCCACCCCGACCGTGAGGCCCGCTGCAACCACCGCTGCCGCCGCCAGGCGAGACCCGCCCGGCTGCCGCACATCCGTACTGTGCGATCCAGCCGCCGAGCGGCCGGGCAGTTCACCGGCGTCGGTCTCAGCGGTTCCGCTGGCTGTCCTCACTGCTTCCCTCGAACCGTGCCCGGAGGCGTGCCGTCTTGGCCTTGCGAAGTCGCCGGATCAGCAGCGGGTCCACCTGCAGGGCGTCCGGCGAAGCGACCAGAACCGCCAGCTCCCTGTAGTACGTGCCGGGGGCGCAACCGACGTACCTCCGTATGGCTGCACCCTTGCTCAGCGTCGCCACCCCTCCGAGCGGCCACTGCCGCTCCAGTTCCAGTATCGCCAGGTCGCGCTCGCTGAGTCCCACCTCCGCAGCCTCTCGCGCCATGCCCGCCCATGCAAGCATCCCCTCCGAACTGGTACGACGTCGGAACCAGCAGGTAGAGCGGCCCTCGCCGACAGCGCCTCGCTACTCTTGGGAGCGCACGCCGGTGTGGCGCAGTTGGAAGCGCAGGCGACTTGTAATCGTCAGGTCGTGGGTTCGAGTCCCACCACCGGCTCTACCTTCCACCGGCTCTACCCTCCACCTCGGCCGTTCCGCCCCAGGACGTCGTGGACAGGCGTCCGTTCGGGGAGACCCTCCACCGGCTCGATCTGCTCCACCGGCCCGATCTGTCGGGGCCTCGACCGGACCGATCTGTCGGCTCCCGGGACGCTTGGACAGCCCGGCAAGAAGGCGGAGCACCCACCTTCTCGGCGCGGACGCAGCCGGCGCGGCCCGGGTGTGTGCCGAGGCCGACCTCAGTCGAAGCGGCGGCTGTCGGAGGCGGCGTAACGGGCGACCTTCCCGTCCACGGCGGCCGTCCTCTCCACGCTCTCGACGATCTCCTCGAGCCTGGCAGCGGGCAGCGCAGCGGTCATCTCCTCGGGGCTCATGCCGGTTCGGACCCTGCTGAGCGCGCATCCCACGCTCCCTACCACTTGGCCCTCCTCCTTCGCCACCGCCACGATGTGGCACTGCGGCTTTCCCTCGATGCTCATCCCGCCCACCGCATCGGAAAGCACCATCATCTGCCGGCCGTTGACCCTCAAGAGGACGACGTCCGGGTCGAACGCAGCGTCCGTCAGAGGCCCGTAGGACACGTAGGCAGGCCGCTCCCTCACCGTCGGGATGGCAGGCACCATCTCGCCGGTGACCCACCCCGAGGCCATCAGCTGCGCCACGTCGTCCATCCTGGCGGCCTCGTCCATGTCGACCATGCCGTGCGTCAGGCTGCCCACGCTGCAGTTTCGGTGATCCTCCGGCACCGTCGTGAAGCTCCCGTCCACGGCGCGCATCCAGAAGACGCAGCCGGCCGGAACCCTGCCGGTCCTCCCGTCGGCCGCCGCTGGGGGCACCGGCTCGCCGAAGGGCTCCACTCCAGCGGGTGCCGTCTCGCCGAAAGCAATAGCCACCGGAGCAACGGAAAGATGAAGGGCGTCGGACAGTCTGCGGGCAAGCGACTCGAGCAATGCAGCATCCACTGGTATGCCTTTCCTCGGGGAACAGTAGTGGAACAGTAGTGGGGCAGTAGCGTCTACTCCTCGCAATAATAGGCATCAACATGCATCCCATATGAGGTTGCCGATTCATCCGAATATCTACATATCTCGGCCGGGCGAATTTGGATCGGGACGAAGTCGCCCCGCCTTCCCGCCATCGTCGCAGCACCCGGTGGCAAGCGTCTCTGGCTGATATCGCTGCGGTGCACCGGCGTTCGGTCCACCGGAGAGGCGACCGCTGCGTCGCTTTTGGGCAGCTCCCAGTCGGCGGTGCCGTCGGGGCAGTCAGCTCTCGGCGCGGTGCTCCACCATTCGCTGCCGGGCGATCTCGAAGCAGGCGACGGCCGCCGCCACGGCGACGTTCAGAGACGATGCCCCGCCTCCGGGCTGGGGAATGCCCGCCCGGGCGTCGCACCGCCGGGACACGAGCTGCGACAGTCCCTTCCCCTCGGCACCCAGCACGACAGCGAGCGGTTCTGCGGCGAACGAAAGTTCCCACACCGGAACGTCTGCGGCAGGGTCGAGCCCCAGCGTCCACACGCCCGCCTCCGACAGCTCCGACAGCGCAGCCGCCGTCCCTGGAACGACCGCCATCCGTAGGTGCTCCACCGCTCCGGCCGCAGCCTTGGTGACGGCGGGTGTGATGTGAACGGCTCGGTGGCGAGGCAGCACCAGACCGGTGACGCCCGCCGCAGCCGAGCTGCGGATGAGCGAGCCGAGGTTGTGAGGATCGGTGATACGGTCCGCCACGACCAACAGCGGCACCCTGCCACCGGCAGGTAGGACCAGTTGCGACAGCTCGCTCTCCTCCAGGGGATCGGCCCTGGCGACGACCCCCTGGGGAGCCTCGGTCGCCGCGGCGGCAGCCAATCTGGAGATACTGACCCGGCGCAACGGCACTCGGAGCTCGACGCACCGCTGCGCGATGCGGTCCAGCACGGGCGACGGGTCCCGCCCTTCGGCGACCAGCACCTCGTGTACCCTGCGCCTTCGGGCGTTCAGCACTTCGAGCACTGCATGACGTCCCTCGACCTGCTCGCCGCCCAGCCCGTTCCCGGCCCGTCCACCGACGGCCCGACCACCTCCGTCCGACACCGACCGGGCTGACCGGGCTCCCGCCGGGGCACTACGGGAGGGCTGCGAACCGCGTGACCGCGATCGCAACGGAGAGCCGCCCGCTCCGCGCTCCCCTGGGCTCCTCCGGGCAGACCGGGCACCGGTCGAAGCAGCGCGCCGACCACCGTCCTGGCGGCTCATCCAGCCCGCTCCGTTTCCTGTTCGTCACCGCCGGCCTTCCGCAGCAGGGCAACCGTCCAGCAGGCCACGCCCTCGGATCGTCCCAACGCTCCCAGGCCCTCCGCCCGCTTGCCTTTGACCCTCACCGGACCGCCGGCGGCGGCCGAGAGAACCTGCTGCATCTGCTCCCGCCGCGGCGCCAGGCGAGGCTGCTCGAGCACCACGGCGCAGTCGGCGCCCCCCAGCAGCCAACCCTCTGCCCACACCAGCTCTCCGACCGTGGCCAGCAGCTGGATGCTATCGGCTCCGGACCAGGACGGATCGGTGTCCGGGAAGTGCTGGCCCAGGTCCCCCAGACCTGCAGCGCCGAGCATCGCGTCGGCGACGGCGTGGGCTACCACGTCGCCGTCGCTGTGTCCGGCCAGACCCGGTCCGGGGAACTCCACGCCGCCCAGAACCAACCGGCGACCCGTGTCGGAGCCGAAAGGATGCACGTCGAACCCCAAACCCACTTGGAACGGAAGATCGGTCAAGACGGGACACCGGGACGCTCGAGGGCGCCTGTCGAGAGCAGCGCCTCCACCAGACGCAAGTCGAACGGGGACGTCACCTTCACATTCTCCGGCTCGCCGTCAACGACCACCACCGTCCCCCCTGCAGCCTCGACCAACGCCGCATCGTCGGTCGCCTCCGCTGCGCCGTCATGGGCGTCCAGTAGCGCCGCCAGCCGGAACGCCTGCGGCGTCTGCACAACGAAGAGACCCTCCCTGGAAACGGTCTCGTGGACCTTGCTCCCGATCACCCGCTTCACCGTGTCGTTTACCGGGAGCCCCGGCACGGCGCCGTCCGCACCCGCCCGGACGGCCCGGACGACGGACTCGAGAAGTGCCGCCGAAGCAAGCGGCCGCGCCGCGTCGTGCACCACCACGACGTCCACGCCCTGCTCCGAAGCACCGCTCGGGTCCGGGCCGTCCGTCCGGTTCCAACCCTGGACCAGCGCAGCCAGGCCCGCTCTCACCGACTCCGACCTGGTCGCACCACCCTCCGTCACTGCGTCGGCACCTTCCACGGTGACGGACCCCGCTGCCGCAGGAACCACCACCACCAGGTAATCGACTACCGGACGAGCGACTGCTACGGCGCGGTCCAGCACCGTCCCGGCACCCAGCGGTTCGAACTGCTTCAGCCTGCCGAACCGACTTCCCGAACCACCGGCAACCACCACCGCTCCCACCCGTCCGCGGCCGGGCGGCTGCACTCTCAGAGCAGCGCCGAGTCGAGCCGCTTCTCGGCTTCCTCCTCGTTCACACCGATCGCGAACGTCAGCTCCGACACGAGAATCTGGCGAGCACGGGTCAACATGCGCTTCTCGCCCGCCGAGAGCCCCTTGTCCCGGTCCCGGATGGAGAGGTTCCGGACGACTTCCGCCACCTGGTAGATGTCCCCCGACTTCAACTTCTCCACGTGGTTCTTGTAGCGACGGGACCAGTTGGTGGGCATCCGGGCCTCCTTCTTGCGGAGCACGGCGAACACCTCTTCCACCTCTTCGTCGTTGATGACCTCCCGGAGGCCCACTTCGCCCGTATTGTCACACGGCACCATCAGCGTCAGGTCGCCGTAGGCCAGCCGCAGGACCAAGTACTCCCGGGTCTCGCCGAATGCCTGCCGCTTTTCCCTCTTCTCGATCACGGCAGCGCCATGATGAGGGTAAACCACCTTGTCACCGACGTCGAACGTCATACCGCTCCCAGTTCGCCGATTCGAGATGCAGTGCCGGTCACTCCCGACCCCTTTCCGAGCGGGCTACCGACCACTCCAACATCTAGGGTAAAGGGCTTCGCTTTGCCAGACAACTCGGACCTACGCACGAACGCCGGATTCCCGAGGCTTCACGGAGACCGCTCGAGCATGCTGGCCTCCGCCAGCCGGGCCAGGCCCTCCCTGACCACCCTGGCCGGCCCCTCCCCGACTCCCTCCAGCTCCTCCAGGTCGTCTTCCGCCGCGGCAGCGAGAGCCCGGTCGAGCGATCCGTAGTGGGCGACGATCCGGTCGATGACCGAATGAGGCAGCCTAGGAATCTTCGACAGTAGCCGGTACCCGTGAGGCTGCAGGGAGAGATCCAGCTCTCCCTGCTCGTTGACGAGCCCCAGCACGCTCGCCACCCTCTCCAAGTCCAGCAGCTCCTCGGTCGGCAGCTCGGCCAGCATCTCCACCGGCGACGCCGCCTCGTCGGGCGGCATCGGCCTGATGTAGTCCCGCGCCACCAGACGGCGATCGTCGTTCACGCTTCCCATCAGCTCTTCCAGCTGGAGGAGCAGCATTCGCCCATCTTCGCCCAACTCCACGAGATACCCGTCTATCTCCTCGGCGAGTCGCCTGACCATCTCGGCACGTTGAAGTACCGCCGCCACGTCGCGAACCGTCACCAGGTCCTCGATCTCGAGAGCCGAGAGGGAGGAGGTGACCGTGTCCAGACGCACCTTGTAGCGCTCCAACGTCTGCAACGCCTGATTGGCTCGGTTCACCAGGGCAGGGATGGCCTGGAGCTGGTGCTTGGTCCAGTTGCGGTAGACGGCGATGATCGCCAGGTCTTCGGAGACCGATATCACCGGCACGTCCAACGACCGCGCTACCCGCTCGGCGGTGCGGTGCCTCGTGCCCGTCTCGGCCGTGGGGACGCTCGGATCGGGCACAAGATGGACGTTCGCCCTTGCAATTCGGCTCGTGTCCGGGGCCAGGATTATCGCTCCGTCCATCTTCGCGAGCTCGGACAGACGCTGGGGGGAGAACTCGGCATCCAGCAGGAAGCCGCCCGAGCAGATCTCCAGCACTTCAGGGCCGTCTCCGACGACGATCAGCGCTCCACGATTGGCCTGCAGTATCCGGTCGAGCCCTTCTCGCAGCGGCTTGCCGGGCGCCACAGCGGTCAACGCCTCGGTCATCGCTGCACTACGACGGGCCGGCACGACCCCGATGGTACCGTCGACGGGCGTGCGAACAGGCTCGGCGGACCCCGGCGGCTGCCCACGCCATCGTGCCGCCATTCGGGATATGGGCCTCGCTAGGCGGTCCTTGAGCCGCGCGCCGAGATCGGCCGGTGAGAGCCTGCCCGGGCCCCCGGTCGGCCCACGCTCCTTCGCCTCTGCCAACCCTCGCTCCGTACCGTGCTCTGCCGTCCGGCGAAGCGGGGCTCCGACCCGGACACAGTCGGCTGGCCGAGGAGGGACAGAGCATCCACTGCCTCGGAGATGCTCGAGACCCGGATCAGTTCGAGTCGGTCGTCTTCCGGGACCGACGAGGGGACGACAGCTCTTTTGAAACCCAGCCGGGAAGTCTCCCCATGGCGCTTGCCCGCTTGCGAAACGCCCCTGATCTCTCCCGAGAGACCGACCTCTCCATATGCCACGAGGTCCCTAGGCACCGCCACCCCCGAAACGGCCGACACCACCGCCAGGCAGACCGCCAGGTCCACAGCCGGCTCGATCACCCGGACGCCCCCCACGGCGGAGGCGAACACCTCGAGCACGGACATGTTCAGCCCCACGTGGCGCTCCACGGCCGCCAGCAGCATCGCGAGACGGCCACCGTCGAGTCCCTGGGCGCTGCGCCTCGGCGACACCGACGCACTGGTGTTCGCCAGCGCCTGTAGCTCCACCAGCAGCGGCCGACGACCTTCCAGTGCCGGCACCACCACCACTCCGGCCGTGTCCACTCGACGTTCCGCCAGCATCAGCGCCGACGCGTCCCGAACCGCCGCCAATCCAGCTGCCGTCATCTCGAAGATGCCCAGCTCTCCCGTCACGCCGAACCGGTGCTTGAGAGCACGAAGCAGCCGTAGCGAGTGGTGGCGATCGCCCTCGAACGACAGCACCGTGTCGACAAGGTGCTCCAGCGTCCTGGGTCCTGCCAGCACACCGTCCTTGGTCACGTGGCCTACTACGACCACAGCCGCCCCGCTGCTCCTCGCCACCGTCGAAAGGTGCTGGGCGCACGCTCTTACTTGAGCGACACTTCCCGGAGGAGCGGCGACGTCCGAATCGAAGACAGTCTGCACCGAGTCCACTGCCACCACCGCCGGACGCAGCCTCTTGACCATCACTTCGATGGCTCGTACGTCCGGCTCCTCCGTCACCCACAGGTTCCCAGGTGTCCCCAGCCGATCCGCCCTCAGCCTCACCTGCGCAGGTGCCTCTTCCGCCGACACCATGAGCGCCGAATGACCGGCGGACATCACCCCCGCCAGCATCTGCAGCACCAGCGTCGATTTCCCGATCCCCGGGTCGCCCCCGAGCAGTGTCACGGACCCGGGGACCAGGCCACCCGAGAGCACCCTGTCCAGCTCCTCCATGCCACTTCCGAGCTGCTGCTCCCGCGAAAGAGGGATGTCGTCGAGCGTCACCGGCCACGCGGCGGACGCCTCGCCGGACCTGCCATCCGCCCCTACGGTCGAAGGAGCGGACTCCAGTGAGTTCCACGCGCCGCAGCCACTACACCGGCCGGTCCACTGAGCGCTCGGGATGCCGCATTCGGTGCACCGATATCCATCCCGTCGACGAACCACGACACCCAAGCTAGAGAACCGCTGTGACAGTGCCACAGCTGCACCGGCACTCTCCTCCGGGGGGGCCGGAGCCGTGCACGGAAACGGCGCACCGAGCCTTCGGTGCGCCGCTCGCTTTCTCTGGTTCTCGTACTACTGCGGGACCACCGCTAATCCGATGCCGGTCCCGCCCCTGCCAGCTCCACCGGAGGAGGCTCGAAGCCCT
The DNA here is from genome assembly GCA_021795215.1 of Actinomycetes bacterium. Classification (GTDB taxonomy): domain Bacteria; phylum Actinomycetota; class Acidimicrobiia; order Acidimicrobiales; family JAKAOS01; genus JAJYPS01. The sequence continues at coordinate 13,466 of JAJYPS010000070.1, forward strand.
CCACAGCGCGGAACACCATCTCTCCTTCTTCCACGTCGACGATCACCGTCTCGCCGACACGGAACTCCTTCCAGAGCAACTTCTCCGACAGAGCGTCCTCGATGTTCTGCTGGATCGCACGACGCAGCGGCCTGGCGCCGAGCGCCTTGTCGTAGCCCCGCTCGGCCAGCAGCTCCTTGGCGGCCCTCGTCAACTCGAGCCCGATACCCTGGGTCTCCAGCTGCTCCCGCACTCGCCGGATCATCAGGTCCACGATCTCGGTGATCTCGAGCTTGGTCAGCTCATGGAAGACGATCACCTCGTCGATCCGGTTCAGGAACTCCGGTCGGAAGTGACCCTTCAGGGCGTCGTTGACCTTCTGCTTCATCTTCTCGTGGCTGACGGCCTCGGTCACCTTGGCGAAGCCGAGCGCAGCCTTGCCCAGGTCCGCCGTCCCGAGGTTGGAGGTCATGATCAGCACCGTGTTCTTGAAGTCCACTGCCCGGCCCTGCGAGTCCGTGAGCCGACCGTCCTCCAGTATCTGAAGCAGGGCGTTGAACACGTCGGGGTGCGCCTTCTCGATCTCGTCGAAGAGCACCACCGAGAACGGCTTCCGCCTGACGGCCTCCGTCAGCTGCCCACCCTCCTCGTAGCCGACGTAGCCGGGAGGCGATCCCATCAACCGGGACACCGTGTGCTTCTCCATGTACTCGCTCATGTCCAGCTGGATCAGCGACGACTCGTCTCCGAACAGGAACTGGGCGAGCGCCTTGGCCAGCTCCGTCTTGCCCACGCCCGTGGGGCCCAGGAAGATGAACGAACCCGACGGTCGCTTCGGATCCTTCAGGCCGGCCCTGGTCCTGCGGATCGCCCGTGAGAGCGCCTTGATGGCGTCCTCCTGACCCACCACCCGGCGGTGCAGCTCGTCCTCCATCCGGAGAAGCTTGGCGGTCTCCTCCTCGGTCAACTTGTAGACCGGGATCCCCGTCCAGTTCGCCAGGACCTCAGCGATCACGTCCTCGTCGACCACGTCGAACAGCTCGTGTCCCTGCTCACGCCACTCGGCCTCGAGTGCCGACTTGCGGTCCATCCGCTCCTTCTCCTTCGCGGCCAGCCTCTTCACCTCGTCGTGAGCCTGCCGCTCGAGAGCCGCCTCCTTCTCCCGGCGGATCTGCACCAGCTCTCCTTCCAGCGCACGCTGGTCGGGGGGAGCCGACATACGACGGATGCGAAGCCGGCTGCCTGCCTCGTCGATCAAGTCGATCGCCTTGTCCGGCAGGTACCGATCAGCTATGTACCGGTCCGCGAGGTTGGCTGCGGCAACGAGCGCCTGATCGGTGATGGTGACCGAGTGGTGCGACTCGTAGCGTTCCCTGAGCCCCTTGAGGATCTCGATCGTGTGCGTCAGGGAAGGCTCTTCCACCTTGATCGGCTGGAAGCGTCGTTCGAGAGCGGCGTCCTTCTCCAGGTGCTTCCGGTACTCGTCCAGCGTCGTCGCCCCGACGGTCTGCAGCTCACCCCGCGCCAGCATCGGCTTGAGGATGCTCGCCGCATCGATCGCCCCCTCGGCGGCGCCCGCACCGACCAACGTGTGGAGCTCGTCGATGAACAGGATGATGTCTCCCCGGGTACGGATCTCCTTGAGGACCTTCTTCAGCCTCTCCTCGAAGTCGCCCCGATATCGGCTTCCGGCTACCAGCGCTCCGAGATCGAGCG
>JAJYPS010000144.1 GCA_021795215.1 Actinomycetes bacterium
ACACAAGGGCCGGGTCCAGTGCACACAAGCAGCGCCCGGCGCGTGCGCCGGCTCCCGAGCGCCGGACCGTCGCCGGCCATGCACGCCAACCGACACTCGGCGCAAGATCGGCGCCCGCAAGCGCTGGTTCGCCACCTTCACCGTCCAGGCCACGCGCGACGGCGCGGCCCACCGGGTCGAGGCGGACGTCACCGTCGACGACTCATCACCGGTGTTAGTGACCACCGCTGGGGATAGTCTACTCCGGCGTAGTCTACCTACGAGTAGATCCGCCGGCGAGGGCTGCCGGGACATCTACCAAGATGAGGTTGGGGTCCTCGGTGGCGGCCTTGTGCACCTGCTCGGTGTAGCCGCTGCGGGCCATAAGAACGGTCGTGAGGCCGGTGGCGAGCTTGAAGCCGGCCTGGCGCAGGGCCGGTGTCTTGAACTCACGCAGGTCACGAAGCACGGCGAAATCGAGCGGTTTGTTCTGCCACTTGGCCTCGCCGACGACGGTCACCCGTCCTCGTCCGACGCCGACGATGTCGATCTCCTCGCTGGTGCGTTCCTTGGTGCGCCGTAGAGCGTCAAGGGCAGGGCCCCACCAGGCCCCGACCGTGCTGACCCGCTCGCCGAGATGGGAGCGGACCCAGCTGCGGCACCACGACTCGAACTCGGGAGCGACGTGGTCGTTGAGCACCGGGGTCACCTCAGCGTCGAAGAGGTCCTCGGCCCGCAGACCGCTTTCGAGGTCCTCCTGGTAGGGGAACACGAACCGGAACCAGAACCGGAAGAAGGAGTCTTCGAGATGCCACTGTCCGCTGCGAGCCTCCGATGAGGCGAGCACCGGCAGTCGGCGGCGGACGATGCGCATGTCTTCGAGGACGGAGAGGTACTTGCTGGCCTGGGAGGTCGTGAGCCGAGCCCGGTCGGTGATCTCACCGAGCTCTTTGTCGCCGCTGGCCAGCTGGGTCAAGATGGCGAAGTACACCTTCGGCTCGCGCAGCTCCTGCTCGAGGATGGTCCGGCCCTCGTCCCACAGGGCGCCGTTACGGTCCAGTACCTTGCTGCACAGCGCCTTCTTGAGGTTGGGGCCGCCAAGGTCGGCCAGATAGCGCGGCATCCCGCCGGCGATGGCGTAGCGCTCGAAAGACCTGACCGGGTCGAGACCGGCCAGGAACTCCGTAGCCTGCCGGTACGGCAGCGGTCGCAGCTGCAGGGGCCGCAGCCTTCCATGCAGCGGGCTGCGTTCCGCCTGAAGAGCCTCCATCTGCCCGACCAGAGACCCGCACAGCACCAGCTTCAGCTCCGACTCGTCGCGCTCTTCCTCAAATACGGCCTGGATGGTGCTGAGGATCTCCTCGTCACCGCTGGCCGTGCCGGGCAGTAGCCACGGGAACTCGTCGACAACCGCCAGGAGCTTCGCGTTCCGTCCAGCCCGGAACAGCACGCGAAACAGCGAGGCCACATCCGGCAGGTCGGGACGCACTCCCAAAAGCGGCTCGAGCTGCTCGGCGAACTTGCCGAGCTGTGACCCGGCCGGAAGCCGGTGGGCGACAAGGAGGACCGCCGGCTTGGCGTGAGCGAGACGCCGGAACAGCCAGGACTTGCCGACACGACGGCGGCCGAACAAGTTGACCGGCATGCGGTCGCTGCCCGACCACCACTCCTCCAAGACCGCCAGCTCAGCCTGCCGGTCAAGAAACGAGTCCGTCAGACCCCACTGGAACGTCTCAGCCGGCACAACTCCTCCTTGTCTACTTCAGAGTAGCTTACTCTACCGTAGACTAGGGACAGGCACAGAAAAAGCGAGGCCGCAGTCGCCATAGCCGTCCATCCGCGGGCGGCACTGGGCCGCCGGACGTCGCTGTTGTTGTGGTGCGTGCGTGCGCAGGTTGGTTGGTTTGGAACGTTCTGGCGATCACATCCTCGAACTCGTTCTTGAGGAGAACGTCACGTGCTGCAAGACACGCTGCCTTCACTTCAGGTCGCCAGGCCCACACCCGCGTCAGATTGTTCACATACCCGTCCCCGTCGAGATCTGCCGCATACAAGTCGGACACTGCGGGGTCTTCCGTCGACGCATTAATGAACATTGCTCCACCTCCTGCCTGTGCTTCATCGACGCTCCCAGCCTGTGCACCTACGAGCCGGCGGCCTTCCCATCAAAGACTCGGCGACTCGCCTGCGGGCTCCGCCCGTGTACGCGCGTACTCAGCTGGATCGAAGATCTCCCAAACGGCTTGGCCGATCGCGAGCGCGCCGCGCGCAGGTAGGGGCACTTCGCCAAACTTCAGGTTCTCTACGATCCGAATCGGGTTGCCAAGATCGATGCCGTCGAAGACCGCGTGGGCTTGGTCGATGTAGCACATCCGCTGGGGCATCAAGGTCCCGGTGTGACCGCTGGGAATGACGCCTGACAGCTGTAGGTGGCCCATGCCCAAGGCGTCGGCCAGCCGCTCGCGGGCGTGGACCAGCGCGGCGGAGCGCCATGTGCTGACTGGCATCCTTGCACCCACCGCGTTCAGGACACTGAGCAGAGGCTTCGACCTGGCCGTCAGTGTCCATTCCAGCGAAGGCGCGTCCATCGTCACCCGGAGGGTCGCCGGTCCGCTCCAGACCAGTCCGATACGGGCGTGCCCAGTGTGTTCGCACGCCGCGCCGTAGTACCGGGGGAAAGCGGTGTCCAGTCTTGCCCCATCGACGTAGATGGCCCACCGTCCGTTCGCGTCACGGTGCCACAGCGTCCGGTACGGCCCGAAGTCGTTCTCCGGGAACACGCGAGAGCCAGGACGTGCCCCGAGTCGAAGGGGAGGCCGAATACACCCCAACCCTTGGCGTACTCATTGTCCGGGCACGGCACCTGGCCTCGGATCGCCGGCGGGCCGGACAGTTTGGACGCCAAGTCGAGCATCGCTACCCCGACCTGATGCTTTTCGGCCCTTGCGTCCCTCGCGACAACGATTCCGGAGCTCTCGTGACCGAGGACGAGCGGCGACGCACCACGAAGTCGCCGATGCGCCTGTGCTCGAAGTAGTGGACATCGGAGCCGCGCACCCCGACAGGGCGGATCTCGACGAGCACCTCGCGCTATTTCGGCACGGGCACCGGGCGAGCCTCGATCCGTAGATCCCGCACTCCGTAGAGCACGGCTGCCTCGTTCCTCCTCCCTAGGCCTCCCATCGCGATCTCCTCCTTCGTACCCTCACGTGTCTTCAGGACCTCGCGGCACTATCCGCCTCGGCATCGGGGCTCTGCGTCCCGAGCGCCTCACGCAACTCAAAGAGCGCCGACACATAGTCCCGTCCTGGGCCAAAGAGGACGCTCGTGCCGCACGCGAACAGCGACGCTCCCGCCGATCGCGCGATACAGGCGTTCTCCTTCGACACGTTGCCGTCGACACCGATCACGGTGTCCTCGCGCACCACCTCCCGTGCCCGGCGGACACGCCCAGCGCTCTGAGCCAGCCAGCGCTGCCCGGCAAAGCCGGGCTCGACGGTCATGACGAGCA
>JAJYPS010000145.1 GCA_021795215.1 Actinomycetes bacterium
CCTCTACCCTCCCCCAGGTCTGGTCCGTGCCCCCGGCAGGACTCGAACCTGCGACGCACGGTTTAGGAAACCGACGCTCTATCCTCTGAGCTACGGGGGCCGAACTGGCAGAGTACCGGGCAGCCCCCGTGATCCTTCCGCTGCTGGCGCCTGCGGCAGCCGGAAAGCCCGATGGATAGCGGAGTGGCGAACGCAAGAGCAGGAACCGTCGCTTGTCCTCCGGGGTCACAATGGATGATGAGCGACTACCTCTGGGCGGTCAGCAGATCCACGTTGCGCCCCAGGTCGATCCGCGGCACGATGCGACAGGCGACCGCTCTCGTATGCCTCGGGGTCTTTGCGGCGAGCTGTGCGTCTCGGGGATCGGTTCGTCCCAAGTCCCCTTCGACGGCTCCTGCCTCGCCTCCGTCTGCGAGCGCCATCCGAAGCCAACGCTTCCTCCGGACCGTGGAGCTGGACAACGGCCAGCTGACTGTGAGCCCTGCACCCAATAGGCAGAGTGCCGCCGTGGGTTTCTCGACAGCAACGACACTGGTTCGTTCAGACCTGGCGGCGGCAGGTATGTCGCTCGATGGTGGACTGGGGTTCGGTGACGTGACCATCGCGTCCCGGCTGACGGGGTCCTCGCTGCCTGCCGTGCACGACAGTCCTGCCTGGATCGGGTTTTTGACGGGCGGTGCGACGGCGTGCCCGGCACAAGTCCCCGGCACCACTGTGGCGAAAGGGAATCCTCTGCCCACTCCTGGCTACACGGCGATAGTGATCCTCGGCAGGGGTCGTACCGTGCTGGCGTACAAGAGCCGGACGTCGATCTGCTCCGAGGTTCCGACAGGACCCACCGTGTCCGAACAGCCGCAGGTACTTTCCGTGCCCTGGACGTTGGTTTCGCTGGCGGGGACGCGGATCACGTATAGGTACCGCTCTCCGTCGTGTCAGGGTGCGCCTACGCCGCTTCCTCGAGTGTCGGGCAATGCAACCACCGGCGCTGCCGTCCTTGACGTGCAGCTCGACGTCCCCTACGCGGCCAGCGGCTGTTCGTTCCGGTGGCGGACCGCCACGGTGCTGGCCGGACCGGGATCGACGAGCGGCTCACAGCCCCCCGGCCTTCCACGGGTCACGAAGCTCGAGCACGGTCCGACCGGTCCTGTCGACCTGCTCGTGGCGGGTACCTCCTACCACGGCTGACCTTCGGGTGCCCGTCCTCGCTCTGTCACGCCCCACCGCCACTTGGAAACGGATCGGCATCCAAGCCGGTCCTCATCGAAAGTGACAGACCAGCCGGGTTGACAGACGAGCAGGTCTCGGAAAGCTCCGACCGACCCGTCAGGCGGCCGCGCCCGGTGCAGCCTTGTGCTGGACCAGGCCTGAACGGTCCAGGTCCCGCTCGATCTCCGCCAGGCTACGCCCCTTGGTTTCGGGCACTCGGGCGAAGAAGTACCAGACCGCTCCGACGGTCACCACGGCGAACAGCGCGAACGTCCCGACTGCTCCCAGCGCGCCGATCAGGCTCAGGAACGTCAGAGAGACCACGAGGTTCGCCCCCCAGTTCGCCATCGTCGCTACGCTCATAGCCTCGCCACGGACCTTCAACGGATATATCTCACTGATCATCAGCCAGAACACCGGCCCCAGGCCGACGGCGAACGATCCTACGTACACCATGATCGCACCTACCGCCATTACCGCCCACAACCCTTTCAACTGCGAGCCGTTGGTGAACGCCACCGCCACTACCGCGAGGGAGATCGCCATTCCGGCTGTGCCACCGATCAGCAGGGGACGACGACCCGTCCGATCCAGCAGCCGAATGGCGACCACCGTCATGCCGACATTGATGATGCCTACTCCCACCGTCGCAAGGATTGAGGCACCGGCTGTCAGGCCGGCGCCCTTTAGGAGGCTGGGCGCGTAGTAGATGACCGTGTTGATCCCGGTCACCTGCTGGAGCACAGCAAGTCCCACGCCCAGCATCAGCGCTGGTCGCACCGCCGGCAGCCACAGCTCCGCAAGGCTGGTCCTCCGGTTCGACAGCTGACGCACTTGGGCCACTTCGTCGTCGATCGAGGTACGGTCACGAACCTGCAGAAGAATCCGTCGCGCCTCCTCCTCCCGCCCCTTGGTGATCAGCCAGTGAGGGCTCTCCGGTTGGAACAGCACTCCCAGGAAGAGCGCCGCAGCAGGTATCACCGCCAGTCCGAACATCAGCCGCCAGTTGCCCGACGACGACAGGCCATAGTCGACCAGTCCGGCCATAAGTATCCCGCTGGTGATCGCCAGCTGGTTCAAGCTGACCAGTGACCCTCTGATCCGCGGCGGTGCAAGCTCCGAGATGTACATAGGCACCAACATGGAGGCGGACCCGACCGCAACTCCAATGGCGAAGCGGGCGAGCACCAGCATCGCCATACCCGTCGAGAAGGCGGCCAGCAGCACGCCGGCAATGAACAGCAGCGCCGTCGCCAGGATCACCGGCCGGCGCCCCACAGCACCTGCCAGGCGCCCGGACCCGAATGCACCCACCATCGCCCCGACAAGGATTGCGCTCGTCACCAGCTCCGCCTCGAACGTCGTCAGGTGGAACGACTGGCGGACGAACAGCAGGGCCCCGGAGATGACGCCCGTGTCATAACCGAACAGCATGCCGCCCAGAGCGGTCACCGCCGCCACGACCTGCACGTGCCGCAGCCGCTTTGCGGCCGACCTCAGGTCCGAGTCACCCTCAGCCTGGGAACCTGTCGCCGTCATTCCCCACCCCCTGCGCTTCGTCGACACGCACCGGCTCGCTGCTCTCCCGGCCCTGCTGCACTCCCGGTCTCCGGGTGACACTGCTGCACGGATATAACCATTTCGGCCGGTTCGGACACTCAATTGCGGGGCCCCGTCGCCTCGGACGCGCTCCCGCCACCCAGGCCCCGTCGCCTCGGACGCGCTCCCGCCACCCAGGCCCCGTCGCCTCGGACGCGCTCCCGCCACCCAGGCCCTCCACCCAGCCCCCGATCCACACCCTCAGCCAGGCCCGCTAGATTGCCATCGCTTCAGTTCCGGTGGCGTTCCCTACACGCAGCGGAGGTTCTCATGGCACGCCCCGTGGTCGTCGGACTGAACGCAGTGATCGTCGCCGTATCAGGCGAGTCCCCGATGATCCTGACGGTCGATCTGCCGACTGCGTTGGATGGCACCGGTCGATCCTCGCCCGACTGCGGCCCCGCAGAAGGGCTGCCGTTCGGCCCCTGGACCCCGACGAGGACC
>JAJYPS010000071.1 GCA_021795215.1 Actinomycetes bacterium
CGGTGCGCGTTCTGCACGTCCCAAGTCCCCGTCGCGGCGCCCGCTCCGGACGAACGGTAGCCAAGGCAGTGCTGCCGGTAGGGGTTGGTGGGGGAGCGCGGCCCGCCGCGAAGCTACGCTCAGCCCTTGCCGCCCAGCTCGGCTGCGAAGCGCCGAAGCCGGTCCAGGGCGGCAGGGGGCACCTCGGGGCCGCTCCTCCGCAGGGACTGCTTCAGCTGACGGTATACCTCGATCTCCAAGCCGCAGTCACGACAGTGCGCAAAGTGCTCGTCGAGCCGACCGGCCGCAGGCTGCTGCACGCACCCGTCGAGGTACGCCTGCAGCACCCGTCCCACTTCGCGGCAGCTGATCTCGTCCGAACCGCCCCGCCGCAGGCGCCGTCCCGAAAGATTGCCAATTCTCAGTTCTTCTCACCTCCTCGTCCGGCCCTCCGCTCGTGATCGAGCCCGGTGGCCGCCAGGCGATTGCGGATCGTCTTACGAGCGCGGTGAAGCCGGCTCATCACCGTTCCGGTCGGTACTCCCAGCACTGTCGCCGCCTCGGCGTAGCTGAGCCCGTCGATGTCCACCAGCGTCAGCACCTCTTGGAAGTTCTGCGTCAGCGCCGACATCGCCTTCTCCACGCAGGAGTCGAACCGGCTGTCCACCGCCTGGTCCGGGTTGGCAGAGTCCGCCGCCGGAACGGTGTCGACGTACTCCGAGTCGTCGAGCAGCCTGGGTCGTTGTCGCCGGGTGCGGTTCTTGTTGGCGTTCCGCATGATCGTCAGCAGCCACGCCCGGGCATGGCGTCCGTCGAAGCGGTCCACGGAGCGGTATGCCCGCAGAAGCGTGTCCTGCACCAGGTCTTCGGCATCGGCGATCTGGTTCACGAGCGAGAGGGCGACTCGCATCAGCACTTCGAGCTCGGGCACCACGTAACGCTCGAACATCTCTTCGCGGGCCTCGACGTGCAGATTTCGACCCGCTCCCACACGACGTTCAACCCCTTCCACGTCCGACTATTCCCCCGTCGCCACCGTTGCCGGATCCCTCGCGGGCGATTGGCTCCTTAACTTCTTCGGCGGGCCTGGCATGCAAGACTGGGGTCTGGGAACTCCGGCCGGTCCGGTATGGCTCATTGTCCCCTGCAGCATTGATGGCTTGGGGGGTGTTGCGCCCCGTACGGGCGGGTGCGTGAGGCCTCTGATTGGAACATGCGGCTTGATCGCTGATTCGTAAGGTGGAGTCGGCAAGCGCATCAGACGCACCTCCCTTCCAGCCCGAATCGAGAAGGAGAACGAGGATCAAGGTGGCAAACGCGCCGAAGGCAAATGCCACGACGCCGCGGTCATCTGCCTTGCCCGACGGCGCTGCAACGTCATCCTCGCCATGGTCCGCACACAGCAGCCCTACGAGCGCCCGGCTCCAACCGCCAGTCCTTGCCGATGCGGCCTGAGGGCCACGCGACGACCGCCGCTCCATGATCCGTCCCGCACGACTTGGCGATGTCGACGGCCAACGGGCCGTCGAGCGTGCTGCCGGCGCCCGCTTCTCCGAGATCGGCCTCGAGGAGATTGCCGACAACGAGCCGATGCCCGCCGAGACCTTGGCCGCCTACGCCAGGTCCGGCCGCTCATGGGTCGCCACGGACCCCGACGACCGTGTCGTGGGCTACGTCGTGGTCGACATCCTCGGCGGACACGCCCACATCGAGCAGGTCAGCGTCGAGCCGACCCACCAAGGCAGAGGGCTCGGTCGGGCCCTGATCGACGAAGTCGAACGATGGGCCACTGCGCAAGACCTGGAAGCCGTCACCCTGACAACGTTCAGCGACGTGCCCTGGAACCGGCCCCTATACGAACACCTTGGATTCCAGGTGATCCCCCCCGACCGGCTGTCCCCGGGCCTGCGCGACCTGCGGGACCTCGAGACAGCACACGGCCTCGACCCTGACCTCAGAGTCTGCATGCAAAGGCCGATCACCAGGCCCAACTCCCCACCAGGAACGTCGACTTGACAAGAACATGGGAACACCGCCCGGCCACTCGGAGCCCTCGCCTGTCCAGGTCACCGGCGTCGGGTCAGTCTTCCCCACTCTCGCCCGGAACGGGCACGTCCGGCACCGACTTTCCCTGTTCCAGCTCCTCCGAGGGGTGAAGATCGTGAAAGAACGTCCAGTAGAGGGCTGCGTCCACGGCTTGGAGCACGGCAGCCAGCTCGAAGGGCAGAGCCAGGCTGACTTCGTCGAACAGGTAGCCGGAGAACATCGGGCCGGCCGTCATCGAGATCTGCGCCGGCAGGCTCGACAGTGCCCCCACCGACCCACGCTCCTCCGGATGGGCCATCGCCAGCACGTAGGACTGCCGCAAGGGAAGGCCCACCCGCTGGACCGCCATGCGGACCAGATAGACCGCGCCAGCAAGAGGGAACACCGGAGACAGGACCATCGGCACCAGAAGCACGGCCTGTACCCCTCGGGCCACCGACAGCGTTCGGATGAGGCCCCATCGGCGCGCCAGGCGAGCAGCCAGCAGTGGAGCGGGCGCAGTGACGGCGTTGATCACTGCGAACAGGAGGCCGATCTCTGCCGGACCCGCTCCGTAGCGGCGGAAGAACCAGTAGGTGATGAAGGGACCGAACATGCCGACTGCCAAGCCGTTGGTGCCGTTGGTGACCCACAGCCTGACCAGCAGGGGAAGGGACCTCCTCGGGAACGACAGGCCCCGTCCGGCGGCCCGGTCCGTACGCGCCCGGGGCGGCTCGTGCAGCCAGAGCGCCAGGAGCCCCGCCACTGCCGCCAACACACCTGCGGTCAAGAAGCCGGGTCTGTACGCCGCCGCTGCGGCTGCACCGTGTCGATCACCCGCACTGACCGCCGTCGCCGCGAGACCTCCCAGTAACGCGCCCAACGACGAGCCGAAGCCCAGCCGGCCGAACGCAGCGTTCCGCAGCCTCGGCGGGGTGGCCTCGCTCACCATCGCCGCCTCCGCCGGCTGGTAAGGGCCGATCATCCCGGCGCCTGCTCCCGCCCCGCGACCGAAGCTCCCCGCAGCGGCTGCCACGAACAGCACCGCCGTGCTGGACGAGTAGGAGAACACCGCTGCGGAGCCCGCCGTCACGAGCGGCAGCGCAACCAGGAACGGGCGCCTGCCCAGCCGGTCCGAGCCGAACCCGACGATCGCCGAGATGCCCGCGGACGTCAGTCCCACCACCATCCAAAGTGCTCCCAGCTCCAGCCCGCTGAACCCCTCCACGGCCAGGTAGAGGGGGACCAGTATCCCCGCCAGCGCCCTGCTGCCGCTCATCGCCGTACGTGACCACCACAGGATCGCAACCTCCCGTGGGATCGTCGCAGGGCCGCGGCCGTCCGCCAGCAAGCGTTGGACCAGCCGGGACCGGGACCGGGACGGGCTCGGGCCTCCCGCCCTCCGGTTCACCGCGTCACGGTCGTATGCGGAAGCTCTGAAAACCCCATTGGACCTCTCCTAGTGCGTTTGCAATACATGAAAGAAACAGTCGGCAAAGAAGACGGCGTCCCCATAGCGACACGGGCTAGCGCGCCAACTATCCGTTGCACAGCCGCTTGCCATCAGTTCGGGAAGCGAGTTCTACCCGTCTGACGGTCTGCCATCTGCCGCCACCGCATCAGTCGTCCGCATCGGTCGCTGATCGCCGTGACGGCGTGGCAGCGGCGGCGTGGCGGGGCAAATTCGGGCAGAACCGTCTGATCCTGCTCGTCTGACCCGTACGAAGGGCAGGCGGACGGGTCCGGGCCGGCCCACCGGATCCGGGGGCGAGCGAGCCGCCGAAGGGCGGAACAATTTCGCGGCCGGCGACGTTGTGCCGGGCAACGACGGAGCCGGAGGTAAGCGTGGAAGCCAGGACCGACAACCAAGTATCGAGCATGCCGTCTGCGGCCATGCCGCCAGCAGCGCCGCCAGCAGCACGGGCGTCGGAGACCGGCGTTGGAGGCATGCCCAGACCCCGAGGATGGCCGCTCGAGCGGATCGTCAGTGCCATGGCGGGCGGCGTGGTGATCGGGACTTTGGCGCTCGGTCGGCTTCACACCCCGCGCTGGAGGCTGATGACTGCCTTCGTGGGGGCGAACCTGGTGCTGAACGCGGCGGTGGGCTGGTGTCCGTCCAGTCTCGTCCTGCACAAGTTGGGAGTGAAGACTGCCTCCGAGAGCGGAGCTTGCGTCAGGGGCTGACCCGAGTGTGGCGCTCAGTCGAGCTCTACGGTGATCTCGGACAGTTCTATATCCAGCCGCAGCCGCAGGCCTGCTCGTCCTTCCGAGGTGACCGTCAGCGATCTTCGGTCCGCCCCGCGGCAGAGCCACCTCAGTTCCAGCATCCGGCCCAGGAGGGCGGCGCCCAACCGCCCCGCTAAATGGCTGGCCTGCTGCGACCAGTCCCGGCAGGTCCGCAGGGCTGGCCGATTGCCGCCGGGCAGCACGACCCCCAAGTCGCCCAGCATTGCCATTCCACCGTACGTGAGCCTGTAGCGGTGGGTGGGGGCGACCGCCTCCGTCTCGACCGCCTCCGTCCGGACCGGCTGCACGCGGGAGCCGCCTTCCGCCCGGCTCGCTATCGCGCCGTTCCGCTTCAACGCTTCGAACAGCGCCACTCCGAGGGCTCCGCCCAAATGGTCGTAGCACATCCGGGCGACGGACAGGCCGGCGTGATAGCCGGGAGCGATGCCGGCGGGGCCGATGGTCCGGGCACAGAGGGTGACCGCTTCGACGACGTCGGCCACGGAGCGGTCAGCGAGCCGGTAATACCGGTTGCGACCCTGCAGCTCGCACTCCACCAGTCCGGCGGCTTTCAGCTTGGACAGGTGCTGGCTCATCGTCGACGCCGACACCCCCGCTCCTGCGGCCAGCACGCTGGCGGAAAGGTTGTCGGAGCCCATCAGGGCCACCAGGACCGAAGCCCGTGCGGTGTCTCCCACCAGCGCCGCAACCGCCGCTATGGCCGCCGGCTGGACCGAGGTTGTGGGCTGGAGCAAAGCGGTGGGCGAACCTGGCCGCGCCACGCCGCCCACTCGGTTCTCGACGGCATCCGGCGTGACCATGTCGCAAGTATGGCTCCCCAGGGAACGGAGCCTCGCATCAGATGTCCTTCAGCACCCGCTCGGCGTGGCCCTCGGCCCGCACGTTGTACCATGCCCGTTCGACTCTCCCGTCGGCGCCGACCAGTACCGTCGAGCGGATCGCTCCCACGATGGTCTTGCCGTAGTTGGTCTTCTCGCCCCAAGCCCCGTAGGACTCCATGACGGAGTGGTCCGGATCGCTCAGCAGGTCGAATCGGATACCTTCGGCCGACCGGAACCGCGTGTGGCTATCCGGAGAGTCCGGAGACACTCCCAGCACCGAGATGCCCCGCTTCGCGAACCGATCGAGCAGCTGACCGAACTGCCTCGCTTCTGTTGTGCAGCCGGGAGTGGCGTCCCTGGGATAGAAGTAGAGCAGGACACGGCGGCCAGCGAAGCTGTCCAACGTCACCGTGGAGCCGTCCTGGTCGGCCAAGGCGAACCGGGGCGCTTCGTCGCCGGGCGAGAGTCTGTTCAGGTCGGGCTCCTTCGATAGTGCACAGCGGGCGGGTGGTCGGTCATGTCGAGGTCGCGCCGTCCGAGCGGGTTGCCCCCCGGCTCGGCGCGCCGGACGGAGGAAACAGTACCGCTACTGCGTCCGACCGGCGCCCGAACAGCTTCGAACGGGTCACCACTTCGCACCCCAGGTCGCGCGCCGTCCCGGCCGTCTCGTGCTCTACATGGCCCACGAAGCCGACCACTCTCGTCGCTCCGAGCCTGGGGATTGCATCAAGCACGCCCGGCCGGCCGAGGTCCACCAGAGCGACTGCTGCGCCTTCGGACATCCGCACCAGCTCGTCGAGCGAGCCCGCCATCTCCAGGTCGGGCAGCCGCCCCAGCTTCGATCGGTCCATCAGGTCCGGTACCCATGCCACCAGGCGACCGTCATCGGGCCGACCGCCGTCCGTTCCGGGGCGGTCCGATCCGGCGGGGTCCGACGCTGCCCGGCCCGGTGCGGCCGTACCCGCAGGATCTGGTCCGGGAGTGCCCGGCGGCTCCTGTTCAACGCTCACGCTCGCTCCTGTCCGGCCCGTCGTCCACCGAGCATCGAGCGCTCGGGGATCGACGGCCGTGGTCCATTGTGCGTCGACCGGTCGGCCGGCGGTGATCGGTACCATCCCCAGGATGCCCAGCGGAGATGCGCCGCCCTGCAACGGACGCCGGAGCTGATGAGGGCGACCCACGAAGGTGCGGCCACCCGTGAACGCTTTGTGGAGAGCCCGTCCAATCCCCGGGTCAAGAGTCTGGTCGCGCTGCGAAGCCGCCGGGAGCGGGAGTCCTCGGGAACGTTCGTGGTAGAGGGACGGGACGAGCTGATCATGGCGATGGAGAGCGGCGCGCGAGTGATCCAGCTCTACTACTGCGCCCAACTGGTGGACATGGACCGCCGCGGGGACGTGCTGGACAGGGTCCGATCGCCGCAAGTGGAAGTCGTCCAGCTGTCCAAGGAGGCATTCGGAAAGGCGTCCTACCGGCAGGGGCCGGACGGGTGGCTGGCCGTGGTGGGTGGCGTCGGGACGAGCCTCGACTCGCTCGCCCTCCGACCCGATCCGCTGATCCTGGTCGGCGAGCGGGTCGAGAAGCCGGGCAACCTGGGTGCTCTGCTGAGGACGGCCGATGCGACCGGCGTGGACGCGGTGGTCGCCGCCGATCCGGTCACCGACTGGGGCAACCCCAACGTGGTCAGGGCAAGCAAGGGCGCGCTGTTCTCCGTCCCTGTCGTGGCTGCGGCCAGCCGGGACGTCATCCGGTGGCTGGACAACCGGAGGATCGGCATCGTCGCCGCCACGCCGGAGGGAGGGGTGCCGTTCACCGACTGCGACTTCGACCGCCCGACAGCGATCGTGGTCGGGTCCGAGAGCTCCGGCCTCGGAGGGCAGTGGCTGGCAGCCGCCCAGGTGCGAGCCCGGCTGCCCATGTTCGGCAGGGTCGACTCCCTGAACGTGTCCGTATCGGCGGCAGTGCTGCTCTACGAGGCTCTACGCCAGCGCCGACGACTCGGCTGACGACCGCCGGACCCACCTCTGCGCCGGACCCACCTCTGCGCCGTGCCCTCCTCGCCGCCGGGCTCGCCTCGCCGGTCTTCGGAGTGCCTTCGCCGCCCGCCGCCCGCCGCCGCCTCCGCCCGCTCCGCCACGTTCGCCTCTGCGGGCAGCGCAGTGCGATTGGGTATGTTTCGCACTGTGAGTTGTCTGACGGCCCGAGCCGCCAGTGTCCAGGGGGCATGCTGATGGGAGCGTCGGAAGACGTTGGCTGCTCCGGGTTCGGGACGCGGGACCGGCAGCGGACCGACGACCATGCGGGGCACCATCACGGCGTAGAGGGGCTGGTCACCACGGACGCCGACCGGACCTACCTCGGCGTCGCCTTCGGTCTGATCGTCACGTTCATGGTGTTCGAGGTGGTGGCCGCAGTAGCGTCCCACTCGCTGGCGCTGCTGGCCGACGCAGGCCACATGCTGACGGACGCCTCGGCGCTGGGGGCCGCGATCTGGGCGCTGACGCTCGCCGCCAGGCCCGCCAGTGCTGTCTGGACGTTCGGGCTGCGGAGAGCGGAGATCCTGGCGGCTGCTGCGAACGGTGTCACGCTCGCAGTCATGGCGGCTCTGGTCGCCTACGACGCCGTGGGTCGACTGGCCCACCCGCCCCACGTGGAGGGGACGATGCTGGTGATCGTCGCCACGGTCGGGGTGGCTGTCAATCTGGCCGCTACGTTGGTGCTGGCCAGGGCCAACCGGCAGTCGTTGAACGTCGAGGGGGCTTTCCGTCACGTAGTCACGGATCTGTACGGGTTCGTGGCGACTGCGGTGGCCGGCGTGGCGGTGGTCGGGTTCGGCCTGCGCAGGGCGGACCCGGTGGCCTCTCTCGTGGTGGTCGCCCTGATGGCCAGGGCCGCATGGCAGCTGCTGTCGTCGTCGGGCAGGATCCTCCTCCAGGGCACCCCGGACCACGTGGACTTGGCCACAGTGCGACGGCACATGGTCGAACTGCCGGGGGTGGTGGCCGTGCACGAGCTGCACGCCTGGACTCTGTCCAGCCAGCTTCCCGTGCTGACGGCCCACGTGGTGGTCAGCGACGACTGCATTGCGGACGGCGGCTCGGCCAAGCTGCTGGACAGGCTGCAGGACTGTCTCGCCGGGCACTTCGACGTGGCTCACTCCACGTTCCAGTTGGAGCCCGAGGGGCACCTGGAGCACGAGCGGCACGGTCACTCCTGACGGCCGCCGATCCAAACCGACTTCACGTTGCAGAACGAGCGGATTCCCTCCTCGGACAGCTCCCGGCCGACTCCGGACTTCTTCACTCCGCCGAAGGGCATCTCGGGGAAGGAGGCCGTCATGCCGTTGACGAACACTGCGCCGGCGTCGAGGCGGGAGGCGAACTGCTGCTGCTCAGCGGGGTCGTTGGTCCAGGCGTTGGACCCCAGGCCGAAATGGGTCGCATTGGCCAACTCGATCGCCTGGTCGATGTCGGCCACTCGGTGCACCTGTGCGACCGGGCCGAACGCCTCCTCGGAGAACAGGCGCATCTCGGGGGTGACGCCGTCCACGACGGTGGGAGCGTAGAACCACCCCGGCCCTTCCATCGGGTGCCCTCCGACGACCACGCGGGCGCCTTTCTCCTGTGCGTCTTCCACCAGGGCCGCCAAGTCGTCCCGCCCGGTCTCCGTGGCGAGAGGGCCGACGTCGGTCCCCTCCGCCATCGGGTCTCCCACCTTCAACTGCGCCATGCGATCGGCGAACAGCGACGTCCACTCATCGGCCACCTCTTGGTGGACGATGAACCGCTTTGCCGCTATACAGCTCTGGCCGTTGTTCTGGCATCGGGAGGCGACCGCCGTGTCGGCCGCCGCCTCCAGGTCCGCAGAGGGCATGACGACGAACGGATCGCTGCCACCGAGCTCCAGCACCACCGGTTTGACCTCCGAACCGGCGATCGACGCCACCGCAGCCCCGGCCGGACCGCTTCCGGTCAGCGTGACCGCCCGCACACGGTCGTCCCTCACCACCCGCTCCACGTCCCCCGAAGGGATCATCAGCGTCTGGAACACGTCGCTCGGAAATCCGGCGCGTACGAAGAGGTCCTCGATGGCCAGCGCGGTCCGTGGCACGTTCGACGCATGCTTCAATAGGGCGACGTTGCCGGCCATCAGCGCCGGAGCGGCGAACCGCATCACCTGCCACATCGGGAAGTTCCAGGGCATCACCGCCAGCACCGGCCCCAGCGGCTGGTAGGCCACGTAGGCACGTCTGGCCCCCACTGCGGCGGGGTCCACTTCTCTCGTGGCCAGCATGGACTCCGCCCGTGCTGCGTAGTACCGGCAGCCCCTCACGCACTTGGCTACCTCCGCCCGAGACGACGGCAGCGTCTTTCCCATCTCCGACGTCATCGTCCGGGCCAGCCGAGGTGCCTCGGACTCCATCAGGTCCGCCACCTCGCCCATCCACTCCGAGCGCCGGTCGAACGGAGTCACGCCGTAGGAGCGGAACGCCTCCGCCGCTCTCGCCAGGCGGTCGTCCAGCTGGGCTGGGGAGAGAGGGGTGTACTCCTCCAACAGCTCACCGGTCGCAGGATTGATGCTGGCGATCGCCATGTTGATCCCCCTCCCCCCGGTCCCAGGGACCGGTTCACGCTGTCGGAAGTGCCTGAGCTCGTTTCTACCAGCCGACCAACCGTCGTGTGCCAGACGGCGCCGGACTCTGCCGGTGGCGGGCTCTGCCGGTGGCGGAGGCCGGCGGGGACCGCTCACCGGGCCCCCTCGACGACAGCGCGGCCCCCTCGACGCAGCGGAGCAGTCAGCTGCCGGACACTTCTGCGGCGTCCTGTGCGGCCTCTCTCGCCGCCACGGCCTTGATCCTCGGCGGCGCCTGATCCGCCTTCGCCTTGGTGTACGCCGCTTCCTTCATCGCCTGGTCCGGGTCCGTCAGCCGTATGGTTCCCTCGGCGTCCCCGCCGACTGGTTTTGCGGCACCGTCGAGCACCTGGCCCAGCCACTTGAGCGGTCCGGGTGACCTGCTGTGCAGGGCCATCTTGGCCAGCGGGACGCAGGCGATGAAGACGCCCAGCGGAGGTTCCACCGCTCCCACCGCAACGGCGGCCGCGATCGCCCCGTAGAAGCCGACCGATCGAGGTATGTCGACCTCGACGCCGGCGATCCGTACAACCATGCCTGGTTCGGCCATTGGAAGTCCTCCTTCGGAGTGCCAACCCGAGCATCCACCGACCGCCGGCCGCACCCAGGTCGCTCATCCACTCGGCGCTCGTCCGTCCGCCGGTCTTCCCCGAGCTCCGTGGGGGCAGCCGCTTGCCCTCGGACGAGTCGTCCTCCGCGGAGTTACCCTCCGAACTGTCAATCCACACGGCGCGGGTCGTCCCGCAGGACCGATGTTGCAACCCCCCGAAGCGGGGTAGGAGCGGTCGAGCGAAGAGCCGGTCCACCCGAGTCGTGCCGGCGCACCGAGGTTTCAGAAGGGAACTGGATGAGCAGCGGATGTCGATTGGCTTCCTCCGGCGGCAGTCGTGCCGGGACCGAGGCAGTGTCGGCCGTAGGCACGGCTGCGGGATGGTCGCCGGCAGGCGGGACGTCCGCGGGAGGTCCCGCAGGTGGCACATCGCCGACTGCTCGCGCCGCCGGGGCACTCTCCTGAGCGCCGCTGCACGGGTGGCCCCGGAACCGGTCGGCTCTCCTTGGAGCCCCGCGGGCTCGGCCGAACTGGCGACGAGCGCCGCCATCCAAGTCGTGGTGTCCCCCCTGCGGTTGGCGTCCGCGTTGCTGGGAACGGCGCAGCATCTGGTGGCCCAAGTCGGTCAGGGAACGGAGGCGCCGCGTCGGACCACCGGCCGGAGACACGTTTCGGCATCACCATACGCCACGATGGTTCAGGTGCGGAATCTCGGGGAAGCCGGATGCCCTGGGGCCGCTGAGGCGCTGCAGAAGCGGCTGGTCGCCAGCCCGGGCGTCGAGTGGGCGGTGGTCGACGCCAACTCCGGCCACGTCCACGTGGGCCACGACAGGCTGCGGATCGGTGTGACGGAGCTGGTGCGGATCGTCGAAGCGGTCGAGGCGGAGTGGCAGCTGGGCGACGGGGAGCACGTGAAGCTCCCCCCGCACCCGAGCGAAGGGGCGCCTGTCGCTGTTGCTGCGGCGGAGCTGGTTGCCGACGTGTTGGCCCTCTCCACTGCGTCGCTGCTGCCCCGTAGGCTGCAGATGTCCCCGGCGGTGGCCCGCATCAGTGCAGCGGGAGTGAGGCTGGTGGACAATCAGCCCAGGGTGAGGGCGGCGGTCGAGCGCCAGATCGGCCTTACCAGGGCCGATCTGCTGATCACCCTGGCCTCTGCAGGTGTGCACGGTCTGCAGCAGGCGCGCTCGACGCTGTCGGTCGACGCTGTCCAGAGGTTGGCGCTGCTGGGCGAGGCTCTCCAGCGGAGGGCGAGCTGGAGGTCGTGGGAGCCGGTCCTGTATGGTGCTGGGTCCGAGTCGCTGTTCGAGCTGCCCCCGGCGCCCCCTCGGCCGGTGCCGGTACCGGGAGGCCCGGTGGAGAACTACGCCGGCCAGGCTGCCGCCGCATCGCTGGCAGCCGCAGCAGCGGGCGTGCTGACGGGTCAGGGCGTCGCCAACTCGGCGGAGATGGTGGTCGTCGGGGCACCTCGCGCTACTCGCACCGGCAGGGAGGTCTTCTCGGGCACTCTCGGGCTGCTGCTCGGTCGCCAGGGCGTCCTGTCGCTCGATCCGTCGGCCTGGCGCCTGCTCGACAGGGTGACCGTGGTGCTGGTCGACGCGCGGGCTCTCCACGGGGACCGGCCGCTGGTATTGGATGCCGCCTCGCTGCGGGACGATTGGTCCGCCGCACACGTCTGGTCCGCCGCTCAGAGACTGCTGTGGGAGGAGTCCGGCCGGGGTCAGCTGCCCATCCCGCCACCCAGGGGCCGCAGTTCCGGCGACCTGAGGCTGGAGCCCCCCCAGCCGGAACCGGACGGCCGTGGCTCGCTGCACTCCTGGCGGACGCTCACCGAAGGGCAGGTCGAGGTCGGCCGGGTGCTGGTGGGAGCGGAGCTGGACGCACTGGCGGACGGCCTGCTGGCCCGTGCCCGTGCAGGAGGTCTGCGGGTGGTGCTGTCGGCCGACCCGAGCAGCGCCGAGCTGCGGGCCAGGGCGCACGAGATCGTCGGCCCGGACACGCCCATAGTGCAGAAGGTGCAGCACCTGCAGCGCCACGGCGAGGTGGTCCTGGTCGTGTCCACGGACGACCACGCCGCACTGCGCTCCGCCGACGTCGGAGTGAGCGTGGCCAGGCTGGTCACGCCCGGAGTGGAGCGGACGTCCGGGACGGAGCGGACAAGAGCCTCCTCGGGTGCCGACGCGGTGGTGCACGGCTTGGCGGGAGCGGTTCGGATCGTCGACGCTGCCGCAGCAGGTCGCTCGGTCAGCAGCACGGCCAGGACGCTGGCCCTGAGCGGATCGGCCCTCGGAGCGCTGCTCATGGTGGCGGAACCCCGACCGGGCGCCGGACCTGGGCCCGCCACGCCGGTGTCGGCGGCGGCAGCAGTCGCCGGAGCCGTGGGCGCACGTGCGGCGTGGAGGGTGGCCCGAAGGCAGGAGCCACCGTCGTTGCCGCTGATCCCGTGGCATGCGTTGGAGCCGGACGAGGTCCTTGCTCGTCTGGCGGCGCCGATGGCGACGGTGCCGAAGACGACGGAGCAGGCGGCGGCGGGGACGGTGCAGGCCGCGCTGACGGACGCGCTGCACGGATGGGCCGGGCCGGCAGCGCGGGGGATCGATGCGGTTCGGGACCTGCTGGTGCAGCTGGGGCGCGAGCTTTCCGATCCACTCACACCGGTGCTGAGCGTCGGTGCCGCAGCGTCCGCCATCCTGGGCTCTCCGACCGATGCGGCGCTTGTCGGGGGAGTGATGACGGTCAACGCCATCGTCTCCGCGGTGCAGCGTCTGAGCGCCGAACGCTCTCTGCGGGGCCTGGTCATGAGCGAGCGGATCGCCGCCCGAGTGGTGACGGACGAACGTGCCCGCAGCCTGGAGCCGACCGACGACCCGGACATGGTCCAGACCACCGAGGTGCCGGCGCAGTCGCTCCGTCCCGGTGACGTGGTGCTGCTCCGCCAGGGAGACGTCGTCCCCGCCGACGGGCGGCTGCTCGAGGCGCACAACCTGGAGGCAGACGAGTCCAGCCTGACCGGTGAGTCCGTCACGGTGGACAAGCAGGTGGCATCCACTCCGGGCGCCCCTCTGGGGGACCGCTCCAGCATGGTCTACGAAGGGACCATCGTGTCAGCGGGGTGGGGCCGGGCGGGCAGCTCACGGTCACCTTGTCCGATGGGCGTTCGTACGCTGCCAGCGTGGTGGGCACCGACCCCTCGACCGACCTCGCCGTGATCGTGATGAAGGGCGCGACCAAACTCACCCCGGCCACGCTCGGCAACTCCGACGCGGTGAAGGTCGGGTCGCCGGTCATGGCCGTCGGCAACCCGCTCGGCCTGGCCGGGACGGGCACCACCGGCATCATCAGCGCCCTCGATCGTCCGGTTCTCACCACGAACGCGAACGCCCAGAACTCCGGTGTCACCGGGGCCAACGCCGTGGTCACCAATGCCATCCAAACCGACGCAGCGGTCAACCCGGGTAACAGCGGCGGTGCGCTGGTGGACAGCACCGGACGGGTGATCGGCATCCCATCGTCCATCGCGTCATTGGGCGCCAACGGCGGCGGGTCGCAGTCCGGCAGCATCGGGCTGGGGTTCGCAATCCCGATCAACGAGGCAAAGTCGATCGCCGACCAGCTGATCTCGACCGGCAAGGCCGAGCACCCGTTCCTGGGCGTGAGCCTGGAGGAGGGGAGGGTGTGGGTTGGCTAGG
>JAJYPS010000003.1 GCA_021795215.1 Actinomycetes bacterium
GATCTCCGTGCTCCCGCTCGAGCGCCTGGCCCACCGCTTCCATCAGGCCCCCGTACGCGTAGAGCAAGCCGAACCAGCACGCTTCCTCCACGTTCTTCGACCAACCGGGGTCCTTCGACCAACCGGGGTCCTTCGACCAACCGGGGTCCTTCGACCAACCGGGGTCCTTGACGTGACTGGCCGCACCGCTCTCGTCAGACCCCCTTGTGCCGCTGCTACCGCTCGCACTCAACCGACACCACTTTTCCCTCTCCGCCCGCAGGCGGTCGTCGTGCAGGCAAGCTCCACAGAACTCGACTTACAGTCCGGCTCCCCTGCAAGCTACGACGGTACGCCCCGCCTTCCCCGTCCGCCTCCCATTTTCCACCGTTTCACAGATACCGGTTTTTGAGGCTCCTCGCTCTCGCTCCACTTGCACTGCGTGCGCACGCAGTTTAGTGTGTGCGCCTGCAGGCATCTTAGTCGACCGTACGAGGAGGCACCATGACGACGACACCGGGCACCGCTCACACCACTCCGCCGGACCGGAGGATCCGACCTGCCGACGACGGGCCGCCTACTCCACGGCGCGGGCGCTCCCTGGCGGTGCTGGCGGTGGCGCAGTTCATGGTCATCCTCGACGCCACGATCGTGAACATCGCCCTTCCGCACATCCAAAAGGCGTTCTCCTTCCACCTGGACACGCTGTCGTGGGTCCTGAACGCCTACACGATCCCCTTCGCCGGGCTGCTGCTGCTGGGCGGGAGGCTGGCGGACCTGATGGGCCGCCGGAGAGTGTTCGTGTCCGGCCTCCTGCTTTTCGCCGCGGGGTCGCTGCTCGGCGGGCTGGCTCCGGACGGAGCCGCCCTGGTGGGCGCCCGCGCCGCCCAGGGAGTCGGGGCGGCCATGCTGTCCCCCGCCGCCCTGGCGCTGCTCACCGCCATCTACCCGATGGGCAAGGACCGGGACCGCGCGATGGGGGTGTGGATGGGCCTCGCCGCTCTCGGCGGAACGCTGGGAGTCGTGTTGGGTGGCCTGCTGGTAGGCGACGTCGGTTGGCGGGCGGTCTTCTACGTGAACGTGCCCGTAGCTCTGGTCGCCGCCGGGATCGCCGGCTGGCTGGTGCCCGAGAGCCGCGATACCTCCGATCACCGGTCATTCGACACTCCCGGAGCGGTGACGGTGACGCTGGGCCTTCTTGCGCTGGTCTATGCCGTCACCCGCAGTGCCGTGTGGGGCTGGACCAACGGCGTAACGCTCGCGTGCTTCGGCGCTTCGGCCCTGCTGCTGGCCACGTTCGTCGCCGTGGAGTCACGTGCACGCCGCCCACTCGTGCCGCTGGGTAATCTCGGGCGCCGAGCGCTTGCCGCGTCCTATGCAGGGCAACTGCTCCTGGGCGCCACCTTCCTGTCGACGTTCTTCGTCACCGCCGTGTATCTCGAAGAAGTTCAGGGAATGTCTGCGGTCAGGGCGGGGCTTGCGTTCCTGCCGATGGGATTTGCCGCAATCGTGGGAGCCGGCATGGCTGCCCAGCTGACCGGAAGGCTGGGAGTGAGAGCGGTGTTCTCGGTGGGCGCCGTGGTGCTCATGGCGGGACTGGTCCTGTTGGGTACGGTGCCGGCCCACGCCGGCTATGTCGGGCACATCCTTCCCGGCACGGTCCTGTTGGGTCTGGGCATCCCCTGGTGCGGCATACCCACCACGCTGACTGCGACCGCAGTCGCGGGCAACGACGACGCCGGGCTGGCATCGGGACTGCTCAACACGGCGTTCCAGGTCGGCGCTGCTCTGGGCCTGGCAACGCTCACCACCGTCGCAGCCGACCGTACGCGCCACGTCTTGCACACCGCGACCCATCTCCGGGCGCTCGCTCCGGTCGAGCAGCTGTCGGCGCTCACGTCGGGATTTCGTTGGGCCTATCTGGTCGCCCTGGGCCTCTGCGCCGCCAACCTCGCCGTCGCCGCCGGTGGCACCCGTGCGGCAGACGCGACCCCAGCGCTGGCCACGGCTTCCTGAGGCGGGTGACGGAAGGGCGCGGGGGCGGGCAGGAGCCGGGTGTCGGGTGTCGGGTGTCGGGTGTCGGGTGGGTGTCGGGTGTCGGGTGTCGGGTGTCGGGTGTCGGGTGGGTGTCGGATGTCGGGTGGGAGCCGGGAGTCCAACCGGCACCGGGCTCCGGGCCGGGCGCAGCACACGAGAGGGGGGCTTCCCTCGGTCCACTCCCTCCGACACTCCCGGCCGGCGCCTAGACCGCCCCCTTGCCGCCGTCGTGCCATTATCAGCCAGTGCTCTGCCCTGCGCACAGCTGGTCGACGCCGGGACTGCTCAGGTGGAAGAGCGTAGTTGAACAAGACTGGGGATGGAGGCTCCTGGTTCCTTACACCTGTCGTGACACTCCTTCTCCAATGTGCAGCAGAGAGAGCAGATGCCGCCTCCGTGGAACGGGCATGCCGCCATGTCGGCGATCTCGTAGGACTCCGCGCACACCCTGCATCCCAACTCGACCTCGGCGACGGTGGGGCCGTCGGTGGTGGCGTCGGCGAGGGCTGCCTCGGCCATCAGATCCGGCCGAGCGAGGTAGTAGCGGCCCTTGGTGGCCAGCGCGATCAGCGGTGAAGCTACGAACGCTATCAACAGCGCAAGAAAGGGAGAGAACGCCTGGGCGAACGGGCCGAACGTGCCGAAGAACGCCGCCACGGAGACAGCCGACGCAATCAGCATCGAGCCGAAGCCGACCGGGTTGACCGTATGGAGGTGGGCCCGCTTGAACTCGATGTACGGAGGGCTGATCTTCAGCAGTGGCTTGTTGATCACCAGGTCTGCCACGACCGCTCCCACCCAGGCGATGGCGACGTTGGAGTAGAAGCCCAGCACGAAGTTGAGGACCCCGAACACGCCGCCCTCCATCAGACCGAGGGCAATGGCCACGTTGAAGAATATCCACACCACCCTGCCGGGGTGCCAGTGGAGCACCCTGGAGTAGAAGTTGGACCACGACAGCGATCCCGAGTAAGCGTTGGTCACGTTGATCTTTATCTGGGACAGCACCACGAACACCGTGGCCGCCGCAAGTGCTCCGACGGGCATGAACGACTTGAAGCCTCCGAGAAGCTGCTCTATGGGCTCGACCGCTTTGGTGAGCCCGACCTGCGAGGCCACGTAAAAGGCGAGGAATGCTCCCGACAGCTGCTTGACTGCGCCCAGCACGACCCAGCCCGGACCGGCGGCGATAACCGACAGCCACCACCGCTTTGCGTTGGCATCGGTCTTGGCAGGCATGAACCGCAGATAGTCCACCTGCTCGCCTATCTGGGCGATCAGCGAGAGGGCCACGCCGGCTCCCAGACCCATCGCTATGAAGTCGAAATGGGATCCGTTCTTGGCTGTACCACCGAAGTGAGTCCACCCAGAGAACGCATGCGGGCTGGTCACAGCTATGGCCACCAACGGAGCGGCCATCATCACCAACCACAGGGGCTGCGTCCAGACCTGCAGCTTGGACAGCGCCGTCATGCCGTACATCACCAGCGGGATCACTATGAGCGACACGATCAGATAGCCCACCGCCACCGGTATGCCGAGCGACATCTGAAGCGCCTGGGCCATGATCGAGCCCTCGAGCGAGAAGAAGATGAACGTGAAGCTGGCGTAGATCAGCGACGTGATCGTGGAGCCCAGATAGCCGAAGCCCGCACCCCGGGTCAGCAGGTCCATGTCGATCGAGTAGCGGGCGGCGTAGTAGGCGATGGGGATGCCGGTGAGGAAGATGACCGACGCCGCGAGCAGGATCGCCCACACGGCGCTCGAGAAGCCGTGAGTCACCGCGATGGAACCGCCGATGGCGTAGTCGGCCAGGTATGCGATGCCGCCGAGCGCCGTGGTCGCCACCACGTACTCGTTCCATTTGCGGTACTTGGCAGGCGCGTAGCGGAGCGAGTAGTCCTCCATCTTGGCATTGCCGACCAACCCGCCGTAGCGGCGGACCCGCTTCGGACTGCCTTCGGCGACGACGGAAGCCTGTTCCAGAGTCATTGCTGGCTCCTTTCGGATGGTTGGGCCTTCTCGGATGGTTGGGCTCTTTCGGCTGCTGGGCAAGTCATCTGGCCGTGGCGCAGCTGCCCCGGTCGGACGCTTCCGGTCCCGCCGTGGAGGGGCGGATGTCGAAGTCGAATATGGCCGTGGGTATGTACAGCGAGCAGCAGGCGTTGGGAATGTCGACCACTCCGCTGATGCGGCCCTCCACCGGCGCTGCACCCAGGATCAGATAGACCTGCTCCGGAGAGAAACCGAACTTGCTCAGGTAGGCGATCGCATTGAGGCAGGCCCGCCGATAGGCCAAGGTGGCGTCGAGGTAGTGGTTCGTGTCGCTGTCGTGGTCCACCGAGATGCCGACGAAGGTCAGGAACTCGCTGTAACGGGGCTCCACGTTGCCCGGCTGGAAGATCGGGTTCGTGGTCACCCCGTACGTTTCCATTCCGCCCTTTATCAGGTCTATTCCGAGATCTATGAAGCCGCCCATCTCGATGGCGCCGCAGAACGTGATCTCGCCGTCGCCTTGACTGAAGTGCAGGTCGCCTCCGGAGAGCTTGGCGCCCGGCACGTACACCGGGTAGTAGACGCGCGAGCCACGGGTCAGGTTCTTGATGTCGTGGTTGCCGCCGTTCTCACGGGGGGGCACGGTGCGGGCCCCCTCCCGGCCGATCCTGTCGAGGTCCGGCCCGGACAGGGTTCCGGCCAGCACTCCGGACGGCTCCGGCGGCAGCGCAAGAGGGGGCACCCGCTCCGGATCGGTCGCCACAAGCGACGCTTCCCGGGCGTTCCAGCGAGCCAGCATCTCCGGCGAAGGGGCCGTGCCGAACAGTCCGGGATGGGTTATGCCGGTGAAGCGGACACCCGGCAGGTGGCGTGACGTCGCCTGCTGGCCGTGGAAGTCCCATATGGCCTTGTAGGCGTCGGGAAAATAGTCGGTCAGGAAACCGCCGCCGTTCTCCCTGGCGAAGATGCCGGTGTAGCCCCAGCCCTGTCCGGGAGCCGGGCCGCTCTCCTGCGGCACCGGTCCGAGGTCCAGGATGTCCACCACCAGCAGGTCTCCTGGCTCCGCACCTTCCACCGACACCGGCCCGCTCAACATGTGGGCCCTCGTCAGGTCCACGTCCGCCACGTCCCTGGCCGAGTCGTTGTTGCCTATCTGGCCGTCGGTCCACTCACGACACTCGATCCGCACCTCGCTGCCCGGTCTCACGTTCGCTGCGGCAGGCACGTCGGGGTGCCACCGGTTGTGGCCCGGCACGGCCTGTTCGGTCATCGACTTGGACTGGTCCACCGAGAACACCACTTCGGGCATCAGGCGCTCCTCCCGGCCAGCGGAGCGGAGCAGCAACTCGCCGAAGCACAGGACGAGGCGCCGCCTTGGCAACGGAGCACTACTTCGGGCTCGTCTCGGCACTTCTCCTCCCTCGCCCGGGCCGCAAGGATCGGTGAAGCGGCAGTCGAGAACGACGCCGAGAAGACCCTCCGTGCCGAAGTGCCGCAGGAGCCGCAGGGCAGCGCTGCAGGCGCGCTGCCCATCGGTAGCGACTCGGTGAACGGCCCGCAGGCCGGGCAGCGGAATGCGTAAGGTGTCACGTCTCTTCTCCCGTGTGTGGCAATGGTCCTCCCGTGTGTGGCAATGGAAGCAACTGCAAAGTGGTTCCGCTCAGGCGTCGACAGCTCTCTGGGTTCCCGGTGCCGAGCACTCCCCTCTCGTGTCGACCCCGCTCGGGGCGGTGTGCTCGCATCAGGCGATGTCTCTTGGACAGCAGGCAATGTCCCTTGGACAGGTTTTCCGGCAATTGCAACGCTACTCAGCGTGAGAACAATTATGCACGGCGGTCCTCCATTCCCCCCCGTCTCGGAGCCTCCAACACCCCACTACCGATGCATGATCTCGAACACGAGCTGAAGGTTAGATAAGCAAACGGCTCCACATGTTGCCGATATATGTACAGTGCGTTAACTAGATCTCTGACGTCGCCGTGACCGACCATCCCGTCGCACTCCGGGCCCACTTGCAACCAGTAGGGCGGTAGAACGACGACGACCGTACTGCTGCCGTCGGTCGCCGGTATCCAATATGACATAGAGGGCTACAGGCCAATCATGCTGTCTGCGAACCGTCCATCTCTTCTATGACGTGTGGCCCGCACGGGTCGTGCTCTCAGGTCGGGGCCCGAACAGGTCGAGGGGCCCGAACCGCACTTGCCCTAAACAGCTCTGTCTATATCCAAGCCGGACGCGGCGATCAAACGAGGGCGGTCGGAGCGGTTGCCTTCGGAGGCTCTTCGGTGACGCGCCGCGTAGTACGCAGCTCCGACCAGCAGGCCACCAGACAGGACGATGGGTCCCCAGACAGTCGGGAAAACGACAGGGTAGAACGTGTAATAGATGCCGAGCACGGTGGACGCCAGCGATGCGAGCGGCAGAACGACGTGGGTGACCGCTCTCGTCATTCGCCTCTTCCGAGCGAAGGCAGGCAGCACGGCATTTCCCAGGATGTGCCCGACAAACTCTCCCATGGTCCCGACGAGGATCAACACGAGAAACGCCGTGTCGGGACCGGCCGCCGCGCCGGCTATCACGGCCCCGAGGGCAGCTACGGCGAACGTCGAGGCGACCGCCACCCGTGGGCTGCCGCTACGGGAGTCCACTCTTGCGACCGGGGCGGGGAGCATCCCACACTCGCCCATGGCATAGGCGACTCTGCTCACCACCAAAGTCGAAGCAACGATGGCGCTGGCGATGCTGTTGGCCATGAACACCGGTGCCGGGATCTCTGCGGGCGTACCCAGGAAGTGCTGGATCACCAGCAGGCCGGGAATGTTCGAGGCGGCGAAGCCGGCCATCTTGCCGGCACCCCAACCGACGGTCATGGCGTAGGACACCAGCAGGAACACGACCACAACGGCCGAGGTGGACCACAGCAGACCGCGCCTGATGGTCCGGTGGGGCAGCTTGGCCTCGTGACCCAGGTAGACCGTGGCGGTCGATCCGGACATCGAGAAGTCGGCCAGCAGCATGCCGATGCCTACTCCTGCAAGCCCGTTGTGGGCGAGGGCAGGATCGAACACGCGGCCCGTGTTGGCGGGGCCGGCCAGCACCACGATGGCCACCGCGGCACCCACCATGAGAACGAGCTCGATCATCCCAGTCACCAGGCCATAGCGCAGGGACGGGCGCACCCCCCGGTAGACGAGGCCGATCGGGACGGCCAGGACGGCTACGGGCAACACGACCCACACCCAGGAGGGACCTGTAGAGAGGTGGAACTGGGCCAGCAGCGACTGGACCATCACCGAGAAGTAGACCGCACCTGCAGCTGCGAAGGCGGCGTAGTAGATGGCGTAGCAGAGCCCCGTCAGAAACCCGACGAAACCGTTGCTGCCCTGGGTGACGAAGTAGAACATGCCACCAGAGCTGGCCAGCTTCTTCGAGTACTGCAGCGGCGTATTGACCCACAGCCACACCAGCACGGCACCCAGCAGGTATGCGAGCGGCATCGCCCCACGGGCGTAGATCGCCGCAGAGGTCATTACGGCACCCATGCACAGCAGCGGACCGTTGGCGATTATGCCCTGTGCGATCACATGTCCTACAGCGGCGCTGTCCCGCTGGAGGCCGCTGCCGGCTACGGCCGAAGGCCCACCGGCGGTCGTCGCATCGCCCAGCAGCGATCCGGTGGACCTTGTGGCGGTCGACCGATCGCCTCCCACGCCGGCAGCTTGGCTGGTGGAAACCCGCGACGCGCTTCGGAACGTGAATATCATGAGGACACCTCGCTGGTCGATGAGGAGATGAGCACGACGGAACGTGAGGCTTCGGCTCGGCCCCTGGAGTCGGTCGGAGCGCTGATGGGTCTCACAGGGCCGCGTTGCTGCGGGAGGAAGGCAGGTGTCCCGCTCTCACCAGGCACCCGAGGACGTCGCAGATGACCCTGGTGGCGACCAGGGACGTGATCTCGGCACTGTCGTAAGGTGGCGAGCACTCCACCACCTCGATGCCGGCGAGGGGCCGCTCCGACACCAGTTGGACGAACTTGAGCACCTCCCGTGGCAGGAAGCCTCCCGGCTCCGGCCAGCCGGTGCCGGGGACGAACGCAGCGTCGAGGCAGTCCACGTCGAAGCTGAGCCAGACCGCCTCCGCCCCGCGCCAGGCCACCTCGAGCGCCCTTTCGGCAGCCGCCTCTATGCCCATCTCGACGCAGTCGGTGACGGTCATGATGGTGGTGCCCCGTTCCCGGCCGACCTTGACACCCGGGCGGGGCGCCTGCCACCCGCCGATCCCTATCTGCACCAGGTTCTCCGGTGGGACGTTCGGAAGGTCCGTAGCATGGAACCACGGGGTCGTGTGCATCCGCTCGTCGAGGTCCGTCTCCTGTGTGTCGACGTGCCGGTCGAAATGGATGATGCCCAGGTTGCCCTGGAGTTGCCGGGCGACGCCGCGCACCGTCGGGTACCCGATCGAGTGGTCGCCTCCCAGTACCACAGGGAAGGCACCGGACCCGTAGACGTGGGCGACGGCTTTGGTGATCTGGTCGAACGTCTTCTCGATGTTGCCAGGGATCGTGAAGATGTCCCCCAGGTCGCCGATCGTGATGGACTCTCGCAAGTCGACGCCCAGCTCGAAGCTGTAGGGCCCGTACAGAGCGGAGATCTTGCGGATGCCCTGCGGCCCGAACCTTGTGCCCGGCCGGTACGTGGTGCCGCCGTCGAACGGGGCACCCAGCACCGCCACGTCGTACTCGCCGCAGCGCCGGACGTCCTCCACGAATGGCGCCTTGAGGAAAGTGTTGATGCCGGCGAAGTGCGGCAGCTCGCCTCTGGAGAACGTCGGGATGCGCCGGTCCCCGATGGAGTCGGCTGCCGGTAGGCCGAGCTCGAGGCCGCGGGCCACCTCCCGCTCCCAGGCCGCCGTAGGCAGCTCTGCTTCGGCCGCCACTGCGTAGGCAGCTTCGACTCCGTACCGGCCGTGGCGCAGCGTTCCGGGGTGGTGTTGGGTCGGTTCGGCGGCGTTGTCGGTCATGGACTCCTCCTGAGAGAGACGGCGCCGGGCCTGTGGCCCCTTGGCGTGGCTGTCGTACTCTCCCGGGCTTTTGTCCCGCCGTGGAACGCCGCCGAGCGGCGCCTGCACCTCTTGGACCAGTCCCGCCGTCCCGACGGAACGGCGGCGGAACCCTAGATGCGCCTCATGTGGAGTGAGTCGTGCCCAGTGTGGACCGTTCGTGTTTCGTTCGGTTTTCGCATTTGTGAACGATCCGTTGCAGACAAATCACCGCTGCTGTCCTCCGGTAGGTGCAACCACGAGTGCCTTGCCGGCGCAACCGATTCGCCAGACTCGTCCAAGAATGCGGCCGTGATGCGGGAGGAACCGCGGGACCGCTCAGCCTGTAAGGAAACGGCTATCGTGCCGTTCTTGACAGTCGTGCCGTCTCGCAGCAGGCTCGCAAGATCTTCGGGCGACTTACCGAACATCTTCAAATAGCACTTGTAGTACTCCTTGAAGATCGCCGTGGCCGCCATCGGATCGCACGGGTGCCAGCCCTCATTGACGTCGACGGCTGCAGGGGGATGTCCCATCCCGGCCGTAACAGTCCATCCCGTAGGGCAGCGTATCAGTAGCGGGGGCTGGTCCCGGTATGCCAGCCGGGTGGTGATCGTGGTGGCCGGCCAGAGCCGGACGGTCCGCCGCCAGGGAGCCCACCGCAGCTCCACTTGACCGGGGCCGCCACAAGCGGAGTGGAAACGAACCCACACGTCGCCCCGCCAGTAGTGCGGAAAGTGCACGCGGGTGCGGGATCCCTGAGACACCGTGGGGACGGACTCCAAAGTCGCATATCCGCCAAGTCGGTAGAGCGCGTCCAGCCGGGAGCCCAAGCTGCGCACCTTCGGTCGGCCACCAGCCTCCACGAGGCTGATCTGGTCGTCGGTCACTGGCAACGTCGGAAGCATTCGGGTCACCCTCTCTGCGACGGTGCGTTGCGACAGGCCTCGCGCCTCTCTCAGCGCTCTGTAGCTGGAACCGGGCAGAGGCAGGGAAGAGCCGTTGCCGCACTGCCATCCGTCGATTTCGTTCTCCCGAGCGGCCGCCCGCGGCAGCGACGACGAGGTGCCTCCGTCCGAGCGGCCGAAGGCATCCGGACCGAACGCCTCTTCCAACAGCTCACACCGGCTGCCCAGGAACGACTTCAGTGCACCGAGCCAATCTCCGCGCTCCCCCAGCAGAAGCTTCGCTTTGGAAATGAACACTTCGAGCGCCGGATCCGTCCTCGAGGCCAGCTTCAGGTCCGAGAACCCGTTCATCACCGGCAGACCGAGACCGTCGGGGACCACGCCTTGGCCGAAGTCCACCCAACCGGGCTGCGACAGCTCCACACGGGCTCCCGGATTGACCACCGATACCGGCACCGAGACGACGAGGCCGTCGGTGCCACCTCGAACGTTCGCCCTCACGGACAACGGACCCCACCTGATGGAGAGCCTCGCCTCCGTCGCACCGGCGGGCAGGCGCACCCAGCCCCAGACAGGCCCACCGCCCGAGCCGTAATTGTGCCGCCACACTTCGCGAGCAGGCAGTGCACCGGTGGACGGAAGGGCGACCGCCATGTCCACGAGTGCGCCCCCCGCCCCGTACGCTGCGTCCAATCTTGCCATCTTGGCCGCATCCGGTCTCCGCAGGCCCGACTCCCAGTTCGAGACGGCCGGTCTGCCGACGCCCAGCAGCGACGCCACCGTGCTGGCATTCATTCCAACGCACTTTCGCCATCCGCGTAACAGCCAACCCAGTGACAACTCTGCGCTCAACGCAAGTCATCCTTTCCGGCCGCTACACCGCTGGTGTGGCACCCTGAACTTCCCCGTCCCAGGTATAGGACACCGTGTCCGGCTGCGTCAACACGAGCTCGCCACTTTTTACGCTCGTACCCCGTACAGTGGGGACCCCATGGGGACAGAGCCTTCGGAGGGACGGGCTTCGGAGGGACAGGCTTCGGAGGGACAGGCTTCGGAAGTGGAGACGTCGACGGGCCCGACCACGGTGAGACGGTCGGAAGCGGAGTTCCGCCGTCACGTGCTGAACACGGCTCAGGAGATGGTCGACGAGCTCGGAGGCCTCAAGGTCACGGTGGACGATCTCTCCTTCGAGAAGGTGATCGAGCGCTCCCAGGTGTCTCGCAGCACGGCCTACCGCTACTGGCCGTCCCTTGAGCAGTTCCACGACGACGTGCTGCTGGAGCTGGCGGGGAGAACCTGGAACGGCACCGCAGCTTTCGATCCGGAGACCATCTCCATGGTCACGGAACTGGTCGGAAGCAACATCGCCAAACTGGTGACCGCCGAGGGACGGAGAGGCCTCTTCCGTGAGGGCGTTCGGATCGGCGTGGCCCGCAACTTCGCTGCGGTCTGCCGTTCCGCCGAGTGGCGGACGTACGTTGCGCTGACGGCCACCCTGCTGTCCTATCCGAAGGACTCGGAGGCGCACTGCCGCACCAGCGCCGCCCTGCGCAGGTCGGAGTCCAGGTTCCTCGACTACATGACGGAGTTCTATCAGGACATGGCGATCGTCCTCGGCTTCCGCGCCCGCCATCCCGACGGACTGGAGCTACTGGCGGGAGCCGGGGCGGCGGTGCTCGAGGGGCTCGCCCTTCGCCAGATCCTGACGCCCGACTTGATCGGCCGGGTGCTGACGGTGGAAGGTCCAGATGGCGCCGAAGAGTGGGGTCTACCGGCCCTCTGCTTCCTCGCGGTTGCCGACTCCCTCGTAGAGCCGCTGCCGGACTACGACCCCACCAACGCGCTTGCCGAGTACTTCAACCGCGTGTCGAGACGTCGGCTTACGCCTTCCGAACGACTTTCGTGATTGCCCGCCACTGTCGGATGCGACCGAGCCACACCCGCAGCAACCGCTGGGCCGATCTGGCAGGCCGGCCGCGAGGCGGCTCGAGTCCGGCCGGGACGGAACTGTGCCTCTGCCGCAGCCCTCGTTCGAGCGTTCGCCAGGACCGGCTCCGCACCTCCGTTCGAACGAGCCTGCGCAGGGTAGAGAACCCAGCATGAAAACGTGGTTCATCACAGGAACGTCGCGTGGCTTCGGCCGGGAGTGGGCGGAGGCGGCGCTGGAGCGTGGGGACAAGGTGGCGGCGACCGCGCGGAGCACGGACAGTCTCGACCTGCTCGTCAAACAGTACGGCGATGCCGTCCTGCCCTTGCAGCTGGACGTCACGGATCGAGAAGCTGCGTTCGACGTTGTCGCTCGCGCCCACCAGCACTTCGGTCGGTTGGACGTGGTCGTCAACAACGCCGGTTACGGCCAGTTCGGGATGATCGAGGAGCTCTCCGAACAGGAAGCCCGGTCGCAGATCGAGACGAATCTGTTCGGGGCGCTCTGGGTAACCCAGGCGGCACTTCCGCTGCTGAGGAGACAGGGGGGTGGTCACTTCCTGCAGGTCTCCTCCATCGGGGGGATCTCCGCTTTCCCGACGGTCGGCATCTACCACGCTTCCAAGTGGGCACTGGAGGGCTTCAGCCAGTCGCTGGCCCAGGAGACGGCGGGGTTCGGCATCAAGGTGACGTTGATCGAGCCGGGCGGCTACGCAACCGACTGGGGCGGCCCCTCCGCAAAGCACGCCGCTGCGATGCCCGAGTACGACGGCGTCCGCGAACAGGCGGCCAACCGGCCCAGCCGACGCGGCTCGCCGGGAGATCCGAGAGCGACTCGACAGCCCATCTTGGAGATCGTCGACGCGGCAGAACCTCCGCTGCGGGTGTTCCTCGGTCGCATGCCGCTCGGTATCGCCGAGGCCGACTACGAGAGCCGCCTGGAGACGTGGCGCAAGTGGCAAGCCCTGGCCGAGCGTGCTCACGGGGACGTCGACTCCGCCGGCGGGGGGTAGGCCGGGTCCGTTCTTGCTGCCTGGTCTGCAGGGGATGGACGTACCCGATTCTATGTCACCCACTCCGATTTCTACGTCTAGGGCAACCTGCGGTCGGATACCGCCTCCCGCGTTCGATCAAGAGCGCGAAGGGTCGCCAAATAGTGATGCTGGGCCACGACGGCGAACAGGCAGTCCACCACTGACAGCTGGGCGACCCTGCTTGCCATGGCCCCGGACCGGAAGGTCGTCTCCCGCGCTGCAGTGGTGAGCACATGGTCAGAAAGCTGCGCCAATGGAGACTTGGGGAAGTTGGTCACAACCGCCACCGTCGCCCCCACGCTCTTTGCCTCCTTCAGTACGGCGAGGGTATCGAGGGTCGATCCGGTGTGGGAGATGGCCAGCAGGAGGTCCCCCGGTCCCAGCAGTGCCGCAGAGGTGATCGCTATGTTCGGATCGGGGAATGCGAAGGCAGTATGGCCCACGCGATGCAGTTTCTGCTGCAGGTCCAACGCCACTAGGCTGCTGGCTCCCACGCCGAAGATGTCGATGCGCCGAGACCGGACCGCCGCCAACGCCACCTTCGCCAGCACCTCGGTGTCCAGCTGGCCAGCAGTCTCCTCTATAGCCCTGGCATCGGCGAAGCAGACCTTCGACACCACATCCGCGACGACGTCGTCGGGTCCGATGTCGCTCCCCATCTGGCGTCCCTGCTCCGTGTTGGCACAGGCGGCCTCGGATGCAAGTGCTACTCGTAGCTCGGGATATCCCTTCAGCCCCATCGAGCGGCAGAACCGCACCACGGTGGTCTCCGAAGTGCCGCATTCCGTCGCCAACCTGCTGATGGTCATGCTCGCCACTCTTCCCGGATCGTTCAGCACGGCAGAGCCCACTCGCCGCTCCGAAGGGGTCAGGCTTGGAAGCAGCGATCGCACCGTCACCAGCAGAGCGCGCGGCTTCAATCGGCGCCCAGCCGTCGATCGGCCATCCGAGCATCTCTACGCTCCGAGGCAGAATTCCACGTCTTGGGACCGAGTGCTATAGCAAGCGAGGAATGGACAGCCTCGCGGAGCTTTCTGACGGTTCGCTTGTCGCGGCCGTGATGGACCGCATTCGTGAGCAGCACAACCCACATCCCCGTCACCGGGTCCAGCGCAATGCTGGTTCCGGTGAACCCGGTATGGGACACGGCCTGAGCGGACCAACCGCGCCCCGGCAGGTACGACTGATCACCGGCACATACCCATCCCAACCCCCTATGCCCGCCCAGGTCACCCGTTCCACATCTGTTCGCAGTATCCCTCAATGCCGCGGGGACTGGACCGTCGTCTGCGCTGATCCACCACTTGGCAAAGCGTGACATGTCCGCGGCATCGGAGAACAATCCGGCGTGCCCGGCCACTCCTCCCAGGAAACGGGCGTTCTCGTCGTGGACCACGCCCTTCCACGCAGTGCCGTCTCTCCGGCGCTCGGTGGCGGCGACCTCTTCGCCCCGGGCGAGCGGGCCAAACCGTGTTCGCGTCAACGCCAGAGGCCGCGAGATCCTTTCTGCGAACGCCGCATCGAGCGACTCACCGGTCACTTCCTCCACCACGGACCCCAGCAGGATGAACCCGACGTCCGAATAGGCAACCAGGGTCCCAGGCTCTGCCTCGAGAGGTAGCCGGCACAGAGTCGCAGTGGCCTCCACAGGCTCGCCGCAGCGCAGCCAGAGCTCGCACGTGGCGGGAAGACCGGAGGTGTGGGTGAGAAGGTTCCGCAGGGTCACCTTGTGCCGCGCTCCTCCAGTGAACCCATGCAGGTAGGCGCTCACAGGGTCGTCGAGACTCACCGAGCCGTCCGCCACAAGGCTCAACACGAGGGGCAAGGTAGCCACCACCTTGGTCAGTGACGCCAGGTCGAACAGCGTGTCGTGCAGCATGGGACGACTGCCTCGCGGCGTGGTGTCGGCCCATCCGGCGGCGCTGGTGATCCAGGTCGTCTCTCCCAGACCGCCCGCAAGGACCGCTCCGGGCACGCTGCTCTCCACCGCCGCGGCAGCCACGTGCGCCGCTGTCTCTCCCATGAGGCGAATCATTTCCGGTCGCCTGCTGTCCAGGCTCTCGGAGCCAGCAGCGCTGCACCGATCGAAGGGGGAGCCAGCGGCTGCGTTGCCGAAGTGAGCTTCAGGAAGCGGTCTCGTATTGCTGCCGCCTCGAACACCCCACCTACCGCAGCGACAGGCAAGCGGCCCAGTCGTCCACGTACCACCTCCGCCAACGATGCCAGGTGATCTGCCGCGCGCTCGCAGATCTGCCGGCACTCGGGGTCGGTGGCCGCCATGCCGGTCACCATGGGAGCCAGGTCGGCCAGCAGGTGACGATTGGTCGCGTGGTGGTAGACCTTCCTCACCAGATCCTCCAGACCGTCTCGAACATCGACGCCTGGCGGCATGACTGCCAGCGCGGCCTCCGCCAGAGGTGACCGGTTCCCCGCATCCAGCGCCCGCAGCATCGACCTTACGGCTTGGTTCCCCAGCCAGTACGCCCCCCCTTCGTCTCCCAGGAGGAACCCGTGACCGCCAGCTCTCGCGCTGGCGGTCCCGTTCCATCCGGCAGCCACCGAACCGGTACCAGCAACGACCACAATGCCGGCAGATCCCATGAAGGCGCCGAGCCGAGCAACTTCCACATCACTCGCCGCCCTCGTCCGGCAGCCGGTGCGAGCCTCCATCGCTGCCCCCAGCCGCACAGCGTCCTCCTCGCAACGCAGACCGGGCATCCCGATCCCGAGCGAGGTGCCTCCCAAGGCCGCCACGATCTCCGAGAGACCTTCCTCGAATCGCTCGGTCAGGAGCGCGTTCATCGGTCCGGCCACCATGGACTTCACCACCAGACCACTCTCGACCAGCACCGCGCGGGTGCAACTGCCCCCGGCGTCGATACCGACAATGCTCCCGGGGCGATCGGCCAACTGACGAATCAACGGCTGACCGGCCTTCGACGAATACGAGACACTGGGCATCGCTAGTTACTTCTTGCCAGCTACGATGCCCAACGGGTAAGATTCCCACATCACAAAGCGGCATCATACCGGAGGGATATCACGATGACCCAATCGAAGGTCAGCGGAGCGTCGACGAAGCTGCGACTGACGGCCGGCCTTGGCGCCCTGGCGTTGACTGCAGCGGCCTGCAGCACCTCCGCCGGCCGTACCTCGAGCACTGGCAGCAGCTCCAGCCCCCAGACACTGAAGCTCATCACTTGGGTGAACCCTCCGGCCGTGAAGGCCCTGCAGGCCATCGACGCCGAGTTCGAGAAGAAGTACCCGAACATCAAGGTGAGCCTGCAGACGGCAGCCAACCTGACGGGGCCATACCAGACGCTGCTACAGACTACTGTGGACGCTCATAGCGCCGATATCGTCAGTTGGTACCCACCGGTCCAGCCACTACCGCTGAAGCCGACCCGATCGAACATGAGCACATGGCAGTTCTGGTCAACCAACAACGTGTTTCAGCCGCTCAACGGAAGCAGCTGGCTGAACCGCATGAAACCAGCAGCGGTCAAAGCGGAAACCTATAAGGGGAATATATATGGCATGGTCACCGGCTCCTATCAAGAAGGGGTGTTCTACAATAAGGCCATCTTTGCCAAGTACCACCTGACTCCGCCCAAAACCTATTCCGCATTCCTGGCCGACCTGAAGACTCTCAAGTCCGCCCATGTGACCCCTCTCTTCGACGGGCTCGGGAACGTGGGGCCTCTCTACCTACAGTTTCTCTATTTTCCTCTGATGGCCAGTGTCTGGAGCCCCCACGTACCTAACAAGACTCTCGCCAGAGACCTGGAGAGCGGCTCCGTCAAGTGGACAAGCCCCTCCTTCGTCAAGGTAATGCAGCGAGAAAAGCAGATAGCTAAGTATCTCGAGCCCAACTATGCGGGCGTCCCGTGGGAAAGCATGCCCGGTAGCTTCGCCCAGGGCGATGCAGCAATGTTGCTCGACGGATCCTGGGATCTTGCCGCTATCCACAAAGTCAATCCCTCTATGCAAGTGGGCTTCTTTCCTCTCCCTGGTAGCAATGTTGCAGCAAATAATGTGGCGTGGCAAAATAATAACCTTACCTTCTCAGTTCTGCGTCAGGCACCGAATAAGCCCGCTGCAAAGAAGTGGCTGGCATTCTTCGCTTCTCCCGCGATTTACAAGCAGTACGTCAGCATCACTGGCATATCACCCAGCTTCACGGGCTCGGCGTACACCGGCTTCTCCGCTTCGGTGCTCGGAAGCTGGTTCGGGCGCGGTGTACACGGCAGCACCGTGTTCCCGACCCTCTCCCCCAACAATTCCTACTGGGACCAGCCAGCCAATTGGCCGACCGCCCAACTCAACCTGCTCAACAACCAGTTCAGCCCACAACACGTGGCCAACCTGTACCAGAGCGCATGGAAAACTTCATAGCCGGGAGCCGGGGGGCAAGAGCCCTTCCGCGATGGCCCTAGCACCCCATAGACCTGCCGAGACCCTTGATACTCGCAAGGGAGCAGACCAGCGCGCGCAGGCGGCGCGCCTGCTGGACAACAGGTCCCGAGTGGCCATGTGGCTGGGCTTGACGCTCGGACTAGGCGTGTACGGGATGTTCGGTCTCGTACCGGCGGCGGCCAACGTGGCCGTGTCGGCCACCAACTACTCCGGCCTTGCAGGATCGTCCATCAGCTTCACTGGCCTCCACAACTATGTGGCGCTGTTCACGACGGAGAGGCCGGGGTTCGTGGCAAGCCTCCTCGCTACCGTCATCTTCGTCATAAGTGTCTCCCTGGCACAGAACGCGTTCGCCCTGGTCCTCGCCCACCGACTCCAAGGCACAGGCCGGGTGGCGGCCGCTCTGCGAGTGCTCGTCTTCCTGCCCATCGTGCTGGGCGTCACCATCGTCGGGCTCATCTGGATCCTCATCTTCGATCCGTCCCAGGGCCCGGCGGAGGCGATAGCGAACGCATTTGGTCTGCACTCGGCATTCCTGGGATCGTACGCCGGAGCTATGCCAATAGTCATCCTAGTGCAGATATGGCAAAACGTGGGTTTCTCCACCCTTGTATTCGTAGGCGGCCTCCGTGCGATCAATCCAGATATCTATGAAGCAGCGTCCATCGACGGTGCCGGCTCGTGGCGTAGATTCGCTTCGATCACCTTCCCGTTACTGGCTCCCTCGATGACGGTGAACCTGTTGCTGGCCTTCGTCGGATCCCTGACGACTTACAATCTGATCTACGTGCTGACGAGCGGCCTCTACCGCACCGACACACTGGGCATGCTGGCATTCAACAGTGCCTTTGGAACCTCGGCAGACCTGGGCTACGGCGCTGCGGTAAGCGTGGTGCTGTTCCTGGTCGCTCTCGGCACAGCGCTGCCGCTGATGGCGGCGCTGCGCCACCGGGAACGAAGACTGCTACCGGCATGAGAGCCCTGGCGGCCAAACGCTCTCGAGTCGTCTACAGGGCCAGTGGTGCCGTGGTCATCGGCCTGATCTTTTTCCTACCGGTGCTTTACGCCGTCATGATCGCCTTCGAGCAGCCAGCACACTTTTTGCGGAATCCACTGGCACCTCCGCTGCACCCCGCGTTTGGCAACTTCGTGCTGGCCTGGCGCGCTGCCAATCTCGGGGAGGAACTTCTGAACACGGTGCTGTACTCCGTCGTGGCGTCCGCCACTTCCACGGTGCTGGGACTCCTGATCGCGTTCCCACTTGCCCGGCGACTGATCCGGCGCGCCTCTGCGGTCTACGGGGCACTGGCCGCCGGCCTGTTCTTGCCGTTTGCGATCATCCCGCTGTTCGTTGAAGCAAGATTTCTTCATCTCTACGACAATCGCATAGGTTACATCATCCTACATGTCGAGCCTGGCCTGCCCCTGGCAGTGGTGCTGCTCACAGCCTTTATCTCCTCCGTGCCGCGGGAGATGGACGAGGCGGCTGTGCTCGATGGGGCGGGGTACCTCCGCTACCTGGTGGCCGTAATCGTGCCGCTGACGTGGCCAGCGCTCTTGATCTCTTTCCTCTACGGGTTCCTGGCCGTATGGAACGACATAATTGGACCTGTCGTCTTCCTCGTTCGTCCGAGCCTCTTCCCCGTCACCAGAGGGATCTACAACTTCTACGGTGCCAACCAGAGCGAGTGGACGCTGCTCGCGGCCGCCATCATCCTGGCCAGCTTGCCGGTGGTGGTGTTGTTCATCGCCTCGCAACGCCAGCTCATGCAGTCCACAATCGCCGGGGCTACGAAGGGATGAGGATCGAGCCCCCCACCGAGCAGCGAAACCCTCGAACGGCAGATATCGACACGCTCGATGCTCTGGCGCTTCTGGAGCGGATCAACGACGAGGACGCCACCGTGGTGCCGGCGGTCAGAGCCGTGCTCCAAGAGCTGGCCACCTTGGTGAACCTGACCGTGGCCAGCCTCCACGAGGGTGGGACCGTTCACTACTTCGGAGCCGGAACCTCTGGTCGTATGGCATTCATGGACGCTGCCGAGATACCGCCGACCTTCGGCGTCAGTCCCGACAGGTTCCAGGCTCACATAGCCGGCGGTCCCGAAGCGTTCCGTATGTCTCGGGAGGGCGCCGAGGACGACGACCGGCAAGGGATGCTGGATGCCGACCAGGTCACATGTGGAGACGTCGCAGTGGGCGTCGCTGCCTCGGGACGCACGCCGTACGTGGAGGGCGCCCTCCGCCACTCCCGATCCCGAGGAGCCCACACCGCTCTCATCACCTCCAATCCTTTCGCACCGCTCCGAGCGGTTGCGGACACTTTCATCTGCGTCGACACGGGCCCAGAGGTACTGACCGGCTCGACCCGCATGAAAGCCGGCACTGCGCAGAAGCTGGTGCTCAACGCATTCTCGACGGCCGTAATGGTCAGGTCCGGCAGGACCTGGTCCAATTTGATGGTCGGCGTGCTCCCCACCAACACCAAGCTCCGCAGCAGGGCCGTCGGTCTCGTGGCTCAGGCAACCGGCCTCGATCGGGCGACGTGCCGGCAGGCGTTGGTGGCCTCCGACGGAGAGGTGACAACTGCCCTGGTGATGCTCATGGCCAGGGTGACCACAGAGCAGGCACGGTATGCCCTGGCGAAGTGCGGAGGCTCGATCACGGATGCCCTGGCGTCGATGGAGTCGATGGGCCAGTGATCCACCGCTGCAACGGGCGCTAGCACCGGCTGGGACCGCCGACTGGAGCTGCGACCAAGAGATTGGACGGATCCCAGACCACCTCACCGCCTGCGATAGTGGCCGCCGCCTTCAGCCGCTCGTCCAACACGACCACGTCCGCGTCCGCGCCCGGGCGCAGGTGGCCCTTGTCGATGGAGGAGATGACCCCTGCCGGGGTGCCTGTGGCGGCCAGTACTGCGGTCCCCAGGTCCACCCCTGCACCTATCAGGGTGGCGACCGCTCGGTCCATGGTCAGGACACTTCCCGCGAGGGTGTCCGGCTGCGCTTCGAGAACCACCCGATCGGCTCTGACGCTCACCGCCGACTGACCCACTTTGTAGGAGCCGGTCGGCATCCCACAGGCAGAGGTGGCGTCTGTGACCGCCACCACGCGGCGGGGTGCCACAGCAGCCACCATGGCGAGAAATCCTGGGTGCACGTGGACGCCGTCTGCGATCAGCTCCAGTGTGGCAGTGGGATCTGCCAGCGCCGCAGCGACAGGCCCTGGCTGACGACGATCCAACGCCGCCATGGCGTTGCCGAGATGAGTCACATGGGAAGCCCCGGCGGCGAGAGCACTCCGGACGGCATCGAAACCGGCCGCCGTGTGGCCCACCGACATGACGATCCCAGCCGCAAGCCCCGCGGCCACCAGTCGGTCTGCCCCTGGCAGCTCGGGGGCGAACGTCACCAGGCGCACCGTGCCGCTCGACTGCTCCGCCAACGCCGCTAGCTCGCCCGTATCGGGCCGCCTCAGGTGCTCCCGCGCGTGCGCTCCCGCCCTTTCCGGCGCCAGCCATGGACCCTCCAGATGGATGCCGAGGACCGTGGAACCGACCGGCACCGGGCCGGTGCCACGGTCCGGCCGTCGGCCGCTGCGGGCTTCCATTGCAAGTGCCACTCCCCTGGCCGCCGCCCTGAGTCGTTCCGGGGAGTCCGAGACAGTGGTAGCCAGCAGCGAAGTGGTGCCATGGCGAACGTGGTGAAGGCAGAGGCGGCCGACCTCCGCCTCGACCTCCTCGGGCGTCTCGCCGGACACCTGGCTACCGCCGCCACCATGCACATGCAGGTCCACGAAGCCAGGTGCGACCACCATGCGGCCCAAGTCCACCGACGGGACCCCCGCCGGGCCCCTACCCGGGCCGGCACCCTCGATCCGACTACCGCAGATCAGCACCCACCCTGAGTCCCAAACGAGTCCGGACGTGGCTATCCGTCCCCGCAGCAGCCACTTCCGGGATGTGGATTCGCAACTCGCAGAACTGTCAGCCCGTAAGATAGCTACATTCTGCCACAGCGAGGAAGGTGCACACATGGAGGTTGTGATCGTGCCGAACCGGGCGGTGGGGGCGGCCCTGGTAGCGGACTCCATCACAACGCTGGTTGCCAGGCGGCCCCATGCGGTTCTTGGATTGGCAACTGGCAGCACTCCCGAGGCGGTATACGACGAACTGGTGCGGAGGGTCCGAGGAGGGGGCACTGATAGCCAGCAATGTCAACCGCTCCGATTGGACGGAATTCGCGCCTTTCTGCTGGACGAGTACGTCGGGCTACCGGCGGAGCACCCGGCAAGCTACCGGGCGGTGATCCGCCGGCAGTTCGTGGACCGGCTGGGGCTTCGGCCAGCGCAGGTCGAGGGTCCGGACGCCGGTGCAGCGGACCTGTCCGCAGCCTGCAACCGTTACGAAGCGGCCATCCAGCAGGCCGGCGGGATCGACCTGCAGCTGTTGGGCATCGGAGGCGATGGGCACGTCGGTTTCAACGAGCCAAGCTCGTCGCTCGGTTCGCGGACCCGGATCAAGACGCTCACCAGCCAGACCGTCCACGACAACTCCAGGTTCTTCACCGGCGCCCACCAGGTTCCGAACCATGTGATCACTCAAGGACTGGCCAACATATCCCAAGCGCGGCATCTCGTCCTGATGGCTTGGGGCAGCTCCAAGGCGTGGGCGATCGCGAAATGCGTGGAGGGTCCGGTGACTGCGATGGTTCCCGCCTCTGTCCTCCAGCTGCATCCCCACGTGACAGTGGTGATCGATGACGACGCTGCGTCCCGACTACAGCTGGCCGACTACTACCGGAGCACCTACAGGGACAAGCCTCCGTGGCAGGGCCTCTGAGGGCAGCCTTCTCAGAGGCGTAGGCGCCATCGCGCGAGGTCCGGATCGCATGCGACCGGGCTGCCC
Organism: Actinomycetes bacterium; assembly: GCA_021795215.1. Taxonomy (GTDB): domain Bacteria; phylum Actinomycetota; class Acidimicrobiia; order Acidimicrobiales; family JAKAOS01; genus JAJYPS01. The sequence continues at coordinate 22,245 of JAJYPS010000003.1, forward strand.
ACCTCCCTGGTACAGGCAGCGCCCTCCGCCATGGCATTGAGCTCGCAAGGCGTCCGGGGGCTACTTCTGACTTCGATAGGCGGCAGCCGTCTCACGAAGCCGCCGGTGCGCGGACCCGTACACTTCCACTTTTGGCAGCCACCGCTTGGCCATCTTCGCGATGCAGGTGTAATTGGTATCGACCACATTGGCGATCGGCGCTTCCACCGCTTGAGTGACCAGTTGGTACGCGTCGAGGACGTCCAGGCCGAAGTCCGCCGAGACCCAGGTCACCATCTCTGCCTGAGCGATCCTGAACGCATCCTCGAGCGGCCGGGCCGATCCGGTGGTCATTAGGTGAGAATCGCTCTCGATCCTCGGCCAAGCACATCGCTGGCCCTTTATCAGGTCCACGACGATCACCGATTCCATGGCCGCTTCCACGGCCACCCCACAAGCCTCTCCCTCACCTTGGCGAGCGTGCCCGTCACCGAGCGACACCAGCGCACCCTCGACGTTCACGCCGAGATAGCACGTGACGCCGGCCCTCAACTCGGGAGTATCCATGTTGCCGCCAAAGGAATCTGGCACCAGAGCGCTTCTCACCTCGAGGTTTGCCGGTGCCACTCCGAGAGTGCCATGCATTGGCTCCATAGGGAGATCAACCGCATAACTCCCCCGCCGGGACTGGAACCGACACGTTCGCGCGTGGCGATCCAATCGCCATATCCAGACGATCTCCGGGAGCGGATCATGAAGCATTGCCGTGGAATGGGTTGCGGTAAGGGCACCGAACAGCGGGACCGTCGTCGAGACGGCCCAGTCTCTCGCAGGTTCGATCGAGACGAAGTGGACGGCAAGTGTGTCCCCCGGCTTTGCGCCCTCCACATAGAACGGTCCGGTCTGAGGGTTGAGGAAGGGAAACTGGCATACTTCGCTCACGAGATCCTTCTCGCTTTGTACCTTCCCAGCGAAGCAGTCCTCCGTGAAGACTTCGAGCACTGCGCCCGGCCTTATTCTCGCCACTGGCTCCGTCCCTCCGAACGTCCAGGCGTACTGGTCTGGAGCCGGACGAAATGCGATCACAGACAGATCCGCCATACCTACACCCCTTGTTCCGAATCGCTGGAGATTTCCGAATCTAGGTAGACACGGCCTACTGCCGCCACCCGATCTGGCGCAATCCGGTACTGCAGCACCAGATAGATCAGCCCTGCAAGCATCCACAGAGCAGTCACAGGGCCCATGTACGATACAGGAGCCGTCAGGGCAGAGATGAAGCTGAAGACCTTGATCCCAGCAGCGTTGAGCCATACCGGCACAAAGGTGAGGATCCCAAGGATCGGAACGAAGATGTGAAGAAGCGGGTTAAGTTGCTCTCGATGCCGCAGAAAATATCCTATGCAGGCGGCGTCGATCACGATGTACACAGCAGCGACGACGATGACGATCCCTGTGCCCAGCATGTCGAAGGCGTTTGTCGTTCCATAGGTCAACCCGAGTCCAAGTGCCAGCCCAACGGTGGCTGCCGTCGAGAGAGTGATCGCTTGGTAAGGAGACCTGTGCCGTCGGCCAAGGGTAGCGAGCCTAGCCGGAAATACTCGGATGCGACCCATCGCGAACGCCATACGACTCACCACGTTCAGACCAGCGTTGGCGTTCGCCACGGTCGAGTTGACGATCGCGAAGAACACAAAGATCCAGGCCACCCCGAAGAATGACCGTGTCAGCCCTTCCCAGGAAGCGGTACCGGATCCGGTGAAGCCGGCAAACGATCCGGGGCCATACGCGACCGACACCGCGTAAGTGGTAAAGACATAGAGTGCGCCAACTCCCGCCGTCGCCAGAAGTACTGCCCGACGTACGGTCTGCCTGGGCTTGCGAGCTTCTTCAGAAAGTGACGTCGCTGCCTCGAAGCCAGCGAAGGCCAGGACAGTAAAAATGGAGCCAGCAATAATACCGGACATGCCGCGGTGTGCTGACGGCGTATATCGGGTAGTGAACACTTGGAGCGTATTATGCGAACCCGCGTGAATAACAAGCAACACACCTACGACGAGGAATACGACGATCTCGAATGCGCCGAGCACGGAGCCGAGGTAAGTCGAGGTTTGAATACCCATCACTCCAACATAGAAGATGACCGCCGCACCCAATATCACCCACGGCCACCAAAGTCCAATAGGATATGCAGACCATTCGGAATGGATAGTTGTGGCGATTGTGAAGCCTAGCTGGATGAGCACGAGGGGCGGGAGCAGAGCAGCTGCGAAAGTGTAACCCCACGCCACCAGGAAGCCGATGCTCGGATGAAGACCCTCAGCCGCGAAGGTTGCCATGGACCCTGCTGCCGGTATGCGGGCTGCCAATTCACCAACGCAACTGGCTGTCAACAGTGAGGCAACGAGGGCAAGAAGCACTGCCAAGGGCAACGAGCCTCCAGCAAAACCGGCTCCAGCTGGTATCGAAGCGGCAATGGCTGCTCCGGGAGCCATATCAGTGATACTCTGGAAAAGAACCTCTCGTAGGCCAATGGCGTCGGCCGCCAACTTCGTATCGGGCTTTTGAGTATGTAATACCCGCCGCGCTCCTTCTATTCTTGTGCCTCTGCTATTCACAGCGCAGTTCGCAACTGGGATTCGTTCATGCTCTCACGCCAGTCCCCTCGCAGTAGAATCGATCCCGGGCGGGCTGCTGTAGTCATGGGTTGAGAATAGCTCGTCAGCAGCCCCTGGACTCGACTATCAGGTCCCAAATCCTTGGTCTTCCGATAGATCGGTGACGCCACGGGAGGCATTCAAACGATTCTGTGTTGCAGCCACGTTACGTCAGGACCAACCCTGAGTTTCCAACCGGAGCTTCGACCTAATACGAGCACGAGTTGTCGCTCCCCAAGACGCACTGGCACAGGTCGGCCGGCCCGATGCACCGGACCTGCCCGGAGCCACCCGGTGCCGTCAATGTCTGGGGCCTCAGGCCGGCCTCAGGCGAAGGTTGGGTCTTCAGTCCAATCCGTACACTCGCAGGGCGTTGCCGGACCCCACAAGCGATCCCAGCCGGACCAGCTCCTCGTTCCCGAAGCCTGCGCTGGACAGCGGCTGCAGCACCGAGGCGAGCGCCTCCCGCCACAAGCCCACGCCCAGGTGGTACAGCTCTGCCAGCCCGAAAGCGTCGGACGAGTACAGCACTTTGTGCCACGGCGCAAGCTCCAGAGCCTCGGCCAGGATGGCAGCCGCACGGTGGCCGGCGTGTGGGATCGCCAGGCCCACGTCCATGTAGACGTGCGGCCACACCATTGCCAGGTAGCCCGCCTGGCGGTGGTAGGGCCAGCAGTGCAACAGCATGATCGGGGAGCGCCCGTCGGCTGTCGCCCGGATCAGCGGATCGAGCAGCGTCGGGTCCGCCGATGCCAGACGGACGTCGTTGTCCCCGAACCCCGTGTGGAACTGCACCGGAAGCCCCGAGTCCAGAGCTGCCCACACCCCGTGCGCGATCAGCACCGGATTCTCCAATCGCCATCTCCCCTGCCGGTCCGGCTCCGCCGACAGCCACTCCCTCGCTGCTTCCCTGACCTGAGCCGGGCCAGGACGGCTCCAGTCAAGTCCCAGTCCGCAGCGGTAAGCGGCGACCGACTTCCACCCCGAGACGCCGCGACACTTCTCCATCTCCTCTTCCAGCCGCTCCGCGTACGTCCTCGCCGCACGGCCGGCCATCCTGGCAGCTATGGCCCTGTTCGGTACCGCGCCGCCTTCGCCGGTTCGGCCGGTCCCGCCATCCCAGAATGTGTGGGTCGCCACCCGCTCGGCCAGAGTCTCCAACCGCGCCACCTCTGCCACTCGGCCACCGGTCCACCCCGCCATCTGGTCCACGCTGCACAACTCGTCCGGCGCGTACCCGGTGTCGACAAGATAGGTCGACGCCCCGCCAGACATCAGCCTTCGGTGCACCTCGTCCGTCCCCAGTTCGGCCCGGCGCTCGACGTACTCGGCGATACCCGCACCGACTGGGAGGTCCAGCACCGGGGCGCACAACGCCCGGACTGCCAGTCCCAGGCCGGTGTCCGCAGCCGAGCACCCCGCTGGGGCCGCAAAGGCGCCCTCCCCAAGCAGCCGCTCGAACCGGTCGCCCCCCAGGGGCCCGGCGACCAGCTGATGGCAGTGGTGGTCCACCAGCTCCAAGTCGCGGGCGATCCCAGCTACAACGGCCGCCGTCTCGGCAACGTCGCCGCCGTCCGCATACGAGCTCACCTCCCGGCCGGACGGCTGCCCGCTACCAAACCCACCTGCTGCCGACGGCGATCTCCTCGTCGGACGACGCCGCAAAGCGCTCCAGCTCGGCCCGCCGTACAGCCGAGAAGGCATTCGCCAGCTGGTCGCCCATTGCCGACCGCAGCACCTCGCTCCGGTCCAGCTCGTCCAGCGCCTCGCCAAGCGAGCGAGGAAGGCGCATCACACCGGCAGCCTTCCTCCCGTCGTCGTCAAGCAGTGCCGGATCGACAGTCACCTCTTGCGGCAGTGTCAGTGACCGCCTCACCCCGTCGAGACCTGCAGCCAAGACAGCGCCGGTCACCAGGTACGGGTTGGCACTGGCGTCAACCACCTTCAACTCGACGTTCGCCCCCTCCGGTCCACCCCACGCTGAACCGGCAACCAGGCGCAGCGCCGCCTCTCGATTCTCCCGGCCCCAGCAGCGCCACGGAGCGGCCCATCGCTGCGGCTGCAGCCGCAGGTAGCTGGCCGCGCTGGGCGCCACCACCGCCATGAGTGCCGGCAGCGCATCCAGGATGCCCGCCAGCCACGCCTCGCCCACAGGGTCCAGCCCCGAAGGCCGGCACCGCGCCTCGTCCGATGCCGCCCCGATCCCAATCGTGGCGGAAGACATCACCGGAGCCAGCAAGTTGGTCGACCCTCGCCACAGCGACATGTGCAGATGAGCACCGTTGCCCACGCCCTCGGGCTCGAACGCCGGGGACAGCGACACCCGCCACCCGTGCCTTGCCGCCACTGCCCTCAGTGTCTGGCGCACGACCACCACTTCGTCCGACGCACCAACCGGGCCCTTCGGTGCGACCGACAACTCCATCTGCGACGGCGCATACTCCGGGTGCAGCTGCACCACCTCCACGCCCGAACCCGCCAACATCGCCAGCAGCTCACTTGAGAAGCCCGCCACGTCCACCAGCCGTCCCATGCCGTAGGCAGGGCCGGTCGTGACCGGCACCAGCCGGTCCTCCCCCGCCACCCCATCCGGCCCCAGGCGGCCATCCTTGCCGGCGTCCAGAACCCATTCCGTCTCGAACGCCATCTTCAACTCCAGTCCTGCGGCAGCTGCCCGCTCCTGCTGGCGGTGTGCGAAGGCCCGCTGGCATCCCGGATGGGAAGAGCCGTCCAGCGCCACTCGCTCCGCAGGCGCCCACGCCCAGCCCGGCATCGCGGCCAGCGATCTCAGGGCCGCCAGGTCCGGCAGCATCCGCAAGTCGCCCACCGGCGAGCCGCCTGGTGCGATGCTGTCGTCGCCACCGAAGAAGTCAAACACCGGCGGTGCGCCTATGCCGTTGGCGGCCGCCTGAGCCAGCCGTTCGACCGGCATCGCCTTCACCCGCGCCACGCCGCTGTTGTCCACCATCGTCACCGCCACCGCGTGGATGCCGTTGCGGCGCAGTGCCTCGGCCGCCTCCAGGGCCCGGTAGGGGTCACCTGGCGACCGGGAGCCGGCGGTAGCCACACCGCTGCGATGCCCATCTCCCGTGGGCGTGTCTCGAATCAGCGAAACCTCCTCCGGCGGGACGTGGGCCGACAAGACCTGGACGGCGGCCCAGACACCGCGTCGTACATCCGCAATCCCTGTCCCCGTCAACCATAACCAACCGAGCCGTCCGGATGCCGGACCCGCACTGCGAAAACGCGAGGCCCCGTCGCAAAGAAACACAGCCGCAAAGAAACACAGCCGCAAAGAAAAAGGACGGTAAATGGGGTTGGCAGGAGCCGGCTGCTGTGCTGTCATGGCAGCAGCTTTTGCCAACGGCGCCGGAAGCGGGACCAGCAGGATGTCCGGGGGACCTCGGGCCCGACAGACCGAGGAGGACACCGTGGCAGTTGACCAGCGGGACGACACCGGCCGAACGCCGGAGCTGAGGCGCAACCTGAAGCTGTGGCAGGTGATCGGGCTGTCGGTGGGCTTGATGGCGCCGTCGATGGCGATCAGCATCAATCCTCAGGGGGCGATCGCTGCGGTCGGGCGTGCCATCCCCCTGTCGTTCCTCATCTCGATGGTGGGAGCGCTGCTGGTCGCCTACGGCTTCTCCAGGCTGTCGCAGCACTTCCACAACTCCGGCTCCGTGCTTGGCCTGGTCGGTGCGACCCTCGGTCCCCGGGCGGGCGTCGTGGCCGCATGGTGCCTGAGTGGCACCTACCTCCTGTTCGCCCTGCTGACCGGCGTCACGGCCGGTATCTACGGCACCCTGCTGGCCCAGGCGGTCGGCATCGTCCACGGCGATCCGGCCTGGCTCCAGTACGCACTGGGCACCGTGGCGATCCTCGGGGCGGGCCTGCTGGCGGCAGTACCGACGTCGAAGGCGACCGACATGATCCTGTCCTTCGAGGGCGTCACCGTCAGCCTGATCGCCGTCGTGGCGGTCGTCGTGCTGGCAGAGTTGATCGGCCGCAGCGGTCCAGGTCACCTGCCTTTCACCTGGAGCGTGTTCGCGCCGGCCAAGGGCACAACCGTGTCCAACGTGTTCCTCGGCGTCGTGTTCGGCTTCCTGTCCTTCGGCGGGTTCGAGGCCGCTGCGGCGCTGGGCGGCGAGGCAGCCAAGCCCCGCCGCGACATACCGAGGGCGCTGTTGGGCACCGTCGGGGCGATCGGCGTGTTCTACGTTGCCATCAGCGCGATCGAGGTGATGGGCTTCGGCACGACAAAGGCCGGCCTGGCGCACTTCGCAGCCTCGCCGGCCCTGCTCGGCACGCTCGGGCAGACCTACGTCGCCCCCTGGTTCGGTGACCTGATCATGCTGGGCACCGTCGTAAGCGCTTTCGGGTGCAGCATGGCCTCCGCGGTGGGAGCTTCCAGGATGATCTACTCCTTCGCCCGGGACGGCTTGTCGCCCTCCCATCCGCTGGCTCGTCTGTCTCCCCGGTGGGCCACTCCCATTCCGGCGGTGTCGGTCGTCGTCGGCACCGAGATCGTCGTCGAGATCGCCTTGGCGGCGATCGTCGGCGCGGCGCCGCTGTCGCTGTTCGCCTGGGCCGGGTTCGTGTCGACCCTGCTGCTGCTCGTCGCGTACGGCCTCGTCACCGTCGGGGCGGGACTGTTCCTCGTCTTCAGGGCACCCGCCTCGGGCAAGCCGGCCAGTGCCGTGACCAGGGTGGCCGATGCACTCGTGCCCCTGGCCGGCCTGGCCCTCCTGGCGTACACCATCTACCGCAACCTGGTTCCCTACCCGACCGGCCCTGACGCCTGGCTGCCCGTGGTCTCGGCTGCATGGCTGGCCATCTCCCTCGGCTACGTCGTCCTTTCGCCCGCCTCCAGCCGTCGCCTGGGACAGCGGATGGTGCTGGACGAGGGGCTCGGCTCCGACTCCGGCTCGGTCGCTCCGCTCCGCACGACGGGATCGGTCGGAGGCGGAGTGTCGCCTGCCGCGCCTGGCGCCGCCCGTTGATCCAGGTGCGCGGGCTCCCGCCCGGCGCCGGAACGGCGACGGCTGGGACGTGGGCGCCGGAACGGCGACGGCTGGGCGGCCACGAGACCGACGCGGCGTGGCACCCTGTACTGCAACGCAGGAGGACGGGGTATATGAATAGTGGCCGACCTGTGCGCCGCGTGGGGAGCGTGTCGAGGCTGTGTGTGGCCTGCACGCCTTCGCCGGACGACCGGTAGGGGCGCATTCGGACGGCCTGGGGCCGGGAGCACGGAGGTGGTACGGCATGGCGAGAAGGCTCCGACTGGGCACTCTTCTGGGGGTGCGTTTCACCGCCGGCTGGTCGTTCCTGGCGATCACCGGCTTGCTGGCGCTCGGGTTGGCAAAGGGGCTCCTTCCCGCCGAGGCTCCAGGGCAGGCCGCACCGTGGTATTGGATTGCCGGGATCGCCACCGCGATCGCCTTCGTGGCTGCGGTGGCCCTCCACGAGCTGGCACACGCCTTGGCGGCCAGACGCCAGGGAATCGAGGTCAAGTCAGTGACCCTGTGGATGTTGGGCGGTCACACCGAACTGAACGAGAGTCCGTCCTCTCCCCGCGCGGAGCTGCGGATCTCCTCCGCCGGGCCGACAACCAGCCTGGTGCTAGGGGCTGTTCTGGCCGGTGTGGCCTGGGCCGCCCACCAGAGCGGCTCCCCTCGCCTCGCGGTTCTTTCCCTGGCGTGGCTGGGCAGCATGAACATTCTGCTGGCAGGACTAAACCTGCTGCCCGCTTCTCCGCTCGACGGAGGCAAACTGCTTCATTCGGTCGTGTGGAAGCTCAGTGGCGACAGGGCCCGCGCCTCCAGTGCGGCTTCCAGCAGCGGACAGGTCGTTGGTTGGGTCATGGCGGCGTCCGGGGTCGTCGCCGTGGCGGCCGGCTACCTGGCAGGCGTCTGGCTCGCTTTCACCGGGTGGATGATCGCCGCCGCAGCGGCAGCGGAAGGACGGCAGGAAGCGGCTCGGTCGGCCCTCGAAGGCCTGTCTGCGGCCGACGTCATGCTCCCTGCACCGGTCAGGCTGCCGGCCTGGCTGACCGTGCAGGCGGTCGTAGACGACAAGCTGGTCGGGCTGGACCGCCCCGCCCTGCCGATCGAGTCGTGGGGCGGGGAGCTCGCCGGAGTGGTGGCGGTCGACCAGCTCGCAGCCGTGCCGGAGGACCGGCGGCGCAGCGTCCGGGTGCAGGATGTGGCATGGCCCGCTGCGGTCGTGCCGACCGTCGCTCCGACCACTCCGGCATCGGACGTCTTGAGCCGGCTCCAAGGCGGTGCACCGTGGGCCGTCGTCGTGGCGCCCGAGGAAGCTGGTCCGATGCGGGACGGGAACCACCGGGGCGACCTGCGGCCGGTCGGCCTGGTATCGGCGTACGAACTGACCAGCAGGATTGCGACCTCCCGCCGCAGAGCTCCGGTCGGACGGAACGGCCAAGGCAGGGCGGCATAGTCTGGCTCCGGCGGGGCACCGCGCAGCTGTCGGTCGTCCGGGCAGCCGATAGCCCACACGCTTGAGCCGACGGAGGAGTCTAAGTGAACGTGCAGCAGTTGAAGGGTTCCACGGTGGGCTTCCTCGCGTCAGGGGGCTTGGACAGCGTCACGATCACGAGGTGGCTGACCGACAACGGGGTGAACGTGGTCAGCTTCACTGCCGACTTGGGCCAGCCGGACGAGCCAGACCTGGAGGCGGTCCGTCACCGGATGCTCGGTTCCGGAGCGGTCGACGCGGTGGTGCTGCCGCTGCGGACCGAGATAGCGGAGGCCGGCCTAGCCGCAGTGCAGGCGCAGGCCCGTTACGAAGGTGGTTACTGGAACACGACTCCGCTCGGCCGGTACGTGACCGTGCGGGGCGTGCTGCCGGAGTTGGCACGACGGGGCATCTCGGTCCTGAGCCACGGCGCCACCGGTCGAGGCAACGACCAGGTCCGTTTCCAGCTGATAACCAACATGCTTGCGCCCGAGGTGTCGATCTACGCCCCTTGGCGCGACCCGGCCTTCGTGGATGCCTTCGGTGGCCGGGACGAGATGCTGGCCTACTGCTCCCAGAAGGGGCTCCCGGTGGACACCTCGCCGCGGACGCTGTACTCCAACGACGCCAACCTCCTGGGTCTCACCCACGAAGCGGGGCGGCTGGAGTCTCTCGACACGCCGGAGACGTTCATCTCCCCCGGCATGGGCGTCCACCGGACGGCGGCGCCCGATCGACCGGAGCGCGTCGAGATCCGTTTCGAACGGGGACGTCCCGCACTGGTCAACGGCAAGTCCTTCGCAGATCCCGCAGATGTGCTGGCCGAGCTGAACTCCATCGCCGGACGGAATGCCGTGGGGATCGCTCTTCACCTGGTGGAGAACCGCTTCGTCGGCGTCAAGTCCCGGGGCATCTACGAGGCTCCGGGAATGGAGTTGCTGGGCGAGGCGTACGCTCTGCTGCTGCAACTGCTCCTGGACCGCCGCGCCTTGCGGGTGTTCGACTTCTGCTCCGCGTTCCTCGGAGAGCAGCTCTACCAGGCCAACGGAGAGGACTTTGCCTCCAGCCTCGCATGGAGCGCGATCGATCGGGTCACCGCCCTGGCGACCGGCACCATAACGGTCGACCTCTACAAGGGCCACGTCGGGTTCGTGGCGGCGGACGACGTGCCCCATTCGCTGTACGTCGAAGAGAACTCGTCCATGGCCAACGTCGGTGACTTCGACCACGTCGACTCGGAGGGGCTTCTCCGGGTGCTCGGGATCGGAGCCAAGGTCGCAGCCCTGAAAGGCCAGGTCCCCAACACGCTCCCGGGATAGCCGACATGCCGCCTCCGCTCGCCGGACCTGCCAAATGACCGAACAGTGCCTACTGTGCCAACTGCCGACAGCACGACGGGCCAGCACGATGGAGCAGCACGACGGGCCAGCACGACGGAGCAGCACGACGGAAAGGAAATCGTTGGCGGTGCGGTCGTACGACACAAGCGCCTACGTCATCCGTTCGAGCGGTGGGAACCTCGTCGCGCAGCCCGTCTTGCCTGGCCAGCTGATCGGCGTGCATCCCGCCCTGGAACGGTTGGCCTCGGAGAGTCTCGCCGGGCAGGCAGCCAGGCAGAGAGCCGGGCAGGCAGCCGCCCATCCAGCCGGCCATCCCGCCTGGCAGGACGCTGGGCATCCCCTGACAGGGTGCTGTCGGCTTCACGGGACCGGCCGTGGTCCATGCTCGCATCCGGCAAGGGGCGAAGTAACGTGAACGACGGCGCCGGCCGGCCACCGAAGCCGGATGTCGGTTCGTCGGCCTTCTTCGCACTGGACATCCGGGTGGGTCGGGTGCTCGAAGTCGAGGCGTTCCCGGAGGCCCGCAAGCCTGCATGGAAGCTCCGGGTCGACTTCGGGCCGCAGGTGGGCGAGCTCCGCACCAGCGCCCAGGTCACCAACTTCTCCAGAGAGCAGCTGTTGGGCCGTCTGGTGGTCGGCGCAGTCAATCTGGGCCCGAAGAGGATCGCAGGCTTCGTGAGCCAGTTCCTGATCCTCGGAGCGACTCGTCCCGACGGGACGGTTCTGCTGCTGGACGTGCCCAGTGGCGCCGAGCCCGGCGACCCCGTGGAGTGAGATGGCTGCTCCGGTGGAAGACGCGGTCACCTGTGGCGGGACCGCCGTATGGACGGCGCGGAGCGTCAGCACGTTCGCTCGTCGGTCGCCCTACTGTCGATCCGGTGACCAGCGACCCGACTCCCGCACTACACCCCGCCTTGGAGCACCTCCAACCGCTCCTCGGATGTTGGACTGGCGAGGGGGAAGGCGAGTACCCCACCATCGAACCGTTCCGCTACGGAGAAGAGGTCAGGTTCTGGCACTCTGGCAAGCCGTTCCTGGCCTACAGCCAGCGCACGTGGAGCCTGGACGACGGACGTCCGCTGCACGCCGAGACGGGCTACTGGAGGGCGTCCGGCGCCCGGCAGGTCGAGGTGGTGCTGGCTCATCCGACCGGCATCGTGGAGATCGACGAGGGGGTCGTCTCGGACGGGGTGATCGACCTGCACAGCACATTCGTCGGGTGCACCACGACGGCGAAGGCGGTCACCCAACTGAGCCGCAGGTTCGTCCTGGGCGGCCACGACGCCGCAAGTGAGGGCACAGCGGGAACGCTCAGCTACACTCTCAGCATGGCGGCAGCAGGACTTCCCCTGCAGCACCATTTGGCGGCGACACTGCACCGTTGACCGTTCCGCTAGTCGCGGTAAGGGGCCGAGCCACGCGATCAGGTGCCCGGTTCGATTCGGTCAGCGTCGGTCGAGCCGCTGACGTGCGCCTCGGGCCAGCTTCAGACCGCCTCGGACAAGCTGAGCGAGAAGTCGCCCGCAGAGTCGGTCCACCAGCGGCGAACGGCGAAACCGGCATCGGAGAGCTCACTCTCCAGAAGCTCCCGGCGGAACTTGCAGCTGATCTCGGTCCTCATCTCTTCGCCGGCGTGGAATGGAACCGACAGCCCGATCTTCTCCAGATCGACCACCTGGTCCCGCTCGGATCGTAGGCGCATCTCGATCCACTCCTCCACCGGATCCCAGAGGGCGACGTGGCCGAACCGGCCGTCGTCGAAATTGCCGCCGAGGCCGACGTTGAGCACTCTCAGCAGGTTGCGGTTGAACTCCGCCGTCACCCCCCCACGGTCGTCGTATGCGCTGAGCAGGCGGACGGGGTCCTTCACCAGGTCGGCTCCCAGGAGCAGGTGCTCGCCGGGTGCGACGGCACTGCGTAGGTGGGACATGAAAGCGCGCCGCTTCTCCGGCGGCAGGTTGCCCACCGTGCCGCCGAGAAACGCAATCAACCTCCTACCGCCCGTCGGCAGCAGGCTCAGGTGCTCCTCGAAATCACCCACCACCCCGTGCAGCTCGACGCCGGGGTACGAAGCGGCCAGCCTCGCCATCGCACCTTGGACCGCCTCCAAGCAGACGTCGAAGCACACATATTTCGTGCCCCTTCCCGAGGCGGTCATGGCGTCGAGCAGCATCGACGTCTTGGCCGAGCTTCCCGACCCCAACTCGACCAGCGTGTCTGCGCCAGTCAGTCTCGCCACGTCGACCGCCCGCTGGCCCAGGATCTCCCTCTCCCGCCTGGTCGGGTAGTACTCCTCCAGCTTCGTGATCTGCTCGAAGAGCTCCGAACCGCGTTCGTCATAGAACCACTTCGGCGGCAGTGCCTTGGGGACCGACCGGAGGCCGTCCCGAGCGTCCCGCTCCAACCTCTCGGCAAGGAGCGAGCTGTCCAAGTGAACATCGACGACTTCGGCAGTAGTCCTGATCAAGCAGCCCTCCCGGGGACAGGCCGGCTGCAGGGCACGTCCACGGCCGCCGGCTCGATTCGCCCTAACCTTCCCGAAATCCAATGTTTACATTCCTCTCCGCTGTGGGAGCGACGAGCACGTTCCAGCTGGACCGAGCCACCGCGGTCCTGTCGCCCGTGAGGATCTCCGTCCAATGCCGGACAGTCGTCCTCGCCCAGCCCGCTGCTTCTCACCGCTTCGGGGTCGGTGCCGTGAAGCTCGGGCGGTCCCGGCCTTCCGGCGGGACGATGCCCGCCTGCGGGGGACTCGGTGAGGTATCCCGTGCGGCCGAGCACCCGGCCGAGGCATTCTGGACGAGCAGATTGGCGTGGGAGAGGCCGGGGAGAGGCTCAGGGGTTTCTCAGGTCTTAACAGTTGCCCCTCGAGCAAGGGGCCCAATGTGCCGACACCGCCTAGGTGAAGCGGTTGCTGTACACCGGTGGCACGGAAGCCGACCGGGGCAGCGGGGTCAGCCTTGCGAGGCTGGTCACGCGATCCTGGGCAGCAGCCGTATGCCTTGTGGCTTGTTGCATTGCAATCAATGTGACGAGCTTCGAGTTGCAGCGCGCCACGTTCGGCACCGCCGTGGACCATCTTTCCAACGCCAGGGCAGCGCTGGAAAGATCGCTGGCGGCCCGCCAGGCGGAGAACCGCTATCTCCGGCTGGCGTCGGCGACCGGTTCGCAGAGGTACGTCGGCGCAGCAGAGGCCGAGGCCGCCGTGGCGGCGTCGGACGAGTTGGACGTCCAGTCGCTCACGGCCGGCAAGCCCGGAGTATCTTCATCCGTCGCGACTGTCGCCGCTGCGGCCGGGAGTTGGAGCACGTGGGCGATCCCCCAACCGGCCCTCGGCACCACCGGGCCGACGGGGACGCCGGCCTTCCCTTCCGTCGCTGCGTCCACCTCCCGATTCGATCACTACAAGGCGCTCGAGTCTTCTCTGGCGGACATGCTGTCGTCCCGCGTGAACGGCATACTGAAAAGGCAGAGCATGTTGACGGCTACGGCGGCGGTCGCCGAAGCGGTCCTGGTGCTGCTGTTCGCCGCCGGCGCATGGTGGCAGCTGGGGCGCATGCGCAGGGCGGTGGTGCATCCGGTGGACCAGCTCCTCGATGCCATGGACGACGTGGCGAAGGGTCTGGCCCCGCGGGCGATCGGACCGGGCAGCCTCACCGAGCTGATCCGCCTGCGAGCGGGTCTCGGGGGAATGGCGCAGTCGCGGGACGACGCTCTGTCCCACCTGGGGTCGGCGGAGCAGCAGCTACGCCAGATCATGGAGACGGCCACGGAGGCCTTCATCTGCACGGATCGCAGCGGTACCGTGCTGCGCTGGAACGGCGAGGCGGAGCGGCTTCTGGGCTGGCCACCCGAGCAGGCGATCGGTGCCTCACTGGCGAGCCTGGTCCTTCCCGAAGACTTGCGAGACGGCTACGAGAGGTGCCTCCGGTCTTGCGAAACCGGAGATGCCCGCGAACCGGTCGAGGCTGTGCTGAGGCATCGTGACGGTCGAGACGTGGAGATCGAGGCCACGCTGTGGGTGACCGAGCATGCCGACCAGAAGCTGTTCAACGCATTCGTCCACGACGTCAGCCGCAAGAGGCAGGCGGAAAGGAGCCTCCGAACGGCATACGAGCGTCAGCTGGAGGCTGCGGACCGGCTGCGGGAAGTGGACAAGATCCGTAGCGAGTTCGTGTACACCGTCTCCCACGAGCTGCGGACGCCGCTCACGAGCATCATCGGCTACATAGACATGCTCACCGACGGCAGCGTGGGGCCTCTCGCCGAGGACCAGGCGCACCTGCTGGGCGTTGCGGAACGAAACTCTCGCCGCTTACTGCGGTTGATCGAGGACCTGCTGGCTCTCTCGAAGATCGAACAGGGCAGCTTCCGGGTGAACACGGTGCCCAGCTCGCTGAACCGTGTCGTGGAGAACGCCACGGACAGCATCGGCCCGTCCCTCGACGCCCGCCGCATCGACATACGGCTGGAGCTGGACGCGTCCGACACACCGGCGGACATCGACTGTCACCAGATCGAACGAGTGCTGGTGAACCTTCTCAGCAACTCCGTCAAGTTCACGCCGGATGGCGGGTCTATAAGAATACGGACGTTCCCCGCGGCAGCGGGGATGGTGGTCAGCGTGGCGGATACCGGGATGGGCATACCGATCGAGGAGCAGCCGAACCTGTTCACGCCGTTCTTCCGCTCTTACTCGGCCAGAACGGGTGCGATCCAGGGCACTGGACTGGGGCTCTCCATCGTCAAGAGCATCGTCACGGCGCATCGGGGCACGGTTTCGATCGACTCGGCACCCGGATCGGGTACCACCGTCACGGTCTGCCTGCCCTACGGCAACATCGGTTCCGCAACGGATTCGGAGCCGGAGACACGACTTCAGGAAGAGGCCGCAGCATGACATCGGAACGACACGTACTCGTGGTGGAAGACGATCCGGACATCGCCGGGCTGATCTGCAGACGGCTCCGTTCCCTGGGCCTGTCTTCCAGTCACGTGAGCACAGGGGAGGCGGCAGTGCTCGTGGTCAGGGGCGACCCGCCTCAGCTGGTCCTCCTGGACCTCCTGCTTCCGGGCATCAACGGTTGGGACGTCATCGAGGCGATCCGATCCGATCCGGCGACGGCGACCATCCCCGTGATCGTCACCACGATGCTAGACCGGGACGGGTTCGAGCACTTGGACGTGCAGGGCTTCCTGGTCAAGCCGTTTCGCGCGTCAGACCTTGAGCGGTCGATCACTCAGGTGCTCTCGCTTCCCGAGGCTGCCACCTGAGCGGCCGGCAGCCCGCTCCGTCGTCTCCGGCGCCGATGCTGCGCAGCACCGACGCTCCACGGCACCGGCAGGCAACCGTCCACAATGTGGACGACTACCAGGTGCTGCCCACTCCGTCCTGCACGCTTCCGATCAGTCGCTCCACGGTCGACAGCAGGGCGGAGGCGACGAACGGCTTCGTCAGGTAGATCGCCCCCATCCGTCTTCCCCGGGCGATCTCCTCCTCCTGGACTCGGGCGCTCAGGAATACCGCCGGTAGCTGGTCGTTGCCCACCAGGTCCCGAAGCCGCTGCAGGAGCTGCATGCCGTCCATGCCCGGAAGGCCCACGTCCAGTATCGCCACCTCCGGAGCACCCTTTTCCCGGACCACCTCCAGGGCCGCCTCGGCGTTGCCTGCAGCCACCACCGCATGCCGGGCTCTCTGGAGTCGCTTGACAACCAGGTCCAGGATGTCGGGATCGTCTTCCACCACCAACAGCCGCGCCATCTCCCTGTCCTTCCCGCGGCATCGACACGCGCCCGCTGACAATAGCCCATGCCGGCAGGCCGAGCGCGCCATGTCTGCAGGCCGAGAGCGCCCTGCCGGCAGGCCGAGAGCGCCCTGCCTCTGCTGGTCCCTTTCTGTGGTCCGCATCCATCCGTGCCTCTGTTGGTCCACATCCGTCGCGGGCTCCCTCTGTCGGTCCCCGTCAGTCAGTCGTACCGGTCATCGTTTGCCTCTATCGGCTGATGGGCATATGTCTCTCGTGGTCAGTTCCGGTCGTCTCGTCTGCGAAGATGGCCGTCGGAGTGTCGTCGGGAGGCCGAAGGCTGGAGGTGACCAGGCGCTCGGATGACCCCGGGCGCCCTAATCGGGTCCTGTTCGGATCCGGAACAGAAGGAGCATCAGCGATGGGCGCCATACTGTTGGCATTTCTTGTGGTACTCATACTGTTCGGTCTCGGATTCGCGATCCACCTGCTTTGGATCGCCGCAGTGATCCTCTTTCTGCTGTGGATCATCGGTTTCTTCATCCGGGGCATAGAAGGCAAGCGGTGGTACGGGCGATGGTGAACCCGTGACCGAGCTCTGATCCCGCTCGTCCCACCCAGCCCGGTCGAGGTTCTCGAGCCCGGGCTGGGTGGAGTTCGTTCGCGTCGAAGAAGTGCGTTGCTCGACCGGACGGACCGACTGTGAAGTGCCGCTGAGGCGGCGCCGGGAATCGAACCCGGGTACAGGGCTTTGCAGGCCCTTGCCTAAACCACTCGGCCACGCCGCCGTGCCCAGCGCTGGGCTGCCGTGCCAACTTAGCGTCCCGATGGTCGCCATGCGAGCGGCCGGGCGCGACCGCAACAGGCCGGCCGACCGAAACAGCCGGCTGAGCCGTCTTAAGCTCCGACCGAATGCGTTCCCGAACCAAGGTCGTGCTGGCGTCGACGGCGGTGGTGATCCTGTCGGTGGCCACGGTGGTGCCGGCGCTGACGCAGCCGACGGTGAAGGTGGGCACCGCCCTTCCGACAGGAGCCCGGTTCACGACCGCCGCAGCCGCATTTGCACCGCTCGATGCGAAGGCGCTGGTTCCGCCCAACATTCTCGACGCCCTTCCGCTCCCCCGCCGCTCAGTTTCGACCGCTCTGCGCAACCTGGACCAGGGCAAGGGCGTGTTCGACCGCTCCGTCACGTTCCGGACGATGATGCCCTATCAGACGCTGTCGAAGGCATACCCCGTCGCCTTTCACAGAGACGGGTGGGTGGTCCTCTCCGTGTCCCGACCCCACTCCGGCTCGGGCGTGGAGGTGTTGGCGAAAAAGGCCGGGGCGGACGGCTTCTACTGGGAGGCGGGGGCCGTCATACCACAGCCGGGGACGCCTGGGGCTTCCTCGCCGGTCAGGTTCACGCTGCGCCTCTTCCAAGTGCAAGAGGCTTGACGAGGCCGGGCTCCCGCTAGAACTCCTGCGGTGCCCTTCCGTTCTCCGCCCGGTGCGTCAAGTGGGCTCCGTTTCCACGGCGACGGAGAAGGCACTTACGACGTGGTGGTGATCGGGGCGGGTCCTGCCGGAAGCGTGGCGGCGAAGGTGCTCGCCGAAGGTGGAGCCAAGGTGGCCCTCGTGGACAAGGCTCGGTTCCCACGTGACAAGGCGTGCGGGGACGTGGTCGGGCCACGAGCGGTGTCCCTGCTGAGCGACCGTTATGGCAGCTTTGCAGCCTGGACCAAGCCGGTCGGGGACATGGACGTGGTCGGTCCCGGCGGGGGGCGGGTTCGGCTGCCGGCGCGTCCGGGCAGGGACTTCCCCGCAGGTGGCTGGGCGGTGCCCAGGACGATCCTGGACAAGTTGCTGTACGACGAGGCGGTGGGGTCGGGCGCGGAGCCGTTGCACGGCCGCTTCGGCGGGATGGTCAGCGCTGGAGGCCTGCAGGTGGTGAACCTGGACGGTGGCAGGCGCCTGTCGGCGGAGTTCGTGATCGGTGCGGACGGAGCCACCTCGGCGGTCGCCAGCTCGAATGGCATGGTCGACCCTGCGCGGGTGCTGTGGGGATTCGCCACCCGCTGCTACTTGGAGCAAGAGGTCCCGGTGCCGCTGATCTCCTTCTGGGAGGAAGCGCCCGGGCGCAGCTTTCCGGGGTACGGATGGCTGTTCCCTGGTCCGGACGGCTACGCGAACGCCGGCCTGGGCATAGGAACGGGACACAGCCGGGAAGGTGCTTCCCGTGCCGTCCACCGCTTGGACAGCTTCTTGGACCATCTGAGGAGGGCGGGGCATGTCGGTGCCGCCGCGCCGGCGCGGCGGATGGGGGGATGGTTGAAGATGGGCATGGTGGGGACCCGCCCGGCCCGCGGCAGGATTCTCTTGGTAGGAGACGCCGCAGGCCTGGTGAACCCTCTGCAAGGGGAAGGGATCGCCCAGGCGGTCGGCAGCGCGGTTGCCGCCTCGGAGGCGATCCTCTCCGACACCGGCAACGCTGCGGGCACCTACATGGCGTGGCTGCGCAAGGAGGCGGCGTTCCAGGGGTCGACAGCAGTCCTTCACCAAGCGCTGCTGCCCCACCCCCGGGTCGTATCGGCACTGAGTCGGGTGCTCACCTGGAACGCCCTGGGCAGCAGGTTGGGAGAGCCCTGGGGCCTCTACTGGAACGACCTGACCGGAGGCGCCCATCCGGGCCCTGCGCGTACGATGGCGGCCACGGCCGGAACAGCGGTCCGAGTGTTGACGTCCACGTCGGCTGCCAGACGGTCCCTCGCGAAGGAGCTTCGCTGGGCCTGAAACGGCGCCGGCCATACCTGCCCGGAAAAGGACCCGTCCGGAGGACCGGTTAGCAAGGTTAGTTCGGAATAGCAAGGTCAGTGCGGAATAGCAAGGTCAGTTCGGAAGATCAGTTCTGAAGGCCAAGGAGGCCATGTGCTCGCTCGTCAAGTCCAGGCGGAATCGACCGAGGCGGCGCCGCTCACTCCTGCGTACGCCTCGCGGGCGCTGCAGAGCCCCGTCTCCCGCTACAGGTTGCCGAAGGACGGTATGGAGCCGAGCTTGGCCTACCAGCTGATCCACGACGAGCTTCAGCTCGACGGCAATCCGGAGCTGAACCTGGCAAGCTTCGTGACGACCTGGATGGAGCCCGAGGCGGACCGACTGATGGCAGAGTCGGCGGGACGCAATTACGTCGACGCCGACGAGTACCCCCGGACGACGGAGATCCACAACCGCTGCGTGAACATCCTTGCCGACCTCTTCCACGCTCCAGAGGCGGTGGGCACGGCGACCGTCGGATCGTCCGAGGCGATCCACCTGGCCGGTCTGGCGCTCAAGTGGCGCTGGAGGGCCAGGAGAGAGGCGAGGGGACTGCCCGGCACGCGGCCGAACATCGTCATGGGAGCCAACGTGCAGGTGTGCTGGGAGAAGTTCGCCCGCTACTTCGAGGTGGAGCCGCGGTACGTACCGCTTCGGGAGCCGCGATACGTGCTGGGAGTGGAGGAGGCGGTCGGGCTGGTGGACGAGAACACCATCGCGGTCGTGGCGATTCTCGGCAGCACGTACACCGGCGAGTACGAGCCGGTCGAGGAGCTGGACCGGGCGCTGTCCGAGCTGGCGGCGAAAGGGGGGCCGGACGTCCCGATCCACGTGGACGGGGCTAGCGGCGGCTTTGTGGCTCCTTTCTCCACACCGGACCTGCGCTGGGACTTCCGCCTGGACCGTGTTCGGTCGATCAACGTGTCCGGGCACAAGTACGGGCTGGTGTACCCCGGCGTCGGCTGGGCGCTGTGGCGCACCGCCGAGGACCTGCCCGACGAGCTGGTGTTCCACGTCAACTACCTCGGAGCCGACCAGCCGACGTTCAACCTGAACTTCTCACGAGGTGCGTCGCAGATACTGGCGCAGTACTACAACTTCCTCCGACTGGGCCGATCCGGCTACTCCCAGGTGATCGGGGCGCTGTCCGACACCGCCTCCTACCTGACGGAGCAGCTGTCGGCCACCGGAGACTTCCAGATCCTCTCCAAGCCTGGGACCCTGCCGGTGGTGTGCTTCGGGCTGTCGGGCGATCCCGGTTTCACGGTGTTCGACGTGTCGGCCCACCTGAGGGCCAGGGGGTGGATCGTTCCCGCATACACCCTCGCACCGGACGCCTCGGACGTGAGTGTGCTGAGGATCGTGGTGCGCGAAGGGCTGTCCCGGGACATGGCGGACCTGCTGCTGGGAGACCTGTCGGCCACGGTCGCAGCACTGACCGGAATGGCCCGCTCGTCGCAACAGGATGGGACGGGGGCGGTAGAACACTGTTCCCGTCACGCCCGGGGCCGGGCGCTCGGCACTCCGAGAGCGGCTGAGCACAGCCGCCACCCGACCCAGAAGCCCGGTACTCAGGGCGTCTGCTGAGCCGGACGTCGCTCACCGGGGGGCGCTGCCCGGTCCCCCGGTGCCGGGCGGAGGCGAACCGGCTGGATCGGCCTGCGGCCGGTCGGAGGGCAGTGCGGGCAGTCCGTCGATGCTGACGGCGTTGTTCAGGGAGCGGTAGGTCTGCAACCCGTCCTGGCCCTTGCGCTGCGACCAATGGTCCAGGTCCTCCCGCTCCCCTTCGAACGCCATCAACGGCACGCCGTAGCCGCAGGAGCTGGCGATCCTGTCCACCGCGACGCTGACGATGGCACGTGCTCCCAGCCGGTCGGGCAGGAACTTACCTTCGACCAGGGCGAAGTCCCGCTCCCCCGGCAGAAGCAGCGTGCCGCGGCCCTGCAGGCGCACGATCCTGGGAGGCCCCTGGAAGGCGCAGAACATCAGGGTCACACGGCCGTTCTCCCGGATGTGAGCCGCCGTCTCCGCCCCGCTGCCGGTGAGATCCAGGTAGGCCACCTGGGACGTTCCGAGGATGGCGAAGGTGTCCTTCAGCCCCTTCGGAGAGCAGTTGACGTGGCCGTCCGGCGACAGCGGGGCGGTCGCGACGAAGAACACCGGCTGGTCCAAGAGGAACTTGGCAAGGCGGTCGTCGATGCCACCCTTTATGACGCCCATTCGGCCATTGTTGCAGACGGCGGCCGTAGACTGGCGAACAAGTGGGATGCGGGCCGGCAAGCGGGCCGGGCGTTGCGGCCAACCTACAGGAGAGGCAGCTCCCTTTGAGACGAGTCGGATCGACAGCGACGGCGACGGTTCTCCACTCCAACGACCCGTGCTGGTGCGGCAGCGGGAAGAAGTACAAGAGGTGCCACCGGACGTCGGCCGACCGGGTGCGCCCGGGGGTGCTGAGCGCTGCCCGCGAAGTACCGGCCGGCATTGCTCGTCCTGACTATGCTCTCAATCCCGCCGGCCGGCCAGGTTCGAGCGACGAACCGATGGTACGCAGCGCCGAAGTCATCGAGGCGATGCGGATCGCGGGCAGGGCTGCGGCGGAGGTGCTGGCGGAGGCGGGGGCCGCCGTGTCGCCGGGTGTGACGACCGACGAGATCGATGCGGTGGTCCATGCAGCGTGCATCGAGAGAGGTGCCTACCCGAGCCCGCTCGGATACCACGGCTACCCGAAGTCGGTTTGCACGTCGGTCAACGAAGTGATCTGCCACGGAATCCCGGACAACCGACCCCTGGCTGACGGTGAGATCGTGAACCTGGACGTGACGCTGTACATGGGCGGCGTGCACGGCGACACCAACGCCACGTTCCCCGTAGGCCAGATCGACGAACGGTCGCAGAACCTGATCTCGGTCACGAGGAGGTGCCTCGAGCTGGGGATCGAGGCGGTGAAGCCGGGGCGACCGATCTCCGACATCGGACGGGCAATCCAAACCCATGCGGAGGAGAACGGGTACGGCGTGGTGCGGGCGTTCGTGGGGCACGGCATAGGACGCGGCTTCCACACTCCGCCAAGCGTCCCGCACTACTTCGACTCCCGAGCGACGACCGTGATGGAGCCGGGGATGACGTTCACGATCGAGCCGATGATCACCATGGGCGACTGGCGGCACGTGATGTGGGAGGACGGATGGACGGCCGTGACGGCGGACGGCAGGCGGACGGCTCAGTTCGAGCACACGCTGCTGGTGACAGAGGAAGGGGCCGAGGTCCTGACCCGGCTCCCCGGCTGAAGCACTCGGCTGAACGCACCCGGACCGCGGCGCTCAGCGCCACGCAGGCAACGGGACTCGACCCGGCAGTTCGGGGTGGAAGGCCAATCCGACGGTGCTTCCATCCGGGCCGTTCGCCGAGACTGCCGGGAGTCAGGCCCCGTGGACGGCCATCGCCTGGCGAATGCTCCCCAGAGCGTCCAGCGGAAGGTCTTTCGCTCCGCCGATGGCCCGTCCGGTGAGTTCTGCTTCGGCCGCCTCCTCCAGTACCGCCAGCAGAGCTGCGGCCGCCAGAGGCGACTCGCCTACGACCAACACCCCGTGGTTTCCGAGCAGCACCGCCTTCGTCCCCGGTTCCTGCCGGAAGGCGTCGACGATTCCGGACACCGAAGCATCGCTGCCTCGAGGCGCCCACGGCACGACCGGCACGTCGACCGCCTGACCGAAGCGGAGCAGCGCCTCGTACCTGGCCGGGAGAACCTGGTTGGCCATGGCGAACGACAGGAGCCAGGGGGCATGAGTGTGGACGATGCCGCCCACTTCCGGCCGCAGGCGATAGACCCGGGAGTGCATCTCCACTATCTCCTGGTTGGTCGGGTCCAGCATCCCTTCGATGGCGGTTCCGTCCAGTCCGACCACTGCCATGTCGGAAGGTGTCACATCCCGTACCATCCCGCTGGTGGTGAGCAGCATCCGGTCGTCGCTCGCACGGGCGCTCAGGTTGGCGTGCCCGGACCGAGACAGCACGCTCGTCTCTTCCAGCCGGCGGATGGCGGCGACGACCTCCTGGCGCTCGGCGCCGTAGCTGAGAGTGCTGCCGGACATCCCAACCTCCCCTATCTCGATCGATCAGAGCCCCGTAGACGAAGTGTCTCGGGAACGTTAGTTACAACCGCAACCACTACGTCGGTATTCCGGTGTCGTGGGGCCGGTGTCGGGGAGGGGGACCGTGCTCGACGCCCTCCGGTGTGGGAGGGCCGGTGCGGGAGGAGCAGGTGTCGGAGGTTCAGTGTCGGAGGGGCACCGTGCCAGACGCCAGTCCGGTGCTTCCGGCGGCGCTGGGGCTACTTGCGGCGCTTCTGCGGCTTTCCGCTCTTGCGCCTGTCACTCTGTGGTGGTTCCTTCGGCAGCGGCTGGTGGCATTCGAACAAGCCGTAGACGGTGCCTTCCCCTCTGCTGGTCGCTTCGTCGGCCACCATCACGACGTGTAGTCCCTTGGTAGCTCTCATCCGTCGGCGGAAGTCGGACATGCCGGGATTGTCGGCGGGCACCCCCATCAGCAGCTGCGCGCCGTTGCTGCCGACCAGGACGAACACCTGCTGACCCGCGTCGGTACGAACAGCCGTAACTCCGAAGGGGTCGAGCTGGGCGACTTTGGCTGCGATGGATTCTCCCTTGTCGGGTCGCGCCAGGATCGCCAGGAGCGGCACCTCCGTCCCCGCCGGCCCAGGTGCACCAGGAGGGAATGGCCGTCGGATGCGCGCCGCGGCGCGTAGTTCTGCCACCGATGGCCAGCGGAGGTGGCCAAGAACAACTGGCGTTCCTCGAGGGACGAGGTCGGAGCCGGCCTGGTGGAGCCGAAATTGGGGGACGTCGGGGGCCGGTGCGGCGGGCTTCAATGCGATGGAGAACTTTGCCGTTCTGCCGTTCCCGAGCACGATCTGCCCCTTGGTGGCTTGACGGGCCGAACCGACCGCGATGGGGCCGCGGCTGTCGTGGGCCGTCACCGCGGCAAGAGCGACCGCCAGCAGCTGAGCATCTGCCTCTCCCAGGTCGCCGCGGCCTTCCGGATGGAGCCGAAACGCGCCAGGCACGAGCTCCGCCTCGGGTGGCCACCCGTACCGAACGGCCTTGTCGCGGACGTCCGAGGGCAGTTCTGACGGAGGGTCGAGCATCAACGAAAGCGTGCCCGGCGGCATGGGGACCGGGTGCCCGACCTTCTGATCGTCCAGACCCGCCGGCATGTGACCTCCGGGGCAGAGGAGCAGACCGCGCTGGATGCCCGAGCTGCCCAGCACTACCGCGGCCCAGCCGCCCTCGGTCTCGTGGGAGCTCGTCTCCAGGGCCAGCACTACCCCGTCGTCCCATCGCGTCCAGGGCGCAGCCCGGTAGAAGTCGAGCGCGGACCGGTACAGCAGCGCCCAATCGGACGGATCCGGCGGCGGCTCGTCGGGCTGCTCGCGACCCGACAGGTGTCCGAGGAACGAATCGAAGATGTCCTCCGACTCCGCCGGTGGTTCGATGGCCCGAACTGGGGGCAGATGATCTCGAGAGATGAGGGACGGCAGGATCTGGCCTATCTGAGCCTCGAGCTCGGGAGCGCAGAGCACCTCGTCCGGTCGCTCGGGCGGAAGGCCTCCCGCCGGCTTGGTGAGGCCCATCTCGACAGCCTGAGCGATCGCATCCATTTCGGTCGGGGCCGCCGCCAGTCCCCGCACGAGCCCGGTGACCATGTCCAGCACCATGGCCGCCCGGACCTGCGGCTCTCCGTCGATCTGTACCGACTCAGAGATGTCGCGGCCGAGAACCAGCCACGTACCACCCTCGTGGCGCCCGATTCGTCCCACCGTTTCGCTGGTCACGAAAGTCACTCTGCCAGAACCAGCCGAGGCTGGCTGCAGGCGGAAGGCAACAAGATGAGATTCCCCTCCTCCGGCATGGGCAGTACGACTCGACGACGACCCTTCGCGCGGCGCCGGCCGTGACGAGCAGGCGTGGCTGGGCGCAGCACCTCACCACGACGACGTGCCTGCTAGAACCTGTTCGACTTGTGCGACTTGTTCGACTTGTTCGACCTGTTCACCCTGCTTGGACCTGTTCGCCTGTGCGCCCTGTTCGCCCTGTTTGGACCTGTTCGAATGCCGCGATGAGTTGTCGCCTCACCAGCTCGGTCGGTTGCTCCAGCGGCGGCCGTGGCGTGCCACAAGAGGACCAGCGGGACGAGAGCCGTCAGACTGCGGACGATGTCCGGGGCGGTCCCCGGCATGCCCTCGCGCTTACCTCCGTTGCCGGTGTGACCGAAGTCGGGGCCCTCCCTCCCGCCGGGTTCATCCCAGCGATCTGCGGTACTACGACCCCGTCGGACTCCCGCTTGCCTCCGCCGGATTTCACCACTGGCTTATACCGACGGCCTTTGCTGACGACTGGCAAGACGGGTCTCTCCTGTCCCGAATCATCCCTTGCGTACGTGCCGCTTCCCATACCCCGGAGGGACCTGGCCAAGGGCATGTCCGGACGCCAGTCAAGCCAGGTGCTGCCTTACGCTTGCTCCCTCTTAAGAGGCACTTGACGCGCCAGAGCAGCAGCAGGCCAACCACGATCCAAAAGACGTTCACAGCTCCACCCCTACCTCTCTGGCAGGCTCGACAGTGATCGGCTCGTGCTCCTCGGCGATCTTCCCCTTCGCCTCGCGAGCCAGGCTCAGCGCTCGCTCGACTGCGGCCTGTGCCCGCTTGCGGTGTCCGATGGCCTCGATTGTCCGGACCGCCGACTCTGCTCCGAGGGGCCGGTGGTCGGTGCCGATCCCCCAGCGGTCTCGGTAGGCGGCGACGGTGGAGACCGCACGCATCCAGGCTTCCCTCGCTCCCGGCTCCTGAGGCGGTGTGCTCAGGCGGCGCACCCACACCCGGCCGGAGTCGACCGCCGCGTCGGCCAGGTCGGCGGCACGGCGCTCCATCGCCTGGTCCCGCTCGTCGAGCGCTCCGGCCATGTCGGGATCGGTGACGCCTGATGCTTGTGGAATGAGCCCGGCGATCAGGTTCGTGGCCGCCTGGCGCTTCGAGCCCGCGGCGGCGACCCATCGGTCCACCCGGCCATGGAGGACCGCGGCGGGGTCCTCTGCGTCGACGAGCGGCCGCGCGGCAACCAGCTTGGGGAAGGCTCCCTCCACCTCCAGACCTCGTGCCTCGGCGTCTCGCAGCGCTGCGAGCAGCGGGCCATGCGCCTCACTGGCGCGCACCTGCCCCAGCTGTTCGGAGTCCAGCCCGCAACTCTCCAAGAGGGCATCCCAGCGCTCGGCCTGAGCGACGCGGGCGAGTGTCTGGTACTCACCGGCAAGTGCGGTGAAGTCCTCCGCCTGATGTTGTGCCCGACGCATGGCCTCGTGTGCGGAGACGTCCGCTCCCTCGTTGGCGAGCACTCCTGTGAGCACGTCCCTGGCGCTACAGGGTTCGCTCATCCCATCGTGGGAGGTGGCGGGGTCGGGGTCGTAGTGGGTGTCCACGTAGAGCCAGTTGGACTCCCTGCCCCTGGTAGCCGCTACGTAAAGCACTTCCCGCGTGGTGGTTGGTGAGACCATCGCATGTGCGGTGTCGACGGTTCGGCCCTGCGCCCGGTGCGCCGTGGTGGCGTAGGCCAGCTCGACGTGGTTGGCCACGTAGTCGGCGGGCAGCACCACCTCGCCCTTGCCAGTACTGCGTCGCACCGCCATGGAGCCATCGTCGTTGGTGGCTGTGACTACGAAGCGATCGCCGTTCTTCACCCAGCGCCGTCCGGTGACGAGAAGGCGGTTGTTGGCCCTGGTGACCACGTAGTCGCCCACGCCTGCCACCTGGCCGTCTGCGATCGCCAGGCCCTCGCCAGCGACCGCGCCTGCGGCCACCCGGTCGGACTTCGCCCGGCGGTTCAACTCTGCCACGGTGGCCGAGTCCGAGGCGATCATCAAGCTCCGCTCCCCGGCGTCTGTGTCGGACCTCCACGCTCGGTAGAGGTGATCGAGCATCTCCTCCCGCTGGCCCCCCGACACCCGGCCGTGGGCCTCGTAGGAGTCGATGGCTGACTCTCGGCCGAGGCGCAACTCGACACTCGCCGTCCTCTCCCATTCGGCGCGGAACCGGCGCACGTCGCAAAGCTCGGGGGCCAGGTCTCCACGGTCAGACACCAAGAGGCTGAACGCCCCGCCTGCCTCCACCGCAGAGAGCTGCGCCCAGTCGCCGACCAGGAGCACCTTGGCCCCGGCGTCTCTGACTGCTGATACGAGCTCGTCGAGGGCGAAGGTCCCCGCCAGGCTCGCCTCGTCCACGATCACGAGTTGGCCGGGGTGGAGACGGCGCTCCTCGACTGCACGGCGGGCTTGTTCCAGTTGCCCCCGCAGCTCGGCCGCAGCGACAGAGAGGGGCTGGGCGTCTCGGGCGAGGCGGGCGACGAGGCGGTCCCGGCGAGCGGCCAGCTCGGGCACCTTTCGCCATTCGGTGAGCCACTTGGCGGTGTTCTCGGTGTCGATCCCGAGCTCGTCGGAGAGCACCTCGGACGCTGCGGCCGAGGGGGCCAGGCCGATCACCGAGCCCGGCCCGTGGTCTGCCTCCCATGAGGCCCGCAGGGCGGCCATAGTGGAGGTCTTGCCCGTGTGGAAATGTCAAGCGGATTTGGCCCCACTGTGATGGGGCGGTTTCTAGCGACCGTCGCAACACGCGACCGAACGAGGGCAGCGTAGACGAGGTCAGCGGACTTGCTCGAACAGGACGCGTGCAACGCTCTCGTCCGACTCGATCGACCAGGCGCTTGCTACATCGCACAGCGCGACGACGCAGCCGAGGATTAGACCATCGCCGCCGTGGCTCACGATGAGCCGTCCGAGGGAAGACAGTGCTGTGCTGTGCCGTGGCGAGCAAGACCGACGATCTCATGAGATGCGTGCTCGTCTTCGCTGCGAGCGCGGCGGACGGGCTCACGGACGCGCAGGGGTGCCCCCGCGCTCTTCTGTGAGCCAGTCGTCGAGGAGGCCGAGGGAGATCCCGATGCACGAAGCGACCGTCGCCTCCTTGGCGCGCAGGGACTCCGGCACGAGACGGGCAACCACGTCGCGGACCCCTTCGTCGTAAGCACTCGCCCGAGCATCAACAGCCTCGCAGCGCGGACACCGCCAAAGAACGCCCTGGCGCTCGATTGCCCGGATGCGAGACCAACTCGCCCACCACTACTTTGACACCCGAGTACTTTGACACCCGAGTACTTTGACGCCCGAGCAGCAGGCAATTTTCGAGGCGCCGAACTCTCGATCCACTTCGACCCCACGATCCGCCAGACTGCTTTCAAGGTCGACCTGACCCGTGGGGTAAGCGTACGTGTCGGAGGGGGGACACGGGCGTTAACCCCACACTTGGAGCTGACCGGCGAGCGGACTATCCCAGCCGCTTGAACTGGCGGGTCTTGGCGAAATCCACCACCATGTCCTTCGATTTACCGGTCGTCGCGCATCGCCAGCAACATTCTCCCACGGGTGCTCGGCTCGTTGCCCCAGCCTCACTCGGCGTCGCCCACTGGGAGTCGCCGGGCACGCACACGGGTCGACTCCATCACGACAATGGCTCCTGCATCGAGGTCAGCAGCGATTTGGCTGAAGTTCGCAAGCAGCAGGGCTGCCTGACCTGAGGCAGCGCGCTCCCCCTCCCGGCGGAGCAGGATCACCGACGGAAGGCTTGCTCCCGATGCGGCCAGCAACTGCCCGAAATCGGTGTCAGCTGAAATCAAGGTTCGCCGCTCGGTTCTGGCTCGTTCCAGTATGACTCGATCGGAGGCCGTCAGCAGGCCGACGTCTCGAACGTGGAGCGCGTCGTGGTCGGCAGCATTGAGCAACTCAGCGAGGAGAGGCGACAAGTTCTCGTCGAGGAGCAGCCTCACGCGCTCGTGCGCAATGGCAACTCTCGCTCGGTGACCGCCTCGGCCGCGTAGCGCAGCGCTTCACGGATGTCGGCGTCTTCCAGGTCGGGATGCTCAGCCAACACCTGTTCGAAGCTCATCCCGTCAGCCACCATGGCCACCACGGTGGCCACGGGGAATCGTAGGTCACGGATGCAAGGCAACCCCCCCATCCGCTCTGGGTGGGTGGTGATCCGTTCGAACCTCACCTCACCACGCTACCGCAGATACCATCGA
>JAJYPS010000072.1 GCA_021795215.1 Actinomycetes bacterium
GTGGCGGCCGCCGTCCAGACGGCGGTACTCCTGGCCGAGCATACGGCCGGTGGCATGGCCATGGCGACCCTGGTCACAATGGCAGCTCTCACCATCGGACAGGGGCTGGTCGCAGTGGGGCGGGAACGTTCGACCGGCGGACTGCTCATTGCCATTCGTAGGAGGACATCTCAACCGGCCACCATTGCGGTCCTCGCATGTACAGCGGTTGGCCTAACGGTACGGCTGATCACGTTCAGAGGAATATGGCTGGACGAAGCGACGAGCATACGGCAAGCCCGCATGCACTTCGCAGGCATGATTGGGAACCTGTACCAGACGGACGTCCATCCTCCTCTTTACTTCGCGCTTCTCTGGACCACCGTACGCGTGTTCCATAGCTATTCCGAGTTCGTACTACGCGTCCCATCTGTCGTATGTGGTACGGCCATCATTCCAGTCACGTACTTCGCAGCCAGAGACCTATTCGACCGGCGCACTGCAATCGTCGCCACAGTTCTCAGCGTGTTTGCGCCACTGATGGTCTGGTATTCACAAGAGATCCGTATGTACGCGCAGTTCATGCTGCTCGGTCTACTCGCTATGTGGGGACAAGTAATGGCGTATCGGACGGGAAGGCGGCCCTACTGGGCAGTCTGGGCTGTATCGAGCGGGCTTCTAGCGTGGACGGAGTACTTTGGCCTGTTGCAAGTTCTCTCTCAACAGCTCATGTTCCTCTGGGTTCTATGGAAAGACCGTTGGACTGATGGGTTCCAAAGACTGATGCGCAAGTGGCTTGGTTGGTCCCTGGTCATGGCGACGATCATACTGCCGGTGATGCCGTTCGCCTACCATCAGTTCATCGTCAACCAGCAGGCGGGAAAGGGATTCCATCTCGCGCCGAGCCAGGCTGGCACGGCCACTCTCGGTATCAGGAACCGTTATGGTGTGTACGCGCTTCTCGCGAATCTGATCTGGGCCGGCTGGGGGTATCAACCGAACGCCACGATGACCGAGTTGGGCGCCTTGTGGCCGCTCGGCATGCTGATGGCTCTACTTCTGTTGGGTAGGAGACCCGGGCGCAACGTCGGCCTTCTGGCGATGGGCTTTGCCGGACCAGTGCTCATACTGACAGGCCTCGCATACTTCAAGCACTTCCTGCTTGACGTGCGGTACGTCTCCGGTGCCGTTCCACTGGTCGTCCTGGCAGCGGCCAGGTTGATCACTGCGACATCCAGACGCATGCTTCCGGTCGCCGCCGTGACCACCGTGGTCACGGCATCACTAGCCGTAGCCCTCGTCAACGAGCAGACCAACAGCTCGAACCCGAGGCATTACGCATTTCACTCTGCCCTCACTCGCATAGTGGGCGCTTACCGGCCAGGGGACGTAATCGCCTACGCGCCGTCGGATATCGGCGGGGTCGTGCGCTACTACGCGCCGACCGAGGACGTCGTGCAGGTCTCCCGCGCCGCTCCTCCGCCTATGGGTCACCAGCACGAGGTGTTCGTGGTGCTGAGTCGACGGCTCACGTCACCCGCCGCTCTGAGCTCTTTCTACAAGGAACAACTTCCCGCAATAGAGCGGGCCGGGTTCGTCCTGGAAAAATTCAGTGTGCCGAACGTCAAGGTGTGGGAGGTCGAGGTGACCCGCCGCATGGGACCAGGGAACGTTCCGACGCCTGTTCCCCGGCGCCCAGCGGGAGTGCGCTGAGAGCTGGGGGTCGGAGGGTGGCGCCGACTCGTTTCCCTCCCGGCGGGGCTTCGGTGCTTGGGGCCTTCGCCCTCCGACGCTTCGGCTCAGGATCCGCTGGCGGCAGAGATGGCAGCGGGAAGCGAAAGTCCGGCCACCGACCCGTACCAGGTTGCGTCACCGAAGTTGTACACGTTGCCCTTGGCGGTCACCAGCCAGTACCCCTTGCCGTCCGGCGTAGCGGCAACGGCCGTCACCGGCGCAGGCGGCACCCACCCGGGAGGCGGCCCGAAGGTTCCTGCGTCGCCGAATGCGTAGACGCTTCCGGCTGCCGTGACCAGCCAGTACCCCCGGCCCGTGGTGGTCGCCGCTATGCCGACCACGGCGGAGCCGAGAGCCGTGTTGGACGCCTCGGACCCGTACCAGGCTGCGTCACCGAAGTTGTACACGTTCCCTGCCGCCGTGACGAGCCAGTAGCCCTTCCCGTCCGGAGTGGTGGCCATAGCGACGACCGTTGATGAAAGCGTTGCCGCCGCGGTGGAGCCGTACCACCCGGCGTCGCCGAAGTTGTACACGTTGCCCTTGGCAGTCAACAGCCAGTAGCCCTTCTGGTCAGGGGTGGCTGCTCCCCCGACCACGGCTGCAGGTAGCTTCACACCTGGTGCTGGACCGAGGTCGACCGCTCCGCCGAAGGGATATACCGAACCCAACGTGCTGGCCAGCACGTACCCTGACGTCTGTGGGACCTGAGGCGTGTTCGGCGGAGGCGGCGCCGGTGCCGGAGCGGGGGCGGACGGAGCGAACCAGTCCGACCGCAGGCCGAGTGCCCACTGGAACTGGTAACCGTACATGCTCACCGTCGAGGAGGTGCCGACGACCGAGATGGTCTCGACGCGGCCTCCCAGGTCGCCAAGTCCGTTGCGGGACGTGACCGTCACGCCGGTCAGCTGGCCGATCTGGGGCCATGCTGCCTCGACCGTGCTGGCCGGCACGGTGACGGTCCAGTTGTGGTACGGGTTGCAGACGGAGGTGGTGCATACCGAGTCACCGGCGTCGACCACCGCCGGAAAGGTGCCGCCGGCCGTCCAGCCTCCCGTCGAAGCAGAGTACTGGGTGGACGCGATAGCCCCGCCGGGCAGTCGTACCACTTGGCCGGACGTGTCGTTGACGGCTGCGGTGGCGGTCGGCCACTCGGCCGACATGCCTCCGTACACCTGGCAGTAGGTCGAGTCGCAGATGTCGGCATATCCGTACCTGCCCGGGCTCGCCTCGGCGTAGGAGCGTGCCGCGACGGCCTGCGCCTCGAGAGCCTGGAAGCCGCTCGGCTGGCCCTGGGAGCCGGCCGAGCCGAGGGTGCCCCAGTAGGCCGGCATCTCCGACGGCACCACTCCCCATAGATACTGGTCGAGTGGCAGGACGTTGACGGTCCTGGGCGAGCCGGAGTAACTGGCGGCCTCGATCAGGCCTCGGTACGGCTTTGCCGTGCCGTTTACGCACACCCGTAGGACTTGGGCCGCGGTCGCTCCGGCCGCCTGACTGGCCGGTGTCGCCACGGCAGCGGACTGGGCGATGCCCGTAGCCAATGGGGCTCCCCACGGGCCTCTGCACGACTGGCCCTTCGACAGAGCCCACGCGCCGGAGCCGGACGGGGCAAGCTGGGCATAAGTTCCGGCAGGAAAGCTGTGTCCCGCGACGTCGAACGTGCTCTGGGACGTCACCGCTATGGGGTTCCCGTCGTTACCGGTCAGCACCACACGGATGCTCGGGTTCGGCTGCGACAGCGTGGAGAGCGTCGTGCCTCCGTAGTAGTGGGACAGGATGCTCGTATAGCTGGTACCCGCAAGTGCATACCCCACAGCTCCGTACTGACCCATTCCATAGCCGTGACCGAAGCCGTGCCCTGTCAGGGTCACCGAGGAGACGGGGGCCTGGGCCGAAGCAGGCGGCACTGGGAGGGCCATCCCCGACGAGGCCAGAGCAGCGGTCGACACCAGGACAGCAGCCGTTCGGCTGGCAGCTCTCGAATGCAACGGTCGCAAGGCCATCCTTGTCTGTCGGCAAGTGGGGCTCGAGCCTGGACCCTTCCGGGGCAGGCCCGTGCTTCTGGCAGCGGTGTGAAACCCTAATCCGCTGGGGCGAAGCAAGGGAAGAGGCCCATATGAAGTCGATATGAACGCGACGTGAAGATCACGGCTCTTCTCCCACGCCGGCTACGGAGCTGGCGGCCCTCCGGATCGGTTCCGCAGTGGATGTACAGCACCGAGGAACTGCTGCCGGCGGGATGACCTGCGTGATCCCGGATCCGAGAATGGTGAGTCGGCGCACCTCCCTCGTAGGGTTCCGACCACCGCTGGGGCGGACTCGGCGCCTCGCCGTGGTGTGCTCCCCAACGCTCGCGGGCGCTTCCCTGCCGCGAGCCCTGTCGGGCTCTCGGACCGTATGTTGTCGAGATGCCCTCTCGCTTGTGGCGCCGCCGGACGTCCGGCGAGTCCGGAGATCTCGCCGAGCCGAGGCGCGACAGCAGCACGTCGGCCACATCGTCCGCACATCCGAGCCGGCGTCCCGGGCGGAGAGCACTGACGGCGGCCATTGTCGTCGGTGTACTGGCGGCGGCTACAGTTGCCGTGACGGTGTCGGAAGTCGTGCGCGGGCCGTCGAAGCTCTCCCTCCGATGGGTGGAAGTACCAGCCAACGCCCCCCCGGTTGGGCCGTTCCGTGTGGTCGGCAACATGATCTTCAACGGTCGAGGCCAGCCCTTCTTCGTCCACGGAGTCAACCGCCCGTCTCTCGAGTGGGCGTGCCAGGGCCAGAGCCTCAGCGGCGCCCCTGGCATCCCTGCGTCCGACTTCACCACCATGGTCCGGACGTGGGGGACGAACACGGTGAGGCTACCGTTGAACCAGGACTTCTGGCTTTCGGCGCTCGGCTACAAGGTGTCGCCCCAAGCGCGCTGCCCGAACTACATAGCGACGGTCAGCAGGGCAGTAGGGGAAGCCAAGAGGGCGGGAATGGCCGTCATCCTCGACCTTCACTGGTCCGATCGCGGCAACACGAGGAACCCCCCGGCACAACAACCCATGGCCGATACCAACTCGACGATCTTCTGGAAGTCCGTAGCAAAGAGGTTCGGATCCAACCCGTCGGTCATGTTCGAGCTGTACAACGAACCGCACTCCATCTCCTGGTCGACTTGGCGCAACGGTGGCACGGTCGGGACGGGTTCGGCGAGGTACCACGCAGTCGGCATGCAGCAACTGCTTGACACGGTTCGCTCCACCGGAGCGCCGAACGTAGTTCTGGCGGGTGGCATCCACTGGGCTTCAGATCTGTCTGGGGTTTTGACCCACCCCCTGGCGGGTAGCAACGTCGCGTATGCGGTTCACCCCTATCAGAGCAAGTACCGGACCAGTGCCAAGGTGTGGCAGGCGAAGTTCGGTAGCGTTGCGGCTCATGCACCAGTAGTTGCCACGGAGTTCGGTTCCACTCAGTCAGGCGTGAACCACTACGACACTGCGATACTTTCGTACTTCGCCTCGCACGGCATCGGATATACGGCGTGGGCGTGGTGGGCAGGCGGCCCGTCCTTCCCGTCGCTGCTCTCTAGCCCGAGCGGCGGCTGCATAAACGGGGGTTGTCCGACTCAGGCGAACCTCCTGGCGATGACGGGTGGCCGTGCTGTCATGCGGGTCCAAGTGCCCAGCGGTGCGTTGCCAAACCGAGCGGTCGCAGGGTGGAAGGCTTCTGGTGGAGGGCCGGTAGCGCTCCGCTCGGCCGGCTCCTCGTCTCCGGGCCAGCCCTCGATCGTCGCGCACCTCGTGCCGGCAAGAATGGCTCGGTTGAGCTTCGCCGTGCAGAGAGGCTTTCCGACCAGGGGGTTCAGGGTCTCACTCCGTCCTACGGGTGAGCCGGTCAGCGTGTTCCCGTTCCGAGCATCCCCCGACGGATCCATGTCTGTGGGGTCTCCCGTGACGGTAGGTCCCGGAGCTCGTTCGGTTCGGCTGCCGAGCGGCAGTGGTCCACTGGGGTCAGTGGGCGTCTTCGTCGCCGGGGCGTCTTCTTCAGGTTCGACACTTCAACTTTCGACGACGAACCATTGAGCGATTCGCGTCGTCCAACCGTTGCGTACCAATCGACAGCCAACATGAAAGTGGCCCCGGCAGTTTGGCCTTCGTTCTCGGAGCAGTAGCTAGTTATTAGCGCAGCAGAAATGCTTCTGAAATAGTCCCCGGATAGATTCTCGCCATGAGTGCTACCCGTGTCTCGTTAGCTCTTCAAAGGTCAATTAGTCACAGCTTGCCATGCTTCGGTCGGAAGGCAGATGTTCACGAGACATGCGACAGAACGGGAGGTTGTGCGTCTTCCTCCAGAAGTCGACTGGCATCGCGGCACTGCCCGAAAGCGCCATATAGTGGCGAATCGTACTTAATAGACTATGCACTCTTGCATGTACCGCCTTCCGTAGCTCTCCGATCGCCGAACTCGATACTCCCATAGGCCGCACGTATAGCTCCGGCATAGCAGGTGAACTGGTGCAGCCAGTTGGGTTCCGTCCCGGTTCGGGAGAGCCGGGTTACGGGTTTATTCCGTCCCTAAATCAGTTTCTCCTCAGGATCCAGCTTTAGTATGTCCGAGGATCTCAGTTCCCAGGAGGTGGCTTAAATGGGCCTCAGCTTAGTTATCCCTGCTCACGACGAAGAACACCGAATCGCTCCTACGCTACAGAGCTACCGAGAAGCACTGAGTGACTCAGATCAGATAGTTGTGGCTCTCGACCGCTGCACCGATGGGACAGCCTCCGTGGTGATGGAACAGGCCGAATCGGATAACAGGATCACCCTTCTCGAGTTCCCGAAGCTCGGCAAAGGTGGGGTGATAATGGAAGCGTTCCGATCATGCCCCGGTGATCTGATCGGATTCGTCGACGCGGACGGGGCAACGCCGCCTGCCGAATTTCTGCGTCTGGTCGACGCAGCGTCGCGGCCGGGCGTCGACGGGGCCATAGCAAGTCGACGCCATCCAGCCGCAGTCCTACCTGCGGACCGGAGTAGAGGTCGAAAGATGGCAAGTACCGCCTTCGCACTGGGTGTCGGCGCGCTGTTCAAGCTGCCTTACGGGGACACGCAGTGCGGCGCCAAGGTGTTTCGACGGGAGGTGATAGAGCGTTGCCTCCCTTTCCTCTCGTCACGCGATCTCCTGTTCGACGTCGACCTGCTTGCGGTTGCATCACAACTCGGGTTCCGGATAACCGAGATCCCCACCGTCTGGATCGACAAGGAGGGGTCGAAGATTGGCCTCGTCAGTGACTCGAAGCGAATGGCGCTTTCATCGGTGCGGCTCTGGCTGCACCAGCGAGTCATGCCGGTCGTGACCCGCCAGCCTGTGACGAACGAGCCGTCCCGGCGTGTCGGCTTGGAGGTGA
Organism: Actinomycetes bacterium; assembly: GCA_021795215.1. Lineage (GTDB taxonomy): Bacteria > Actinomycetota > Acidimicrobiia > Acidimicrobiales > JAKAOS01 > JAJYPS01. The sequence continues at coordinate 7,091 of JAJYPS010000072.1, forward strand.
TCGACTTGACCGATGTTGCCGATACCTACGAAGGAGCGTCCCTTCTGCACATGCAGCACGACAACGCGGTCAACGAGTCCAGCAGGATGGGAGCGTGAATGCCCTGTTCCCGATGCGGAGCGACTCGCCTATGCCACCCGGCGCGCTAGAAGCCGGGGCCGAACGGTTTTGAACGGCAAGGTTTTGAACGGCAAGGTTTTGAACGGCAAGGTTTTGAACGGCAAGGTTTTGAACGGCAAGGTTTTGAACGGCAAGGTCGTACGTGAACGATAGGCTTGTGCTCGCTCCTTGGCTTACGTGCTCGGATCCGTGGGCTACGGCGCGCGCACGAGCTGTCCAGGGCGAATTGAGCATGTACGAAGCGGTGGCTCTTGCTCCGTCGGCTCTGGATCGATCCGGCACCCTGGGAGATCTAGAGATCGTGGGGCCACGACGATGGCATAGCGCTCTTGGATCCTCCGCTGCGTTGGTGATCCCAGGAGGCAAGGTGAACCTGGGTGCGCGGACGCCGCTGGGCTCGCCGCTCCGGGGGCTCGCCGCCGCTGCTGTGGCACGGGGAAAGCAGGTGGCCGTCACAGGCGTCGGATTGTCCGGGCAGGCAGCACGGCGCACCGGCGTATCTGCACGGCTGCTGACCGCAGTTCCGGATCTTCTGTTCGTGCGCACGGAGGCCACTGCAAGGATCCTGGTAAGAGCCGGGGCGCGACCGCCGATAAGGGTGGGCGCAGATCCGTTGTGGCTGGCGCTCGCTCGGGAACTGTCGAGAGTAGACGTTCTGGCGACGGTCCTGACCAGCGGCGCGGACGGTACGGGGGTGCTGGGTCGGCGAAGCTCGTGGAAGACGTCGGACAAGCTCCTCGTGGCCGGATGCCTTCCAGACCACACTCTCACGCCGTTGGTCGCCGCCGCTGTGGCTCAGTTGACGAGAGAGGGCCTGCGAGTGATGGTGCAGACGGGGCCCGGAGCCGACGATGCCAAACGCTACCGGTCGGGGCCGCGATTGGCATCGTCGATAGCCGAGAGGGTCGTCGGGACCGAAGTGCTGGAGGGCCCCTTGTCCGTGCAGAGCGCTATCGAGCAGTCCGCGTCGGCTCGGCTGGTGATGGCGATGGACTGGCCCTCGACCTGCGTCGCGGCGGCGGTAGGGACCCCGCTCCTGGCAGTGACCGAAGATCCCGAGGTGGCGGCGCTGGCCGCCCTGCTCGGGCAAGCAACTGTCACCCCTCAAGCCGGTGAGAAGGCCATCTCTAGAGCAGCCCTCGCGGCGCTGGACGGGGAAGGGGCGGCGGCGGACGGACTCGCTTCTCAACTACAAGGAGCCAGAGGAGGCCTGGGAATGCTGCGCATGCTGTTGGACCGGGGCAAGGGTAAGGATCTTCCTGCCCTCGGTGCCCTGACACTGCATCCGGAACCTTGGGCCTCATGAGCATCTCCACCACACTTCCCGAGGGCAGCGAGGAGGACGAGCGGTATCCGCAGGGTTCGGCTCCCACGAGCGCGTACCGGGGCGGTACCCCGAGGAGGACCCGCACCTTGGGAGCGGCATTGAGCAGCGTCGTCAGGTTCTCTGTGGCCGGTCCGGCCGCCCTGGAACTGCGTCAGCGCCTACAGGTCAGGGCCACCTCCTCGCGGCGCCCGAGAGTGGCCTCGAAGCCTGCGTTCTTCGCGGTAGCGGTCTTTACCGTTGTCGGGTTCGTCTTGCGGGCAGCGGCGACCCGCGGGATCTGGCTCGACGAGGCGACCAGCATCTTCGAAGCTCGCATGCGTTACGGCCAGATGCTGTCCTACTTGTATAGAGCAGACGTACATCCACCTCTATATTTCACCATCCTTTGGCTCACCATCCGGTTGGCACATTCCGACGCCTTGTTCCTTGTTCGTCTACCGTCTGTGATCTTCGGTGCGGCAATCGTCCCTATGGCATATATCGCTGGTAGGGATCTGTTCGACCGCCGCACAGGTGTCGTGGCGTCGCTTTTCAGCGCCCTTTCACCGATCATGGTCTGGTACTCCCAGGACGTACGTATGTACTCCCTCTTCATGCTCCTGGGGCTTGTGGCACTGTGGAGCCAGGTAATGGCCTATCGCACGGGGAAGTCTCGCTACTGGGCGGTATGGGCTCTGTCAAGTGCCACTCTGGCATGGACGCAGTACTTCGGGCTGTTCGAGGTGTTCAGCCAGCAGGTCGCTTTTGCATGGGTTGCTTGGAGAGATAGGCACGGCGCACGGCACGGCCAATTCATACGTAAATGGCTGCTCTGGTCCGGCGTAGCTGCCGCGTTAGCACTGCCCGTGCTGCCATTCGCGTACCACCAGTTCCTGGTGAACCAGCAGACCGGCAAGGGGTTCACTACCGCGCCTAGCCAGCCCGGGACGACGCCATTGGGCGCCAGTAAGCAGTACGGGCTGTACGCAATATTGGCGAACATGATCTGGGCGGCGTGGGGCTATCAGCCATCGAGGACTATGACCGAGCTCGGTGCGCTTTGGCCGCTCATCATGCTGGTCGGGTTCCTGGCACTGGGACGAAAGCCCCGAGAGGAAACCCGCTTTCTCGGAGTGGCGATCGCTGGACCGATACTCCTCATGGTCGGTGTGGCATACTTCAAGCACTTCCTGTTGGACGTCAGGTATGTATCGGGGACGATCCCGCTCATCGCCCTCCTCGGAGCGAGGATGGTCAGCGGTATCACGAGGCGGACGGGTGCGACGTACCTAGCCTCCGGGCTGGTCGGGGTCTCCCTGGCGGGTGCGCTGGCCAACCAGCAGCTGAACCTCCCCAAGTCCCAGCACTACGCGTTCCGTCAGGCGCTGGCCCGTGTGGCGGGGACCTACCGCCCCGGGGACGTCATTCTCTACGCGCCTGGCGGCTTGAACCACGTGATCAAGTACTACATGCCGTCTGCCCGCACAGAGCCCCTCACGCCGAAGACGGCACGCAATGCCGGAGGCCGTAACACCGGAGGCCATTACACCTTCGTGGTGATCAGCAAGCGGCTCGTACCGACGGTGGGATCGTACAGAACTGACATGGCTTCGCTGATTGCCGTGGAACGTGAGGGCTTGGTTCGCAGTCAGTTCTCGGTGCCGAACGTGCACGTCTGGGAGGTAAGCATTGGGAGCAAGATCGTGAAGAAGCCGGTACCGCTAACAGGAAACGGTGGTCCTTCGACGCCTCGGTCGGAAGAGGAGGAGCGGGAAGCACCTGGCACCTCCGCCGAGACGACGCCCCAAGGATCCTCGTCCGTGTCGGGCGCAACGCCGGGGACACCGCCTGCCACGGGAGTGGCTCCCAAGAGCGCTCACCCGCCGGTCTCGAGACGGGCCGGACTGCCAGCGGGTACTCCGGGCTCGCCGATACCGGTAGCGGGACCAGCGATCGGGTCCGGGCTCGCAAGCTCGGCGACCGCGGCGGCCCCCGACGCTGCTGCCGCCAACGACACCAGCGTGTCCGGGCAGGCGAACCAGTGACGGCCCTGGAGAGCCCCGATCTTGGAGCCGTCTCCTTGGAGGATGCAACCACGCAGGACTGCCGGCTCGCGCCGCCTGACTGGTCGGTGCGAGACAGGCTGGAGATCCGGTGGCGCCTGCGACTGCTCATCGCGGTCGACCTTGTCGTGTCGGTCTGGTACTTCGGATGGTTGCTCCAGCCGTCACGGGTTGGGAACCCGCTGCTGTACGGCCTGCTGATCGGAGCGGAGCTGTTCAACTTCCTCCAGGCGCTCGGCTTCTGGTGGACGGCAGTGTCGGAGAGGCACCGAGCCACACCTGCCGCATCCGTCACCGCTGCGGTAGACGTCCTGATACCGGTCTACAACGAGCCGGTCGAGATCGTCGAGCCCACGGTGCTGGCTGCCAGCAAGCTCCAAGGTGCCGTCGTCCATCTTCTCGACGACGGCAAGAGCGCGGAGATGCAGGCACTGGCGGCGCGCACGGGGGTGCACTACGTGCGCAGGCCGACCAGTGGCGGAGCAAAGGCGGGAAACCTCAATTACGCAATCGGGACGACGACCGCTCCCTACATAGCCGTGGTCGATTGCGACCATGTCGTGCGCCCGAACTTCCTCGAGGCGACGCTCCCGCATCTGGCCGATCCTCAGGTGGCGTTCGTCCAGACGCCGCAGTACTACGCGAACGCCCACACGAACCCGGTGGCGAGGTCGTCGTGGGCGCAGCAGGCCCTCTTCTTCGGCCGGATCGCCAGAGGCAAAGACGGGCTCGGGTCGATGTTCTGCTGCGGCACCAACGTCGTGTTCCGCAGGGAGGCTCTGGAGCAGGTCGGCGGATTTCCCGAGAGCTCGCTGACGGAGGACTTCGAGCTGTCCCTCCGGCTTCACGAGCGATCCTGGCGCTCGGTCTACGTTCCCGAGGTGCTCGCTTCCGGTCTGGGTCCCGAGGACATGGGTTCCTACGTCAGTCAGCAGCTGCGATGGGCGAGAGGCTGCCTCTCTTCCATCCCGGTGATCCTGCGTTCACGGCTGCCGTTCACCAAGCGACTGCAGTACCTGCTGTCTGCAAGCTTCTTCCTATCCGGATGGACCTTCCTCGTCTACATGATCTTCCCGGTGGTGCGGATCTTCGCCGGTGCCCAACCGCTGAGCACCGCCACGGCGTCGCAGTTTCTCGTCCACTTCGCACCGTACTTCGGTCTGAGCCTCCTAACCGTGGCTGCGGCGGGAGGAGGGGCTTACACGTTCGGTGCCTACTCGCTTCTGATCGCGAACTTCTGGATCCACATCGTCTCCAGCATCATGGTGGCTCTGCGGAGGCGCGGCTCGTTCGTCGTCACCTCCAAGCAGGGCACCCGAGCGCGCCAGCCGCGAGCCGTCCTTCCTGCACTGATGATGATCGTCGTGCTCGTCTCCGCCATGGCATGGGGGCTGGCCCACAGCCGCAGCCCTGCGACGGTCAACAACGTGGCGTTCGCGGGGCTGCACACCATGGTGCTGCTTGCAGGCGCTTGGCCGGCGCTGGAGGGCGCCCGTCTGGCGAGCGGCGCCGAGACGGTCACGTCAGAAGAGTTGGAGTCGGCGGCGTGACCGCGAAGCGCGAACATCGCCTGGGCAGCACGGGTCGGGCGGTGCAGCTCCTGGCGCCAGCGGCCTTGTTCCTGGCGGTGAGCTCGGCCGTCCGAGCTGGCGTCGGGCGGGGAGCCGGCCGCGGCCAGAAGAGCCGGGCTCGGCCACGGATCGTGCGCCGCGGCGACGAGATGGCCGGTGGCTCCGCCACAGTCAAGGACGCTCCCGACGTCGCGATCGTCTCTCCGTACCCGGCGCTCGGAGCCAGGCACGGAGGCTCCAGCGGAGTCGCTTCTTACGCGGCGAACCTCGCACGGTCCCTTGCACTGGAGGGCTTGCGGGTCGCTGTCGTGGCGCCGAAGGAGGCCGGCGAACCACCCACTGGGCAGGACCCGTCGGCTCCTCAGGGACGAGTGGTGGTCCACCGCTCCTTCAACAAGGGATGGGGCGCTCTTCCAGCGGCTGCCCGAGCAGCGCTGGCGACGCGGGCCCCGGTGGTGCACGTACAGCACGAGGTCTTCCTCTACGGCGGGCCTGGATCCGTTCCCGGTCTGATCGTCGCGCTGGGCGTCCTACGTCTGTCGGGGCGGAGGACGGTGGTGACTCTGCACCAGGTCGTGGACCCGGGGTCGGTGGACTCGGGGTTCACGGAGCTGCATCGGGTCTCGATCCCTCCTCTGCTCGCCCGGGCCGCTCTGGCCTTGGTCCAGAGGGCACTGAGCGGGCTCGCCCACACGGCAGTCGTGCTGGAGGACAGCTTCACCTCGGTCGTGCCCGGTGCGACGACGGTGCCGCACGGAGTGGAGGAGGTCTTGGAAGCGCCCCAGGACGGCAGGGTCGCCCGCTCCGACGGGTCGCACCTGCGCAGCCGCCTGAACCTGGACGAGGACGCTCTCGTGGTGCTCTGCTTCGGGTTCATCGCACCGTACAAGGGTCTGGAGACGGCCCTGGAGGCCGCGGCGATCGCCGGCCCCGCCGTGAGGCTCGTCGTGGCAGGAGGCGAGCACCCGCGGTTGCGGGGAAGAGATCCCTACGCCAACGAACTACGGGATCACTACGGGAAAGTGGCCTCGTTCATCGGGTACGTGCCCGATGAGGAAGTGCATGCCACGTTCGCGAGCTGCGACCTGGCTCTGTTCACGTACCCCCGCCCCTTCTCCTCGAGCGGAGCGCTGGCGCTGGCGCTGGCGCACCGGACGCCGCTGCTCGTATCGCCCGCGCTGGGGAAGTCGATCGGGGCTCCTGCGGAGCTGGTCTGCTCCACCGCTCCGGGCGAACTGGCGCAGCATCTGCTGGAGCTGCGCTCCGACCGCCGCATGCTGGTCGCGCTAGGGGAGATGTCCCACTCTCTGGCGAGCGGCCGGAGCTGGAGAGACGTCGCCGTTCGCCACCTGTCGGTGTACAGATCACCGATCGAAGGGACGAGGACGGTGGACAGCCGGACAACCAACGAAGCGGTGGTCCTGGCGGACGGGCGGGGAATTTCGTCGGCTCACGCCACGGCGGATATCTCCTGAGGTACGGGCCGAACGGGGTGACCCTGCCTGGAACAGTCTCCGGAACGCTCACGGACAGCGCGACTCGCGCACTCTCGCTCGATCATCGCGAGGTCGAGCAGCCATGAGGCTTCTGACTGCCGTTCGTGGCGACCGGGGAGCCGAAGCGGAGCCCTCCGAGGCCAGGTTCACTGCACGTGCAGTTGCCGGTGCCGCTTTGGAGCAGGTGGGGGTGGCTGCGGGGCAGG
>JAJYPS010000146.1 GCA_021795215.1 Actinomycetes bacterium
CCTGTGGAGGGGACGTAAGACCTGGAGCGATCCAGGCAGACCCCGCTGAAGCAGGAACCCACCGAAGAGATGCCGCGTGACGTGGCACTCGGTAGGAATGTCCCACCTTCAGGTGGGAGGGGACGTCAATGTCTGCCCTGCAGCGCAGGGAACCCGGTTGAAGACCGGGGCTGTCCCGCAACTGTGGCCGGGGAGCGACTCCCGACGTGGCGCCCGTCGAATCGGGCGTCGCGGCCACGACCCCTCCTGGGGTGGGAAGGCCGGGAGGAGCGCCTATCCGGGAGCCAGGAGACCTGCCTGCCGGTGCGGCCAGATGCCGCCAGTCGTTCGAGGAGACGCGTGGACGTCAGAGTTGAGATCAAGGTTGAGACGTTGACACTGGTTCTCGGAGGAGCCCGGTCGGGCAAGTCCGAGCTGGCCGAGCGGTTGGCTGTAGCGACCGGCGACGAGGTGACGGTGGTGGCGGCAGGGGGGCTGCTGCCGTCGGGATCGGACCCGGAGTGGGATGCGCGGGTGGAGGCTCACCGGAGCCGACGGCCGCCGGACTGGGAGACGGTGGAGGTGGCACCCGGAGGGGACTTGGCCGGAGCGCTCAGGGGCCTGGAAGGGACCGTGATCGTGGACTCCCTCGGCGCGTGGCTGGCCGGCGTGCCGGGGTTCGCCGCCGACCTGGCGTCGCTGGACGCCGCGCTGGCAGCCAGGCCGGACGCGACGATCGTGGTGAGCGACGAGGTGGGTCTGGGCGTCCATCCCTCCACCTACACGGGCAACCAGTTCCGGGACGCACTGGGGGTTCTGAACCGGCACGTGTCGTGTCGCGCCTCGCAGGTGTACCTGGCGGTGGCGGGAAGGGCCGTGCTGCTGGGGGACTGGGCAGAGGTCGGCAGGGACGGCCACCGATGAGCGGTGCAGCGCGCAGCGCCATCAGCTTCCTGACCTGTTTCGGGCGCCCCACCGCCCCCCAGTCCGGCGCCCTGCCGGACTTCCCGCCCGTCGGGCTGGCTGTCGGTCTCGGGCTGGGCCTCCTGTGGTGGGTGGCGACCGCCGGCTGGGGAAGGCTGGTGGGATCAGGAGTTGTGGTGGTGGCCGACATCGCCGTGACGGGAGGGCTGCACCTGGACGGGTTGGCCGACTCGGCGGACGGGCTGGTGCCGCACCTGTCGACCCAGAGGCGCCTGGAAGCGATGTCCGACCCGGCAGTGGGAGCTTTCGGGGTGCTTGCGCTGGCGGCGGTGCTGCTGATGCGGTTCGTGTCGCTGGCGTCGTTGCGGCCGTCCCCGCTCCTTCTGGGCTCCCTGTGGGCGCTGTCACGGGGGCTGATGGCGACGGCCGCGGGTTCGCTCCGCCATGCCAGGGCGGAGGGCGGTCTCGGCTCTGCGTTCGGGGGACCGGCAGCCCGCCCGGCGGTTGCCGCGGCGGTCACAGTCGTCTGCGCCGGTGGCGCTGCGCTGTGGTGGCTGCCGGTAGGGGGGGTCATGGCGCTGGCGGCCGCCACGGCAGCCGGTCTGGCGGTCATCCGGCTTGCGGTCCGCCGCCTGGACGGTGTGACGGGCGACGTGCTGGGGGCCAGCGGGGTGGTGGCGGAGACGGTGGGGCTGTTTGCCGCTTCCAGCGTGCTGGCCGGTGGGATCCGGTGGTGACCGCCGGGCGGCCGAGGGTCGGTAGGCGGTTGGCTGTGCTCCGCAGGAGGGGCTTGCTGGCGGCATTGGGGCTGCTGGCGGACCAGTCGTTCGGCGAGGTGCCGGATGGCGTTCACCCGGTGGCGCTGTTCGGCAGGACCATGCAGCGGATCGAACGGGTCCTGTGGCACGACAGCGTGCCTGCGGGCGCTCTGTACGCGGCTACCGGCGTGGGGATGGCAGTCTTGGCCGGCCGGACGGTGGGCTCGACGGCCGCTGCGACGTGGATCTGCTCGGCACAGAGGGGCCTAGGCGAGGCGGCGATGGCCGTGTCGGGGGCGCTGGGCAGGGGAGACCTGCAGATGGCCCGAGCCCTCCTGCCGTCGCTGGTGGGGAGGGACCCGGCAACGCTGGGGCACGACGAGATCGCTCGTGCGGTGGTGGAGTCGGTGGCGGAGAACACGGTCGACGCCGTGATCGCCCCGGTGCTCTGGGCCGTGGCAGGCGGTGCGACCGGTGCGGCTGCGCACCGAGCCGTGAATACGCTCGACTCGATGGTCGGCCGCCGGGGCTCCCGCTACGGGAGGTTCGGCCGTGCGAGTGCCCGCCTGGACGACGTCGCCGCATGGGTGCCTGCCCGAGTGACGGCGGCGCTGGTCGTCACGGTGAGGCCGTGGCTGGCCGGACCGATCCTGGCCGCGGTGCTGACTGACGCGCCGGGGCATCCTTCTCCCAACGCGGGCGTTGCTGAAGCGGCTTTCGCCGCGGCGTTGGAAGTGCGTCTCGGGGGGACCAACCGCTACCCCGAGGGTGTGCGGACGGGGCCGATCCTCGGGAGTGGGCGTGCGCCGGACGTTTCCGACATCCGCCGGGCGGTGCGTCTGTCGGAGCAGGTGACGGCGGCACTCGCTGGGCTGCTGGTGCTCCCTTCGCTGCTGGTCCTGCCGTCTGCCGCCCGGTCGACGGTCCGGTCGGCGGCGCGGTCGACGGTGGAGCCGGCGTCGTGGTCGCTGCCGCGGTCGCTGCCCCCCGGTCGACGGTGGAGCCGGCGTCGGGGTCGCTGTTGAGAAGCCGGCTGTCGCCCCAGGGGAGCCCCGCGGCGTTCGAGAGGAGACCAGAATGAGTGCAAGACTGCCCCCGGCCGGTGCGCACGGAGGCGACGGCGCTGCCGTGGCCAAGGCGCTCGGTGTCGAACCGGCCGCGATCCTGGATCTTTCGGCGAGCCTGAACCCCCTGGCCCCCCCTCTGAAGCCGGTCTTGTCCCGCCACCTGGACAGCGGCGGCCGCTACCCGGACACGAACGGCGCGCAGACTGCGCTGGCGGAAGCGATCGGCGGCGACTGCAGGACCCGCCTGGTGCTGACGAATGGCGCCTCGGAGGCCATCGCGCTGGTGGCGGCGCACCTGCGGACTGCCGCCGTGGTGGAGCCGGAGTTCTCTCTCTGGCGTCGCCACTTGGACTCGGTGGACCCGTTCGCGCCGAGGGTC
>JAJYPS010000004.1 GCA_021795215.1 Actinomycetes bacterium
CCGTGCCGAGTGTCGCAGCAAGGTGATACTGGATGTCACGAACCGTCATCCCGCCTGCGTACAGGCTGATGATCATGTCCTCCAGGTTGACGCGGTGGCTGTCGTCGCTGGGCACCAGCGCCGAGGCGAAGGTGGAGTTGCGGTCCCGAGGCTGATCCAAGCTGATGTCGCCGACTTCAGTGCCGAGGGTCTTGGGGGTGGTCCCGTTGCGGGAGTTGCCCGACCCCTGCCCTGCTCTGTCACCCCGCTCGTAGCCCAGGTGCGACGTCAGCTCGGCGTCCATTCCCCGCTCGAGCACCGCCTTCACGAGCTCTGAGAGGAATCCGCCTGCCCCAGTCAACGCGACCCCGTCCTCGCCGACTCGGGACACCAGCTGGTCGATCAGCTCGTCTCCAAACAGTTCCTTTCGCAATGCTCTGCCAGGCGTCGACGATACCGAGGTGCACTTCTTCTCTTTGGTCATGTTCACAGTGAAGCTCCTTTGTTCGAGGACCCCTCCTTACACAGACCATCTGACACCCCCCTGGCGCCCCGATCGGCTCTTTCGCCATGAGGTGCTCGCCGAGAAGTCAAAGGAGCTCGACGGCCTCCTCGGTCGCCTCTACGGGACCGCGGTAAACCTCCTCCCACAGCTCAAGGTGCCGGGCTCGATGACGCTCTTCGCGCACTGCGTCCGCGAGATCTACAACCGCTACCCGAACTTCGACGGGTTCGCCGTCCCGAAGCAACAGGCCAGCCGCAACAACGCGGTCCGGTCGCTCGAGAAGGTCTGGGTTACGCTCGACGAACGCCTGGGCGATCTCGAGGCCGAGATGACGGCCGGGCTCGCCGACGACCCGCTCTTCACGGTCCGGCAGTCCGTCCACGTCACCGTCGACGCCGTCGTCATCGCCGAGCGCGCCGGCACCGAGGCCGCTCGTGAACGCCACCACTACTGGGTCAATGCGACAGCGTCGGCAGCATTCGGCGGCAACTCGGGGCCGAGCGAGGACGAAGCCCATCGCTGCGTCCAGTTCTTCGTCGGCCATGCACACGTCGGCACAACGCTGCACCGGCTCGAGCGAGTCCAGGTCGAGCAGCAGTTTGCCCTCTTCGAGCGCCTGCTTGACAACCGCCTCCGGGAGTTCCTCAACGCGAGCGACGAGGTGGCCGAGCTACTCGCCGAGGCGAACACGCCTCGGCCGGCGGAGGGAGGCGGGACCCATGTCTGAACACGACGCCCCCGAGTGGCAAGCCCCGACCGACGAGCAGCTTCGCCGGGCGCTCGTTCTCGTCGGCCACTCCGAGCGGGCACGGCTCTTCTATCAACAGCTCGAGAACCCGCGATGGCTCGCGCCGCTCAACCGGTACAAGGTCCTCTGTTCCCGAGTGGCTTTGCGACTCTGGCGAACAGCGCTTTCAGCGGCTCGGGACCCAGGCGTGCTCGGGCCTGGAAGATGGCCGACTTGGACACCAGAGCGGGGATCTCTTCCCCAGTGCTCCATGAAAGCCCGTCGGTCAACAACGAGAGCACGTCTTCGTAGGAGCCCTCTGCGTGCAACGCCATCCCGATGGCGAAGTAGGCCATCGCCCGTGCAGGCAGTGAGCGGTTCCGCCGTTCGGTGCGCTTGCAGCTCGCAACCACCTCGTCGACGAGCACCGGGGAAAACGTACGCGTCAGCAGCCCAACCGACACCAAGTCCGATAGCCGGCGGTCCGACGCAGGCTTCCTCCAACCGGTCCGGGGCACACCGGCAGACTACACCCATGTAGCCTTAACTGAACGGTATACGCCCTAACCCAGCCGCACCGGCTGCCCATCCTGCTCCGCCGACCGCTCGTGGGCCAGGCAGAAGCGAGCCGCAGGGAGCGCAGCGAGACGATCCGCCCCGATCGGTGCGGCGCAGATCTCGCAGAGACCGTAGCCGCCGGTGTCCAACTTCTGGAGTGCCCGCTCCACCTCTCCCAGCTCTGACTCGAGCTGCTCGACGATGGACAGATCCCGCTCCCTGTCGAATGTCTCGGTGCCCACGTCCGCCTGATGCTGATCGACACCGGAAAGCTCGGAGAGGTCGTCCTGCTCGGACCGGCCCCGGACGCCTCCGTCACCGAGAAGGTCGTCTCGGACTCCCCGCAGCCGCTCCCGCTCCCGCTCCAGGTTTGCTCTGACGTCCGTATCGTCGTCCATGGCAGTGCGAATCGTAGCCATCGTTCGAAGCTGCGAAACCGGCGATCGATCATCGGTGGGCGGCCAGTGGCCGTCGACCGGGGCACGGAAACTCCGCGATGCCCTTAGCCTGTGGCAGGTGCCGACCGAAGTAGAGGCGTTCGCCACCGAGCTCTTCGACGGCCTGCCGCCACGTTACGACGGCCTCGCCGAAGTGCTGTCTTTCGGGCAGAACCGGAGGTGGCGGGCAGAGTTGGTACGCCACATCGAAGCTCCGAGCGGCGGGCTCGTGCTGGACGTCGCCACAGGTCCGGGGGGCGTCGCAGTTGCGCTGAGGCGAGGCACCGGAGCCGCAGTCGTCGGACTGGACCTCACCTACGAGATGCTTCGAAAGGCGTCCAAGCGGCTCGGGGAGGGATCGGGCGTCCACCTGGTGCAGGCGAGCGGGACGAGATTGCCGTTCCCCGATTGCAGCTTCGATGCGGTCAGCTTCACTTACCTGCTGCGGTACGTCTCGGATCCTGCGCAGGCGTTGACCGAACTGGTCAGGGTGCTCCGGCCCGGCGGGACGATCGCCAGCTTGGAGTTCGCGGTGCCCGGTGGGCCTCTGCGCTGGCCGGTGTGGTGGGTCTACACCCGGCTGCTCCTGCCGGCATGGGGCTCCGCCCTCGGAGGCAGGGAGTGGTGGCGCGTCGGTCGCTTCCTCGGTCCCGACATTTCTCGCCATTATCGCCGGTTCCCGGTGCAATGGCAGTTGCGCGCCTGGACGGCGGCGGGCCTAGACCAAGTGGAGCACCGGATCATGTCCCAAGGGGCAGGAGTGGTGATGTGGGCGCGAAAGCGCGGAGGCGCCGTTTGAACGACCGTGGAGCCCACGGCGCTAGCGACAGTGAGCCGGCGTTCTACGTTCGCGGCAGGGGAGCTGGTCGGGATCTCCTTGCAGTCCTTCATCCTCCCTACACCGCCTGGCACCTGTCCTTCGTGGTCATCGGGGCCGCTGCGGCGCCGGTGGTCAGCTGGCGGCTCCTGGGGCTCACCGTCGCCGCGTTCTTCCTTGCCGTCGGAGTGGCTGCCCACGCCTTGGACGAGCTCCACGGAAGGCCGCTCGGCACCGAGCTGGGAGTCGTGACGCTGAAGATGCTGGCCGTCGGCACCCTCGCGGTGGCGGTCGGCATCGGAGTGGCCGAGGCGATCATGGTGGGGCTCTGGCTGCTGGTGCTGGTGGCGGTGGGTGCTTTCCTGGTGGTCGGTTACAACCTCGAGATGTTCGGCGGCCGGCTCCACACCGACTGGGCATTCGCCGTGAGCTGGGGCGGCTTCCCTGCACTCGTCGGGTACGTGGTGCAAAGTCGCAGCGTCACACCGAGCGCGCTCGCCATAGCCGGGGGCGCCACCGGTATCTCGATCGCCCAACGGGCACTTTCGACGCAGGCCCGACTTCTCCGGCGACGGGTGACGGCCGTTACCGGCTTCCTGGTGCTCGACGGCAAGCGCAGGGACCTCGACCGGCTCTTTCTGTTGCGGCCCGTAGAGGTGGCCCTGTCGGCCCTGTCGTGGTCCATCACCATCCTGGCGCTCGGGTTGGTCGGAGCCCGGCTTGGCCACTACTGAGCGTCCTGGACGCTGCGTCGTCGCGTCCATCCTCGGGCGCCCCCGCGGCTCGGATTGGTTTGGTGGGATAGTCGGAGGGTAAAGGGCCGTTCAACGATGGACTGGTACGTCGATACCATGGATCCTTCCGCGGTCCGCGACCTGCGCCGCGAGGTCGCTGCGTTCCTGCGCCGGCATGCCGAGCCGTCCGCCGATCTGTCCGCCGCGGTGATGGCCGTGGCCGAGCTGCTCGCCAACGCTGCGGAGCATGCCGGTGGCTCGGCGTGGGTCTCCCTCACGTGGGGCGGGAAGTGTCCCACGCTCACGGTCTGCGACCTGGGCCCGGGCTTCGAGTTGCCGAGGGACCTTCCCGACGAGCTGGCGGAAGGGGGCCGGGGTCTGTTCATCGTGAGCTCCATCGTGAACGAGCTCACTGTCGCGGCGAGGTCCGGCGGCGGAGCGAAGGTGACCGCCATCCTCCCGGTTTCCCGACCGCCGTCGCCGAGCTACGATCCGCCGCGGCGAAGCCGCAATCCTCTCCCGACTCCCGACGAAGCGTCCCCGGACGGGTTCGGGCGAGAATCTTTCCTCCGGGCCCTGGTGGTGGAAATGGCTCAATCGGTCGAGGAGCTACAGGGTCCCGCTGTAGCGGAGGCCGCAATCGCCCAGGTGGGAATAGACATAGGCTCGAGGATGGAGCAGGAGTACCGGTCGGCGAAAGACGTGAAGGGCAGCATGTCGACGGCGCAGCTCGCCGACTGCCTGGTGCGGCTCAAGCACGCCATCGAAGGAGGCTTCTACGTCGTGGAGGCGACCGAGGGTCGCATCGTGCTCGGGAACACCAGGTGCCCCTTCGGCGAAGTGGTGCGCAACGCCCCTGCTCTGTGCCGGATGACCTCCAGCGTGTTCGGTGGCATCGCCGCCCACCAGCATCCCGACGGCAGCGCCGTCTTCCTCGAGGAGCGTATCGCAGTGGGCGACCCGGGGTGCAAAGTCGTGGTCTACTTCGGTGCGGGTCCTACGGACCTGCAGGACCTGGCACACCGGTACCACAATGCGGGCTGACCAGAGGCGCTCCGAGCAACGGGGCGGGGCTGACCGCCCCCCTCTACGATGTGCGTTCTGGTTTCAGTGGAGAGGTGGTTGCAGGGGAGCGGTGGGCTCTGGGCCGCTCGACGTGGACCACTGTGCCGACGGGCCGCTAGCTCATCCGGTAGAGCAGGGGACTTTTAATCCCAAGGTGCTGGGTTCGAGACCCAGGCGGCCCACGACGAAGGCTCGGACAAGGCGCGAACGGGGCGCGAATGTGTACCGCCGTCGACCGGAGGGGACGAGCAGCCTCCCGGTCGGACACCTCGTCGTCGGTCGATCCGGGAGCGGACCGGTCGGGCACCTCGGTCTCTGTAGGGCCGCCGTTCAGACGCTCTCCGATCACCCGGTGACGCTCCCGGCAGTCGGCGCAAGGGGCGCGTGCCGGATCCGATACCGGGGGGGGTATAGTCGGTGATGCGAACGACCCCCAAGGAGGAGACCGAATGTGCAGTCCGGCGGTTTGCAAGCGATGCAAGAAGGTGACTTGGTCCGGATGTGGAAGGCATGTGCAGCAAGTGATGGCGAACGTGCCGGCGGATCGCCGCTGCACCTGCGGTAGCCGCTGAACCCCTCCGGCACCGTCGGCCGTGGTCCCCCACGGAGGGCCGGCGGTGCCGGGTCTGGTCAACCAGGGGTCGGCTTGTAGTCCAGCGGTAATGCCCGCGGTTCACTGCCGAAACACGGTGTGGCCATGATGGGTTCGGGATGAGACCGACGGCACCGGAGGAGGAGCGGCTTCGTTCGGCCCGCACGCCGCCAGGCGTTCCTTTCGGCGACACGACGACGTGCCCCTACTGCTCGCTTCAATGCGGGATGTCGCTCCGCACGGAGAACTCGGGGTTCCCGTCGGAGTCGGTCGAGGCCAAGCCGGCCGGCCAGGGCGGCCTCTGCCGCAAGGGATGGACATCGGGTCAACTGCTCTCGCATTCCGACCGACTCCTGAGCCCGATGGTGAGGACCCGCAAAGGCGGTGCGCTGGTGCCCGCCAGCTGGTCCCTCGCGCTCGACCGCATCGCAGAGGCGGTGGGTGACGTCCAAGATCGGCACGGACCGGATGCGGTCGGGGTCTTCGGCGGCGGTGGACTGACCAACGAGAAGGCCTATCAGCTGGGCAAGTTCGCCAGGGTGGTCCTCCGCACCCCGAACGTGGACTACAACGGTCGTTTCTGCATGTCGTCGGCAGCAGTAGCGTGCAACTCCGCTTTCGGGGTGGACAGGGGGCTGCCCTTCCCGCTTTCGGACGTGTCGATGGCCGACGTCGTCATCCTTGCCGGTGCCAACCCGGCAGCGACGATGCCTCCGGCCATGCGCTTCTTCACCGCCCTGATCGAAAAGGGCGGAACACTGGTAGTGATCGATCCTCGTCGCACCGCGACGGCGAAGATGGCGTCGGTCCACCTGCAACCGGTTCCCGGAACCGACTTGGCCCTCGCGAACGCGATGCTGAACATCGCCATACGAGCAGACTGGATCGACCGCGAGTTCGTCCGGCAACGGACCTCGGGCTTCGACGAAGTGCGCGAAGCGGTCGCTTCCTACTGGCCGGACAGGATCGAGAGGCTGACCGGGGTGCCGGTGAACGCCATGACCGACGTGGTGCGAGCCTTCGCTACGGCCGAGCACGCCATGATCCTCACGGCCAGGGGCGTCGAGCAGCACACGAAAGGCACCGACACGGTGGCCGCCTTCATCAATCTGGCCTTGGCGACAGGTCATGCGGGGAAGTTGTGGTCCGGCTTCGGAACGCTGACCGGTCAGGGCAACGGCCAAGGTGGCCGGGAGCACGGGCTGAAGGCAGACCAACTGCCCGGCTATCGCAGCATCGCCGATCCCGCCGCGAGGCGACATGTCGCCGAGGTGTGGGGCGTCGACCCCGACACCATCCCTGGCCCCGGCACGTCGGCCTACGAGATGCTCAGCTCTTGCGGGGAGGAGGGTGGGGTCAGGGCTCTGCTCGTGATGGGTTCGAACCCGGTCGTCTCCGCCCCCGATGCCGCTGCCGTGGAGTCCAGGCTCAGCCGGCTGCAGTTCCTGGCCGTCGCCGACCCGTTCATGTCCGACACCGCTCGACTCGCGGACGTCGTGCTCCCGGTGGCTCAGTGGGCCGAAGAGGACGGGACGACGACCAACCTCGAGGGACGAGTACTGCGACGCAGGCGACTGAGGTCCGCACCGACCTCGGTCCGGACAGACCTCGAGGTCCTCTCCGACCTTGCGGCTCGCCTGGGTCACCGCAGCGGATTCTCGCCCGTGGCGCAGCATGTGTTCGACGAGCTCGCTCGGGCAAGTGCCGGAGGGCGGGCCGACTACTCGGGAATCACCTACGTCGCCTTGGACCGAGCGTCGGCAACCCACTGGCCGGCCCCTAGAGAGAGACCGACCGGTACTCCGAGGCTGTTCCTGGACAGCTTCTCCACCACCAGCGGGCGAGCCCGTTTTTCTCCGGTCTTCCACCGGGCGGTGGCCGACCCCCCCGATGAGAGCTTCCCGATATACCTCACCACCGGCCGCCTCATCTTTCAATACCAAAGTGGTACGCAGACGAGCCTCATAGACGATTTGAGGAGTGACAGACAAGAGCCGAGTGTGGAGATGCACCCGTTTCTTGCGCGCCAACTCGATATCAACGACGGCGATATGGTCGACGTTACGACACCTCGCGGCACTACCACGGCGTGGGCTCACTGCACATCCGACATCCGTATCGACACCGTCTTCCTTCCGTTCCACTTCCCTGCATCCGGAAGAGCCAATCTTGTGACCAATCCAGAACTCGATCCCAGGTCGAAGATGCCGGAGTTCAAGGTGTGCGCAGCCTCTATCCGGAAGCACGACCCTCATCGGTGCAACGTCACCAATAGGACCAATGGGCACGTCACCTATAGACAGTCACCAATAGAACTGAAAGAGGAGATCTGGTGAATGGAAGCTGAACCTCGGTTCCGACAGGGTGTATTTCCATATCGCGGGAACGGATACGACAAGCCTATGCAGATAGACTCGACCATGTCGTACGTTGTCCCTTCCGGCGCTTATGCACAGCCGGTCTACCTACGTGCGGGTAACTCCGGTTCTCAGCTCGTGTACCTGTTACTGCTGCTGGACGGTGAGCCACTCCGCTACTTTCCCATCGGCGCATCCTCGGACTCTCATGTGTCCCTCCGAGTGGTCCAGAACATTCAGCCGGACAGCCATTTGGAGTTGATGCTTGCTGCTCCCGAGGACGCTGAGGGCACGATCGTCGTGGACTTCGGGCTCATGGAGATACCATGAGCGCTACTGGAGTGGCCCAGCGGGAACGCTTGGTAGTCGTGGGCAATGGTATGGCGGGCGTCCGTACAGTGGAGGAGATCCTAAGACGTGTCGGCCCCGAGCACTACGACATCACGATCTTCGGGGACGAGCCCTACCCCAACTATAACCGGATCCTTCTCTCCAACGTTTTGGCCGGGACGGAGGACGTTGACAATGTCTTCATCAATAGTATTGATTGGTACGATAGAAACGGTGTAACACTTCGCGTACGATCTCGGGTCTGCTCGGTCGACCGTTGGGCCAAGAAGGTGTTCACGTGCGACGGGGACAGTGCCCCTTACGACAAGCTCATCCTCGCCACAGGGAGCAGGCCCTACTTCCCACCGCTTGCAGGAATCCGCAGTAGCGATGGCAAGCTCCTCGGCGGAGTGTTCGGCTTCCGGACGCTGGACGACTGCAGCGCAATGCTCGACAGTGTCCGGCACTCGTCACGGGCAGTCGTCATAGGTGGAGGTCTCCTCGGCCTGGAGGCCGCCCGAGCCATGCTGGCCAGGGGGCTCGACGTGGACCTGGTGCACGGGAGCGGGGATCTGATGAACCAGCAACTGGACAGCGAAGCTGCCGGCATCCTTCGTTCGACTGTGCAGCAGCTCGGGATCACAGTGCACTTGAAGACGAAGACCGTGGCGGTGATCGGCACTTCGAGGGTGAAGGGCGTCATCTTCGACGACGGGTCGAACCTGGCGGCCGACATGGTGATCGTCGCCACGGGAGTCACTCCCAACGTGGAGCTGGCCGTGGAAGCCGGCCTGACGGTCCAGAGGGCGGTGGTCACGGACGACAGGATGCGGTCCCTGGACGATCACTCCATCTACGCCGTCGGAGAGTGCGCAGAGCACAGGGGGCAGGTGTACGGGTTGGTCGCTCCACTCTGGGAGCAGGCAGGAACCCTGGCTGACAACCTCACTGCCCATAACCCGAAATCGGTCTACCTGGGATCCAAGATCGCCACGAAGCTGAAGGTCATGGGCGTGGAGCTCGCGACAATGGGCCTCAAGTCCGCAACCCACGAAGACGACGAGGTGGTCAAGTTCCTCGAACCGAAACGAGGAATCTACAAGAACGTAGTGCTGCGAGACAGCAAGGTCGTCGGAGCCACTCTCCTTGGCGACCTTTCCAAGGTGGCATTCCTGCTGCAGGCGTTCGATCAGGGCAGGCCGATATCCGAAGAGAGACACTCGCTGCTCTTCGACATCGGCTCACCGGACACACAGAGAAGCGTGGCCGAACTGCCGGACGACACCCAGATCTGCAACTGCAACGGAGTGGACAAGGCTACCCTGATCGCTGCAGTCAAGGCGGGTAACCGCTCCGTCAAGGCCGCCATGTCCGCCACCCGCGCCGGTACGGGCTGCGGCTCGTGCAGAACGCTCGTATCCGACATCGTCGAGCTCGCCTGCGGAGGGACCGTCGAAGAGGACCCCTCTTCCGGCTACTACGTTCCGGCCATCCCGCTCAGCAAACCGGAACTTGTCCAGCGCATTCGCGGGATGCAGCTGAGATCGGTGTCGTCCGTCTTCGACGCACTGTCTCCCGGCGTCGAAGACGCTCTCAGCAAACCGGGTGTCGCTTCACTTCTGCGCACTCTCTGGGGCGGTGAGTACGAAGACCAGCGGGATGCCCGGTTCGTCAACGACCGGGTGCACGGGAACATCCAGAAGGACGGCACTTTCTCCGTGGTCCCGAGCATGCCCGGCGGAGTCACTTCCGCTGCCCAGCTGCGCCGGATCGCCGACGCGGCGGATAAGTACGGCGTCGCAATGGTCAAGGTCACCGGCGGCCAGCGAATAGATCTCCTTGGTGTCAAGAAGCAGGATCTTCCTGGCATATGGGCGGATCTCGACATGGAGTCAGGCTTTGCGTACGGAAAGACCTTTCGCACGTGCAAGACCTGCGTCGGGACCGAGTTCTGTAGATATGGCCTTGGCGACTCGACTGAGTTGGGAGTAAGCATAGACCAACGCTTCAAGGGTCTGGAAAGTCCCGCAAAGATGAAATTGTCGGTATCAGGATGTCCTCGCAACTGTGCTGAATCTCTGGTGAAGGACGTCGGAGTGGTCGCCATCGAGGGTGGCCGCTGGGAGGTGTACGTCGGCGGCTCGGCGGGCTCGCACATCCGCCGAGGAGAGCTCCTCTCGGTCGTCGGCTCCAAGGACGACGTCCTCAGGCTCGTCGGTCGCTTCGTCCAGTACTACCGCTTGAACGGCAAGTACCTGGAGCGGCCGTACGCCTTTGTCGAGCGAGAAGGCATTGAGCGGCTGCGTTCGGTATTGGTGGACGATTCGGAAGGACTCTGTGATGTCCTCGAGGCCGAGATCCAAGCCTCGGTCGATGCCTACTCGGATCCTTGGAGCGAGGGCGACTTCCCTGTCACACCCAACCAATTCGTCCGGAGGATACCGGTCAAATGAGGCTGGTCGACGAGACGTGCATCGGAGCGCTGGAGCGGATACCCGTCGGCGAAGGTCGCGAGGTCGACCTGGGTGGCCTGCTGGTAGCGGTGTTCAGAACCAGGTCCGGCTCTGTGCATGCGCTCGAGGCACGCTGCCCTCACCGGGGAGGGCCACTGGCTGACGGGTTGGTCGACTCGACGAGCGTCGTCTGTCCTCTCCACGGTTGGAGGTTCCGCCTGCAGGACGGTGCGGCCCTGGTGGGCGACTCCCCGACAAGGAGCTTCGCCGTCCGAGAAGGAGACGACGGGAACATCTACGTCCGCTGCCCGGCACCGGCCAGCGATGGACTCGGACCCGCCGAGTCCCCAGACTAAGCCGTTCCGTCTCGGTCCCGCCGACGCCGGATGACCGAGCGGGCTACGCGACGGCGGAGGAGGGGGACGCGCCGCTCTCGGGACCGACCGACGCGGACAGCTGCGGGCGGCGGTCCGAAAAGGAGAGCTGCCGGCTCGCCCCCGCCGTCAGCCATGTGAACAGGCGCGCATGGCGTCCGCCCTCCACGAGAAGCTCCGGGTGCCACTGCACTCCGATCACCCTCGCCGGGTACACACTTTCGACGGCCTCCACCACCCCGTCGTCCGACCACGCCACTGCGGTCAAGCCGCTCCCCAACCGATCGATCGCCTGGTGATGGAGGCTGTTCACACCGACCTCGCCCTCCCCCACCACCGAAGCCAGAGTGCTGTCACGCTTCACCGTCACGAAATGGGCAAACTCCGCATGCCGATCGGCTTGTCGGTGTGCCAGCCGGGAAACCGACGGCAGGTGCTGGATCAACGTACCTCCGGCCACCACGTTCAACAGCTGCAGCCCCCTGCACACAGCCAGCACTGGCAGCTGCGCTTCCAGGGCCTCGGTCAGGACCGCCATCTCCCACGCATCTCGCTCCGGCTCCGGCGTCTCGGCCTCCTCCGCGGGCGCCTCCCCGTAGTGACGCGCTTCGATGTCCCTCCCGCCAGCCAGCAGCAGACCGTCCACCTTGCGGATCATCGCTCCGGCCATTTCCGGTCTCAGCACGGGCAGCACCACCGGCAGGCCTCCTGCCGAGGCGACGGCCCGCACGTAACCGCTCTCTATGCCGTCCAGCCGACGTCCCTCTTCAGTCGCAGACCGTCCACTGACTCCGATCAAGGGCTGCATGCCACCAGCATACGGCAGCCCTCGCGCACCGCTTTCAGCCCTGGGTCCCCCTGCGTGTCGACTATGTGAACACATCCGTGCAACGGCATCCCGAGGAGCCCCCCCTGGCAGACTGGAACCTACCGGACGAGACCACAACTCGCCGGACGGTGCATCTGAGCGATCGGGGCATCCGAGCGAGAGGAACGCACTTGGTACTGACGCTGGGTGTAGAAGAGGAATTTCTCATCGCCGACGTCACGACGGGCGGCCTGGTACCGCAGTCCCACCGGCTCGTTCCGAGGTACTACAAGAAGAGGGGAATGCCCGAGGGCTTCACTCGAGAGCTGAACCTCTGTCAGATCGAGGTGGCCACTCCGGTGTGCACCTCCAGCGAACAGCTCCGGAGCCATCTCCGGGCATCGAGGAGAGACCTGCAGCTGGCCGCGGAGTCGGTCGGGCTGACACCGTTGCCCGTCGGGAGCCATCCCTTCTCGTCCTGGCGAAACCAGCAGGTGGACCGTTCGGACCCGCGTTACGGCAGGATGGAGGACGACTTCCAGCAGGTGGCCAGGGAGCAGGTCATCTGCGGATGCCATGTGCACGTCGGAATACCCGATCCGGACCTTCGGATCGCGGTCATGACCCGGGCGCGGCCGTGGCTTCCAGTACTGGTTGCGATGACCGCCAACTCACCATTTTGGGAGGGGCTGGATACCGGATACGACTCCTACCGGATCGAAGTCTGGAGGAAATGGCCCACGTCAGGTATGCCACCTGCTCTGTCGTCCATGGCCGACTACGTGGACATCCTTTCTCGGCTGAAGCTCGTGGGCGCCGCCGCCGATGCCAGCTATATCTACTGGCATATCAGGCCCTCGTCTCGCTTCGAGACCCTGGAGTTCCGGGCAACCGACACCTGCCTTACGGTGGACGATACGGTGATGCTGGGAATCTTGGTCCGCGCCCTCGTGTCCACCTGCGTCGACGAGATCGCCAGCGATGCGCCCGCTGCACCCTGGAGGCGAGACACCCTGGAGGCTGCCATGTGGCGCGCAGCCCGGTTCGGCCTGTCCGGCGAGTTGGCCGATCCTCTCACCTCCGAGCTTCGCCCCGCACGAGAAGTGGTCCAGATGCTGGTCGCCCACGTCGGCAAAGCCTTGCAGAGGGACGGGGAGCACGCAGGGCTGGTCGCAGGGGTTGACAGGTTACTGGCCACTGGAAACGGCGCCACTCGGCAGCGACGTGCGATGGAATCGGGGTCTTCGGTGGTCGACGCGATCGGCGCCATGGCCTTCGGCCCCTCAGAGCTGAACGGTCTCAGGCGCCCCGATATGGCTGGTCACCCATGACACCACCGCCCGTACGAAAGCGACCCGGTTGATGGTCTTCTCCAGCTCGTGCCCCTCGTCGGGAAAGAGCAGGTACTCGTGCTCGACACCGTTTCTCTCGAGCGACTCGACGACCTGCTGCGCTTCGCACACCGGGACGTTGGTGTCCTCCGCCCCGTGCACGACGAGTAGCGGAGCCTCGAGCATCCCGATCCTCCGAATAGGCGACAAGTCCTCCAGCAGTTCCGCATCGCGTCGCGGATCGCCGTACTTGCCGACCGCCGCGTCGGCGATCCACGGTTCCGTGCCGGCGAAGAACGTGGCGAAGTTCGCCATCCCGCAGACGTCCACTCCCACCGAGAACAGCCTCGGGTACCGGACCAGCACCGCTAGGGTCAGGTAGCCGCCGTACGATCGCCCCATGCATCCCATCCGGCCACCCACGGACAGGCCGCTCGCAAGGAGATGGGCGGCGCAACTGGCCACGTCGTCGATAGCGCAGTAGCGCCCGGCGAGGTCGTCGGATTCTCGGAAACTGCGGCCGAAGCCCGAGGAGCCTCGGACGTTGGGAGCGAACACAGCGACGTTCTCCGAGATCAGCGACTGGAAGAGGGAGTTGTAGACGGGTCTCTCCTGGGACTCCGGACCCCCGTGAAGATGGATCACGGTGGTCCAGGGAGGTTCGACGGGAGGCCGGTAGAGCCATCCCGTCAGCTCGGTCCCGTCGAAGGAAGCCAGAGTGACCAGCTCGGGGGGCACCAGTCGGGCGGGATCGACGCTCCGGACGCTGGCACCCCTGGACGCCAGAAGAGAGCCACTGCCGGGGCTGCTCAACGGAACCGAATGGACCAGCGCACCGTCGACGGACCACACTCCCCGAGGGTCGGACCAACTCTCCGCCGTGACCAGCAGCGACCCCCCGGCGGAGAACCGGCAGTCCAGCACCACGTCCCTCGGTAGCTCCGGGGCCACATTGTGCGCTCCGCTCGCCACGTCCAGCACGCTCACCCGGCTCTGGCCGCCCTTCACGTTCCACAACAGCGCCAGCCTGGTCCGCCCGGGATCGGGCACGACGTCTTCGATGCCAGCTTCTATTCCGGCTGCCACCTCCTCCACGAGCACCGAAACGCCGGGCGATGAGGCGAACATGCCTGCAAGCGTCTCCTCATGCCTGAGGAGCTCTTCGTCGCGCCGGGGCTCCTCGGCCAGGTTCTCCAGATCGACCGCGACCAGCGCCGCCATCTCGCGGCCCACGTCCGTGCAGGCGAACACCGTCCGGCCATCCGGTGACAGGCAGCCCCTCTCCGTAGAGCCGGCACCGCCCAGCAACCAGCTAACGGTGCATTCGGCGACGTTGACCACGCCCAGCTGCCGTCGGCCCCGGCGCCCACCGCGGAGCAGTGCGACCGTGCCGTCGACGCTCATGTCCAACAGTGCGATCAGCGGGAGCTCGGCGACGAGTTGGCGGTCGCCGTCTTCGGGGTCCACCGCGAAAGCCCGAGTCGTCCAACGTGATGCCTGCGACGTCACGACCGTCTCGGTCGTCAACAACCTGCCGTCGGCCGACCAGCCACCCCACGGCCCTGCCCCGACCGCCGCCGTCCCCCCCGGCCCTCCGCCGACGACACGCAGATCCGTGCCGTCCGGCCGGAACGTCCACACCTGCTCCCGGGAGCCGTGCTCCGCTGCCGTGACACAGGCCAGCCACGATCCCCCGGGCGACCAACTCACCGCCTTGACACCGCTGAGCCGGTCCGCAAGGGGACCCCTGCACGTGCGTCCGTCGAACATCCACACCTGAGCCGATCCGGCTCTGTCCGACACGAAGGCGACTGCCGATCCGTCCGGCGCCGGCGCCGGTGACCAACTGCCGTAGACGTCCTCAGGGACCGGGAGCCCGGACCGCCCACTCGGGGGATCGTCCGGACCCACTCAGATCCCCATGCGCTGGAGCCACATCTCCAGAAGGCCCACCTGCCACAGGACGTTCCCCCCGATGGGTGTCCGGCGAGCATTGGGATCGGCCAGCAGCTGGTCGATCGCGTCGGAGCGGAACAGCCGGCGCTCGCGGGCAGCGGGCGCCTGGAGCACCTCGCCAACCAGCTCCAGCATCCGCCCGCCCAGGTGGCGGATACCCGGAACCGGAAAGTACCCCTTGGGCCGGTCGATCACGGCGTCCGGGACCAGCTTCCGGCTGGCGGACTTCAGCACACCCTTGCCACCGTCTGCCAGCTTCAGTCGAGGAGGGCATCGCGCCGCCATCTCCACCAGCTCGTGGTCCAGAAACGGCACCCTCGCCTCGAGTCCCCAAGCCATCGTCATGTTGTCTACCCGCTTCACCGGATCGTCCACCAACATGATCTGCGTATCCAGACGCAGTGCTGCGTCGAGGGCCGTCTCCGCCCCCGGAGCGCCGAAGTGGCGCTCGACGAACGCCCTGCTGACATCCTCCTCGACCAGCCACTCGGGCGAGACCAGGTCAGCCATTGCGGCGTGGGACCGGTCGAAAAAGGCCCTCGCATAGGCGTCCACCGCTTGGGCCCGGTCGACGTGGGCAAGCGGCGGGTACCAGCTGTACCCCGCGAACACCTCGTCTGCTCCCTGACCGGACTGCACCACCGTCATCTCCTGGGACACCTCCTGGGAGAGCAGGTAGAAGGCCACGCAGTCGTGGCTCACCATCGGCTCGCTCATCGCGCGTACCGCAGACTCCACCGCAGGAAGGAGCCGCGTGTCGCGAATGGCGAATCTGTGATGGTCGGTGTCGAACTGCCGCGCCACCAGGTCGGAGTACTCGAACTCGTGCCCTGCCTCTCCCCCGGCAGCCTCGAAGCCGATGCTGAACGTCGAGAGGCCCTTCTGGCCCGATTCGGCTAGAAGGGCGACGATCAGGCTCGAGTCCAGACCGCCGGACAGGAGCACCCCCACAGGCACGTCCGCCACCATCCGGCGCTTCACGGCCGCCCGCAGGGCCTCGAGCACCTGCTCCTGCCACTCCCCGTCCGGCAGCTCGGCTCCCTCGTGCCGGGTGAAGGACGGTTCCCAGTAGACCGACTCGGAGCGGCGACCGTCCAGCTCCAGAACTCGCACGGTGGCTGGGGGCAGCTTGCGTACCCCGGCGAGGATCGTCCGGGGGGCGGGCACCACCGAGTGCCACGACATGTAGTGATGAAGGGCTATCGGGTCGACCGTGGTGTCGACTCCCCCGGCTGCGACCAGAGCAGGGAGCGTCGAGGCGAAGCGGATCTTGCCCGGCTGCTCCGACAGGTAGAGCGGTTTGATGCCGAGCCGGTCGCGGGCCATCACCGTCCGTCCGGTGCGGTGCTCGTGGAGCACGAAGGCGAACATGCCGTTGAACCGCTCCACGCAACGGGGGCCCCACCGGTGGTACGCCTTGAGGATCACTTCCGTGTCGGACGTGGAGTGGAAGTCGTAGCCCGAGGCCTCCAGCTCTCGGCGCAGCTGGACATGGTTGTAGATGCAGCCGTTGAACACCAGCGACAGACCCAGCTCGGCGTCCACCATGGGCTGCGAGCCGTTGGGCGACAGATCGATCACCTCCAGCCTGTGGTGCAGCATGGCCATCGGTCCGGACGCCCATTCTCCCGACGAGTCGGGACCGCGATCGGCCAACATGGGCGACATCCTCGCGACGGCGGCGGCATCGGCCCGCTCTCCGTCGGTTCGTAGCTCCCCACCGAATCCGCACATGACGAAGTCCCTTTCTCGCCTACGACCGCCGCCCGCCGGAGGAGCCGCAGACAAGCCAGGTGTCCTTGGAACCTCCGCCGCGAGAGGAGTTGACGATCATGCTGCCCTCGGGCGCCACCCTGGTCAGCGCAGCCGGCGCCACGGCGGCTACGTCCGAGACGAGCACGAAGGCCCGCAGGTCCACGTGACGCGCCTCGAGACCCCGCTCCGACATGTTCGGGTGGGTCGACAGCTGCACTATCTCCTGCGCTATCCACGAGGCGGGGTGTGCGAGGATCTGACCGCGCACGGCGTCCAGCTCCTCTTCCGACGCCATGGACCCCACCACGACTCCACTCCCTCCATAGCCGTCCACAGGCTTGAGCACCAGTTCCCCCAGGCGAGCGAGGACGTGCCGGCGGTGGTCCTCCTGCCTGCAGAGATACGTCGGGACGGTCCCGAGTATCGGCTTCTCGCCCAAGTAGTACTGGATCATGGCCGGCACGTAGCTGTAGACCGCCTTGTCGTCCGCCACGCCGTTGCCCAGCGCATTGGCGACCGCAACGCGTCCTGCTCTCGCGGCCGCCACCAGCCTCGGGCCGAGCGGAAGGCCGTCCGCTCCCGCAGCACCCGACAGCTCCGACTCCGACATCCGTAGGTAGATGACGTCCACCGGCAGCCGCGGTGCCCCTTGCCGGAGCTGGTAGACACAGTCCACCTCCACCAGCAGCTCCCGCGCCAAGACGATGTCCACGTCCATCTCCGACGCGAGCATGGAGTGCTCGAACCAGGCAGAGCCGCCTGGACCCTCGCTCAGCAACACGACTCGTGCCTCACCGGGAACCCGGGACGGAGCGGACGCGCCGAGCGCGGACCGGAGCATCGCCGCCGAGCGGGACGCGTCACAGAGCCCCCGTGGCCGAGGCAGCTCGGGCATCACCGCGTCGATCATCCTTCGGTTGTGGATCGCGTACGCCAGTCCCGACGGGACCCGCACGTTGTCCTCCAGCACCTGCCAGGTCCCACCGGCATCCCGCACCAGGTCCATCCCGCAGACCTGCGCCCGGTGGGGCTGCCCTCGAAAAGCGGATCCCACGAGGCTGTACCCCGGAACTTCCGCGACCCAGCGGGGCAGCGCGCCGTCTCGGATGGCAGCCTGCTCGCCGTACACGTCGCACAGCAGCGCGTCGAGCGCCCGAGCACGCTGCTCGAGGCCACGACTCAGAGTGGACCACTCCGCCTCCGCAACCACCCGGGGAATCGGGTCCACCGGAAAGGTACGAGGAGCCGTGTCTCCGGTGACACGGAACTCGACTCCATGTGACCGCTGATAGCTCTCCGCCGCCAGGCGGCGCCGCGCCAGCGTCCCCGGCTCGAGGCTGTCCAGCGCCTGTACGACCTCCAGGTACGGAGCGGTCACCGTCCCGTCCTGCACCACCTCGTCACTCGAAGATCGATAGGCGTCGAAAAGCGACGGCGGGGGGCTTCCCAAGCCACTTCCGTGAGGCACCGTGCCGCCATGGCTCCCAGGACCGGTCAGGACGCCACTGCTCGCCACGGCTGAACTCGGTGAAACGTTCTCGCTGTTCAACTAAGCCCCGTAGTCCTCCCGTGGTGCCGTCGCATCGGAGCACGCTACCCAGGGAGTGTTCCGGCAACGTTTCGCGGATGTCAACATCGGGCTGCCCGGCGAGGCGACCGCGACAGCGCCCATCGAACAGCGGCGGCGTCGTCAGCCCGTGCCGAGCGTCCCGGAGCAGAACCGGTCGACGACGCTCCTGCAGCAGGACCGAGGGGCGGTGCCGCTACCTCCGGCACTTCCACTACATTCCCGGTGCCGACTCTGGCGAGCCTTCACAGGACACCTCATGCGCCACTTGACTCGCTTCTCGCTCAACCATCGATGGGTCGTCGTCGCGCTATGGGCCGTCCTGCTGGCGCTCGGTGGCGCGAGCGCTCCGGGGCTGTCGAAAACCCTGAGCACCACGTTCTCGCTCCCGAACCAGCCGGCCTACCGAGCCAACACGGTGCTGGCCCGGGCCTACGGCGGAGGGGGTGCGGCGCCTCCTCTGGTGCTGACCGTGGCTCTTCCCCGCGGCATGACGGTGTACGGTACCAAGGTCCGAGGGGACCTGGCCCGTGGGTTCGCCGCCGTCGAGCACGGCCGCCGCGGCGGCAGGCTGCGCAGACCGATCCCCGTCCACGTCGTGGACTGGCTCGACACCCACGATGCCCGTTTCGTGTCCTCGCATGGCACTTTCACGTTCGCTCTCGTCGACATCCCGCCGCTGGGATTCGGGATACCCGATCCGTCTGCCGCCGTGCAGGCCGCCTTCACCAAGGTGGCGCGGCTGCCTGCCGGAACAGTGGTCGGCACGACTGGCATCCAGCAGCTGACGCTCAACGGCTCCAAGTCGAGCGGGACCGGAGTGCTGGCCGAGACGCTCCTGGGAGGCGTCGGTGCCCTGTTCGTGCTGGCTTTCGTCTTCGGCTCGTTCGTAGCTGTCGTGCCGATGGTCATGGCGGCAGTGTCGATCCTTACCACCTTCGCGGCGATCACGGCGCTGACTCACATCACCAGCGTCTCGTTCATCGTCCAGTTCCTCGTGGCACTGATCGGGCTCGGGGTGGCGATCGACTACTCCCTGCTCGTCATCACGAGGTGGCGGGAGGAGCGCAACGCCGGCAGATCGAACACCGACGCGGTGGATGTCGCCATGCGCACGGCAGGTACGGCTGTGGCGTTCTCCGGCATCACGGTCGCCGTAGGTCTGTTCGCACTCGTGTTCCTCCCGGTGCCGTTCCTCCGTTCGGTCGGCTACGGAGGGGTGCTGATCCCTTTCGTCAGCGTGGCCGTGGCCCTGACTCTGCTTCCCGTGCTTCTGGCGTCCATCGGGCCGTTCATCGACCGCCCACGCCTCCGGACGAGCGTGACGGCCAGCCGCCCGTGGCTCGCATGGGGCCGGTTGGTCATCCGCCACCGGGTCCTGGCGGCACTGGCAGCCGTGGCCGTCCTGGCTGCGCTGGTGGTGCCCGCTGCGACGATCCAGGTAGGAGATCCCGGCACGTCCTCCCTGGCCAAGTCGGGCACCGCATACGCCGGACTTCGCCAGCTCCAACTGCACCACGTCCCTCTGGGGGTTCTGGACCCTATACAGGTTCTGGTCCCCGCCAGCGCGCCGCGGACGGCAGTACGGACGGTAGTAGAGGCGACGTCCCGGCTTCCGGGCGTCTACACGGCCATCGCTGCAGGTGCCGTCCCGAGGGCCGGCGAGGTGGACGTGCTCCCGTACGACGAGACCAACGCGGGCTCCGGCGCGGCCCTCGTAGGCCAGGTGCGGCGTGCGCTGCAACCGGTTCCAGGTGCCGTGGTCGCCGGTTTCGGCGCCGAGTCCCAGGCGTTCAACACCGCCGTCTACGGAACCTTCCCGTACATGCTGGCGGCAATCCTGTCCCTCACCTTCGTCCTCCTGGCGTGGGCGTTCCGCTCTGCGGTGCTCGCCCTGAAAGCGGTGCTGCTCAACTTGGTGTCCGTCACGGCGACTTACGGAGTGATGGTCCTCGTGTGGCAGGACGGGTTCGGGTCGAAGATCTTGTGGGGCATACCGGCGACCGGAGCGATCACCAACTTCATTCCGCTGATGGTGTTCGCCTTCCTCTTCGGGCTCTCGATGGACTACGAGGTGTTCATCCTGGCCCGCATACGAGAGGAGTACGACCGGACCCACTCGACCGACGAGGCAGTGGTGGAAGGCATCGGGCGTACCGGGCGCCTCGTCACCAGTGCCGCCCTGATCCTCTTCCTCTCCTTCCTGTCCCTGTCGCAGGCCCCCAACGTGGACATCAAGGTGTTCGCCACCGGGCTCGGCGCGGGCATCCTCCTCGACGCGACCGTCGTGCGAGCCCTTCTCGTTCCGGCACTGGTCAGCCTGCTCGGAAAGTCCAACTGGTGGTGGTTCCACTCCCGGTCGAGCGTGACCTCCGTGGGACAGGGCAGGGCTGGGTAGTCCGGGCTGGGCAGTCCCGGGTTGGGTAGGACCGGGTTGGGTAGGACCGAACGCAGGACGGACACGCCCGTCGCTCGGACCGGCTCGTCCCGTGTGGTGTCGTTAGCCTCCGGTCGCCCGGCAGCGTCGTGGAGGCGACTGCCCATGTGCGGGGCGGAAGAGTCAGCATGTCGGTGGGACACCTGGTGCCGAACACAGCCACAAGGACCATATACGTGCTGTGGGAGGTTGCTCCGCGAAACGCTCCCCGAGCGGTCGCCTCCTTCAGCGTGGGTCGCTCGCACCGTCGCAAGCTTCACGCTGCCGCGTTGCCTGTGCCCTACAGCGGTTCGGCGAAACTGACCCTTGCCCTCGGCCTCGAACGGGGACCCAGGCCACCTTCCTCGCCAACCTTGGAGGTGGCCGCAGGGACCACTTGAGTGCTCTGGCCGCTCCTGACCGTGGACACCGGTTTGCGTCCTACGATGACGTCGTATGACCGAGAACCTGGTCTGGATCACCGGTGCCTCGGCGGGTATCGGGAAGGCGATGGCCGTTTCGGTGCCCTGGCCTGGCTCCCGGGTGGTCGGGATCTGTCGTTCGGCGGTGCCTGCGGGAGTCGAGCATCTCTCCCTGGACCTGTCCAGACCATCCGAGTGGCCGAAGCTGGCCGAGGCGATCCTCCACGATGCGCAGAAGTTCGCCGGCCTCCGGCTGGTGCTGGTGCACGCAGCCGCCACCGTCGGACCGCTCGCCTTCGCCGAGCAAGCGAACCAGCGTGAGTACGCGGACTCGGTCGTGCTGAACGCAGCCGCACCGATGGCTATCGGGGCAGCCTTTCTCCATGCCACCTCGGGCTGCGACTGCGAGCGGATCCTGCTGCAGCTCTCGTCCGGCGCCAGCCGCTCGATATATCCCGGCTGGTCCTCCTACGGGCCGTCCAAGGCGGCGGTCGACCACTGGGTGAGAACGGTCGGCGAGGAGCAGTCACGGCGTGGTGGCGCTCGCGTGCTGGGAGTCGCACCGGGCACCGTGTCCACCAGCATGCAGGCGTCGCTGCGATCGAGCTCGGAGGAGTCCTTCCCGAACCGGTCCAAGTTCGTCGACCTGCACGAGAAGGGCATCCTGACCTCGCCGGAGACGGCTGCTGCGGACCTCTGGGGAGTGATCCGGAGCGACCTGCCCAGCGGTTCGGTGGTCGATCTCCGGGAGCTCGCCTCCGGAGGCTGACCACCTTTGGGCCGTCGACAGCGGCAGAGCAGCCTGGACAGGCGGCTGGCTTCGCTGGCTCTACCGGCGCTCGGAGCGCTGGCGGTCGAGCCGCTCTACAATCTGACCGACACCGCCGTCGTCGGGCATCTCGGTGTCGCGGAACTCGGCGGACTGGCAGTCGCTAGTGCGATCCTCAACCTGATCCAGTTCGGAGCGGGATTCCTCTCCACCGCTACGGCCTCCAGAGTCGCCTACCTGCGGGGCCAGGGTGAGCCGGAACGAGCGGCGGCGGCGGCCGGCGCCGCTTACCTCACGGCCATGCTCGGAGGCGTCATGGTCGCCGCAATGGTGGTGCTGGCGGCACGACCGCTCGCACTCTTGGCGGGGGCCAGAGGGCCGGTCGTGCCGCCGACGGTCACCTATCTCAGGCTGGCCGGTACGGGCGAGCCATTCCTCTTGCTCTTCCTCGCAGGGGTCGGCCACCTCCGCGGCAGAGCCGACACAATGACGCCCTTCGTCGTCACCGTCGTCGGCACCTCGACGAACCTGGCGCTCGAGCTGGTGCTCGTGTACGGCCTCGGCTGGGGGATTGCCGGTTCTGCCGTGGGCACCGTGGCTGCTCAGGTGCTCGCAGCCGCAGTCCTGCTCGGCCTGCTCCGAAGGAGGGGCTCACTGCCGGGCCTCGGCCTCCGTCCCGCCGGCGAGCTCCGCATACTCTGGCGGTCCGCACGGGTGTTGCTGGTGCGGACCGCCGCGCTGGTCGCGGTGCTGAGCGGCAGCACGCTGGTTGCGGCTCGCATGGGGACCGTCGTGCTGGGCGCCCACCAGATAGCGCTGCAAGTATGGTTCCTGCTCGCTCTCTCACTCGATGCTCTGGCCGTTCCTGCACAGGTGCTGGTGGGGGAAGCGATCGGTGCGGAGGACTTCGACGCGGCCGAAACCACCGCTCGGAGAGTAGTGACCAGGGGAGTCCAGGCTTCCGCCTTTCTTGCCGCCCTGACGGCGGCTACTGCTCCGTGGGTCCCGCGGCTGTTCACTTCCTCGCTCTCGATCGCTCGCCCGGCCACCACTGCGATCTTTCTGGTCGCAGCGTCACTTCCTCTCACGGCGATCGCCTTCGAGCTCGACGGCGTCCTGTTCGGAGCCTCCGACTACAGATATCTCCGCAAGGCGATGTGGCTCGCCGCAGTTGTGTTCACTCCGTTCGCCACGCTCGCCCTGACTGTTCCCGGAGCCGGCATCGCCACCCTTTGGGCAGGCATAGCTTCGTGGCTCGGAGCAAGGGCGGCCCTGTTGACGTTGCGATGGAGGAGCGGGCGGTGGAAGTTGGCCGGTTCCTGACCACTCACGCGGCGCGGGGAGAAGGTCCCATCTTGCCGCCGACCGCATGGAGGGCCGCCAAAGGCGCTGCCACGTCTTCGAGCGACCTCCTCTCCGCCGCGACGCCCAGGACCGCTTCCACGACTCCCCCCGCAATCATCAGGGCCGCCCCCGCCAGGTACCCGACGAACACGGCCGACCGGCTGCCCGAGCCGATCAGCGCACCGAAGAACGCCGGTGCGGCAACACCACCGACCAACTGCCCGATGGCGAAGAAGTACGAGATCGCCTGCGACCGAAGCTCCACCGGGAAGATCTCGCTCGACGTCAGGTACGCCGAACTTGCAGCCGCCGACGCGATGAAGAAGATCACCGACCACAGTGCTGTCTGAGTCAGCGCCGTGAGAACTCCCATCTTGAAGAGGTATCCTGTCATCGCCAGCAAGATGCCGGACGACACGTAAGTCAGGGTGATCATCTGTTTCCTTCCGACCGAATCGAAGAAACGACCCAGTACGAACGGACCGGCGAGGTTTCCCGCTGCAAAGAAGAAGAAGTAGTACCCCGTCGAGGAGGCTGGAATATGGTAGTACTTGTGTAGCAGCAGACTGTAAGTAAAGAAGATTGCGTTGTAGAGGAAGGACTGCGTTACGAACAGCGTGAGCGCGAGTAGCGAGCGACCAGGGTACTTCCTGATCATGATCCTCGTTATCTCTCTGTAAGTCACCTTCTCACGAGGCTTGATCGTCAGCCCCCGGTCCGGCGAGACTGTTTCGAGCGAATGCCCCTCCGCCCTTGCCCGCTCCTCGAGCCCCGCCGTGACACGCTCCGCCTCTTCGAAGTGGCCGTGTGTCAGCAGCCACCTCGGGCTCTCCGGCAGCCTCCTGCGCATTCCGATGATGGCCAGGACCACCACGGGGCCGAGCAGGAACGCTATGCGCCACCCGACATTGGCCGGCAGCATGGAGGAGAGAAGCGGGATCGTTATCCCAGCACCAATGGCGGCCCCCAGCCAGTAGGTCCCGTTGACGCACAGGTCCGTCACACCCCTGTGCTTCGCGGGCACAAGCTCGTCTATGGCGGAGTTGATCGCGGCATACTCGCCCCCGATCCCCATGCCGGCCAGGACCCTGAACCCGATCAGCAGAGGCCAGGTCCACGCTACGGCAGTCAGCGCGTTGGCGACCATGTACAGGCCCACCGTCACCAAGAACAGTTTTCGACGTCCCAACAGATCCGCGAGCTTGCCGAAAAAAAGCGCTCCGACAACTTCGCCAGCCAGATACCAGCTGGCCGAAGCGGCAGCAGTAGCGGTGCTCACATGGAAGACCGCCGGGCTCGTCCACCGGGAGGCCACGTTCCCTGCCACCGAGATCTCGATGCCGTCCAGCACCCAAGTAATGCCGAGAGCGACGATCATCATGCTGTGGAAACGGGTCCACGGCAACCTGTCCAGCCTGGCCGGGATCAGGCTCCTCGTTCCGTCCGATGCGCCTTCTACGCCCGAGGCGTCCACAGCGCCGCCTATTGTATTCATCGCCCCCCCGCTTCGGTGCCAGCTACACGCCTACCACGGGCCGGTCTTACCCCCTCCTCCGAACTTGATACCTGATACCTGGTTCCTCCGGACTTGATACCTGGCTCGTGCGAGCATTCCACCACACCGCTCCGAGGGCGCACCAACGCAACGAATCCACCGAGGTAGGGTCGAACGGTGCCGGTCGACCCTACGGTAAAGACGTCCTTCGGAATGCTGTCCGGCACCGAGACGCCTTCTGAAGTGCTCAAGTTCCTGGGCGTTCCTTACGCGACGCCTCCCGTCGGGAGCCTGCGATTCAGGTCGCCCCAGCCGGTATCGCCCTGGACAGGAGTTCGACCGGCGGCACGCTTCTCACCGATGGCGATCCAACCCATAACTCCGATGGAGCATGCGCTCGGGGTCGCCGCTCATCCCATGTCGGAGGACTGCCTGTACCTGAACATATGGACTCCTTCGGTCGACGGCCGCCTGCCGGTCATGGTGTGGCTCCACGGCGGAGCGTTCACCAACGGTTCCGGCTCGGTCCCGTGGTACGACGGCGAGAACCTCGCTCGGCAGCACCAGGTCGTAGTGGTCACCCTGAACTACCGGTTGGGAGTGTTCGGCTTCCTCGATCTCGCCGGTTACGACCCCGAGACTTTCGAGGGTTCGGCCAACGCGGGGGTCTTGGACCAAAAGGCCGCTCTGGAGTGGGTCAGGGACAACATCGGCAGCTTCGGCGGCGATCCGGCAAGGGTTTGCGTGTTCGGCCAATCGGCCGGCGCGATAAGCATCGCAGCGCTGATCTCCATTCCCGCCGCGGCCGACCTCTTCGGCAGGGCGATCCTGCAGTCGGGCATCACGGCAGGAGTGGTCGACCGCGACCAGTCAGTCTCCCGGACGCGGTCGATCCTCGACCGTCTGGGCGTGGAGCGTGTCGACCGACAGAAGGACCGAGAGAAGCTTGCGTCCATTCCCGCAGCAGAGCTCCTGGCGGCGCAGGAGTCGACCGCCCTCGCCCACCCGCTCGCAATGCCTTTCGGGCCGGCCGTCGACGGGTCGCTTTTGCGCCGTCAGCCGATCGAAGCTATTCGGGGCGGTGCTGCACGTGACATAGAGCTCCTCGTGGGTGCCAACGAAAACGAGACGCGCCTCTTCCGCCTGCTGCTTCCTTCCCTTTTGCAGCTCCAGGACCGGAGGCAGCTGGTGGCCAAGGCGAGCCTTCTCTTCGGGGCATCCCTGGCGGAGGAGATGGCGTCGGCCTGCGCAGAACTACTGCCCGGCGCGTCGCCCTCCGAGCAGTGGGAGACGATGCTCGACGCGGGCCAGTTCCACGCCAACGTCTCCCTGGTCGCTCAAGCCCAAACCGGTGCAGGAGGTCGCTGCTACACCTATCTTTTCGCCTGGCGATCACGAGCGCTCGGCGGCAGCCTGGGTGCCTGTCACGGTCTGGAGCTGCCCTTCGTGTTCGACAATCTCGACAGTACCGGAGCCGAAATGCTCACCGGCAGTGGCGAGGACCGCCGCGACGTCGCTTCCATGATGGCGGCCGCCTGGACGGCGTTCGCTCGCTCCGGCAGGCCGCAAGCAGACGGTCTACCTACGTGGACTCCGTACGAGCGAGGGAGACCTTCTACGATGGTGTTCGATTCGAATCCCCGAATGGCCGATCTGCCGATTCCGCCGTGGGATCGCCGGTGAAGCAGCGGTAAAGCCAGCCCAGTATCCCCTCAAGCTTCGGAGCTTGTCTTCCGATAGATACGTGAGGAGGAACTTTGACTGCATTGAGTCCTTTTTATCCTTTGCCCGAAGCAGGTGGAGCGCCCGACCGGGTGGACCCTGTGGCGGTGCGAGTCCTGATCGTCGACGACGACCCCAAGATCCGGCGGATAATCAGTATCTGCCTTTCCCTCGAATCGGGTTTCGAAGTGGTAGGAGAAGCGTCGGGCGGGGCGGAAGCGGTGAAGCTGGCCGCCACGTCGCGACCGGACGTAGTCCTGCTGGACCTGGAGATGCCGGGCATGAACGGGCTCGCTGCAATGCCGGCGATACGCCGGGAGGTGCCCGACGCGAAGATAGCCGTCCTGTCCGCCTTTCCGGATCCCTTCACGTTGGGCGATGCCCTCTCCCGAGGCGCCGACACCTACCTGGACAAGGCGATGGGCCTGGCCGAGCTGCCGGCTGTCCTGAGGAGCCTGGTGGAGCCGGACGGCCAGGACGACGACCCCTCGTCCCTCACGCCGTAGCGCATTGCCCCGGCGCCGAGCCGCCGACCCGAGCCCGAAGGCCCGGGTCGGCGAAGTACGGCCGAAGGCGCAGCTCGACCGGCGGCAGGTGCCCGTACACCAGCAGAGCGTGGCCTGGGCGTATGCGGCGGATCATATCCGGCGGTGCGAGGCGACGAGAGACCGGGGACACGGTCGTGGAGAAGCCGCCCCTGGCGTCCCGAGACCGTGAGGACGACATCACGTCCGCCTCCCCTGCCAACATGCTGACCTGGTCCAGGGTCACCTGGTCAGATACCCCGGACAGGATCAGCTTCGCCCTGTGGTTGTTGAACACGGTGGCGGCCCTGACTCCGTAGCGCGCGGCCACCTGCGCCAGGTCCTGGAACACCGTGAGCAGCTGAATGCCGTGTCCGGCGGCGGTGGCAGCGAGAGTGTCGAGATCGGCCAGGGGGGCGATGTTCGCAGCCTCGTCCAGAACGACCAGAAGGGGGCGAGCCAGCGGAGCGCCGCTTCGGGTGGCGGCCGAGTACGCCCGTCGCAGCACCTCTTCGATGAGCGAACTGAACAACGGCCTCAGGCGCGACTGGTCGTGCGCCGGGGCGCACAGGTAGAGCGTGTCGGAGCCACCAGCCAGAAGCTGTCCTATGTCGACCGACCGCGAAGCAGGCGCCGGGGGGCGGTCCGCGAAGGACTCGAGCACCGTCTCGGCCGTGGTGTAGACAGAACTTCGTTGGCGCTCCTCCCTGCCCCACGACGCCTGCGCCGCCTGAAGCGCTTCGTCCGACCCCGCGGCTCGCAGGAGCTCGTACGCCTCGCCCATCTCCTGGGTGTCCACCCAGCGAGCGACGTCCTCCATCCCGAGCCCGCCGCGAGCGGCGGCCAGGAGCAGAGGCGCCAGCAGCTTCGCAGCCAAGGAGTACCAGAAGTCGGCCTCGTCGAGGCGTCCCTCGCCCACGCGAGCAGACTGGCACATCGTGGCAGCGATCCTGCGCGCGGCCGGCCAGGAGTGCGCTCCGCCCAGCGGGCACCAATCCGCCGTCTCGTAGCCGGTGCTGCCGGTCGGGTCGAAGACCGACACCGTCCCCAAGGTGGCTCTCCAGCCGAACGTGCTTCGGAGCAGGTCCGATTTCACGCTCGCAGCCAGCACAGGACCGTCCCATTCGAGAATGGTCGGTATGGCGAGCCCGGACGTCTTCATCGTCTGGCTCGGTCCGACCACCACCAACGACTGGTTCGGCTCGCACGCCAGGAGCTCCCTTCCCACTTTCCCGAGCACCAGCCGACCCCGCTCCGCCGCCGCCACTCGCAGGGGTGCCACATCCGCGGCGGTTGCCCAACGAGCCTGCATACCGCCGCTCCCGGCCCGCCCCTTGGACAACCCCGCAGCGGCTCGACCGGCGGCGGACCAGTGGCCGGACGGTCGGTCGGAGGAACCGAACCCCGCTGGCGACGAGAGCAGGCGATACAGCACCGGGACGGCGACCACCGCCGCGAGCACAAGGACCGGGGCGGCGCCAGAGCCGACCAGACGAGACCACTGGCATGCGCCGGCGATCACCGCAAGCGCCGACGAACCCAACAGGCCGGCGACGGAAAGGTAGCGCTGTCTCCGCCACGCCGTGTCGCCGTGCCGCCCAGGAGCGCTCACCTCGCTTCCGGGCGGGAGGAGGCTCCGGCGGTAACGGGCCGTAGGGGCCAGAACCCAGTACCCCGAGGATGTGCGGCGACACCTCCCGTCTCCGTCGCTCTTGGCACTTGGCCCATCGCCGCGTCGGTGTCCACCAGGGCTCGCTCCTCTCCCCCGAGCCGGTGGCGGACCAAGAAGGAGCGCCCGCCGACCTTCCAAAGCGCCAGGCCGCGGCCAAGTCGGGGGAGCAGGCTCTCCTCCGAAGACCCCAGGTCCAGCAGCGATGCCGCTCGTCTGGCCTCCGACGCTGGTTGGGCGAAGATCACCTTCGTCTCGGAGTCGAGCAGGAGGCCTTCCGCCAGACCCGCCACCTGGCTGCCACGAGGACCCACGGCGGCCAGATCGGTCGCCCGATGGACCACCACGACATTCGACACACCCCAGGCCCGGCTCAACTTCCAACTGGCCTGCAGCCACCGGGCGGTGGTGAGCTCGGACAGGAGCGCCCATGCTTCGTCGACCACCACGTAGCGCTTCACGCCGTCACCGGTCATGAGCCTCGCCCCCATCCAGGCGAGAGCGCACGTCATCAGCACACCCAGCCCCTTGGACCCGTAGAGGGGAGACAGGTCCAGCACCACCAAGGGAGCATCAAGATCGAGGCCCGGCGTGGTGGGGCCGTCGAACAGGCCTGCCAGATCGCCGTTCACGAGACGCCGCAACTCGAGCGCCACATCTCGCCCGTCCTCCGCCAGTGCGCGGACGTCGGTCGAGAGCGCCGACGCCGAAAACTGGGTCGGGCGCATGAGCTGGTCCACCACCGCCGGCACCGTTGTGGGCGGCTGTTCGCGGGCTGCCATCGTCACGGCCGCCACCACTGCAGCCCTCTCTCGTGGCGTGACGCTACGGCGCATGGTCACCTCCGCCAGTGAGCAGAGCAGGTCCGCCCCGCCACCAGGCCCCGCTCCGGAGCCTCCGGCGGCGTCCAGAGGGTTCAACCTCACCTGCCCTCCGGGTGCTATCCGGATCGGTCGTACACCCCACGCAGCTGCGAGGGCTCCGTACTCACCCTTCGGGTCGAGCACCCATCCCTGGCGACCCAACACGGCCTGCCGCCAGAGAAGGCTCTTGACCATCGCGGACTTTCCCCTCCCTATCTGTCCGACCACGGCCATGTTCGGGCTCGTCACGACACCTGCTGCGTACAGCTGGAACGGATCGAACCAGAAGGGGGCGCCGAACAGGTCCTGGCCCATGTAGCTGCCTGTCCTGCCGTAGCCCGGCTCCCCCCAGAAGGGGTGGGCCGCTGCCAGC
Source organism: Actinomycetes bacterium (assembly GCA_021795215.1). GTDB lineage: Bacteria > Actinomycetota > Acidimicrobiia > Acidimicrobiales > JAKAOS01 > JAJYPS01. The sequence goes on from JAJYPS010000004.1 coordinate 29,943, forward strand.
TGTGCCGTCGTTGCCACGTGGCGAGGCAACTTCACGACAGGCCCCTGCCCAAGGGAAGCAGGCACGCCAAGCCGCTGTCTATTTGACCGTAAAGCCTCCTCAAGTCCAGCCCGGCCTGCGCCGCCACGCGTTCGACGCCGTCGCACGCTACCTCGAGCTCGTCCCGAGCAGCGGCGGCGACGCCCACGTATCCGGAGAACCTGAACTGCGCGTGGCCATCTGCCAGCTCGGCGGCCAGCCTGGCCGTTTGAGCGGCCTCCCTCTGCCGCCTGGCCGACACCACGAACCCGTGCCTCCTCCGCAACTCCGCCTCGGCTAGCTCCGCGGTCCGCGCCTGCTCCACGTCCCGGGCGGCTCGCAGGGCTGGCGTCGGTTCCAGGGTGGTCGACATCGTGATCCTGGCTCCTCGCTGGAACAGCAGTGGCGTGAGGAAATCGGGTCCCACTTCGGACCGCGGCCATTCGGCTACCCAGTAGGTAGCGTGCCAAGTGCCGCCGGTGCGGAGTGACGACCAGCGCCGCTCGATCGCCGTGGGCCAAGGCCAGCCAGGAGAATCGGCTCCTCGCCTGCCGCCCGGCCCGAACGGCGCCCGTGCCCGCAGTTCGGGCTCGGACGAGAACGCCTGCAGGACCGTCTCCGACAGCGCATCCGGGCCGAGTGGCCAAGCAGGTGCCAGGCCTGCCCGTTCCAGCTCCATGCACAGCGCAGAGATCCGATCGGCAAGCAGGTCGCAGGCGGCCAGATCGACACCTCCCCCCCCACGGACGGGCCGCCCAGCCCTGCGCTCCGACACGGTCAGGGCGACCAGGGTCTGCTGTGCCCAACTTCGATCCTCCCACTCCTCGAGGAGCGCTCTGTAGCTCTGCCCCCTGCGAGTCGGCTCCTCGGGAAGCGTCAAGGTGTCCGGCCCCGTGGTCAGAGCCGACGGCATCCGCCGTGCTATCCACTGAACGCGCCGGACGTCGTCGCTCTCTGCAGCCAGCGAAGCCAGCAGCCGGCCCCAGCCCGCGGACCGCCTCGCTCGCCCGGCACGCTCACCCAACATCGCTCCTGGTGCCTCCACCATCACCACAGCCGTGTATCGACGGTAACGCCCGTCGTGCACCACACCCAGCCTGGGCCTCCCCGGTGCAGGAGGGGCGGCGAACAGGTGCAGCCCCTCGAAACCGCTCCGCTGCTCCGTCCTGTGCCCGGTCCTGCCCTTCGCCCTCCCGTGGCCACCGACTGCCGTTCCGGCATAGGGACGGCGGCTCACCACAACCGGTGCCCTCCTCTGCGCCAACCAGGCAAGGACCGCCGGTGACCACTGCAGAAGCGACCTTCCGCCCAGCGGCCACCTGGCAAACGCCACCGCGGCAGAGGCGACAGCGCAGCCGACGACCACTCCAACGGCGTCGGGAAGCATACGGAGGACCTCGACGGCAACAGCCAGGCCGACGGCCACGACAACCAGCTGCGACGATTGCCAGCCACCCATCAGCCCTCGTTGGGACCTCGGGCCGAACTCGTAACGGCTCTCACTCACCGGAGTCGGCCCACCAGTCCCCGTTCCCCCACGGGTCATCTCCAGCCTCCGTCTCGGACGTGTCGTGACTCCCGACCGATCGCTCGGGGCCACGGCGATCCACGTCCGCGCCCTCGACCTCCCGAGCGGCTGCGTCGAAGTCCGCCCGGTCGTTCGCCGTCCGCCCGGACGAGCCGGGGACGCCAGCGGGATCGTCCACCAGAGCCGCAGACCCGAGCGGCGGTTCCCCCCCGGCCAGCCGCCCATCGGGCAGGCCCCCTTCGGGCAGGCGACCGGTTCCCTCGCCGGCACCCTGCGACGAGCTCCCCTCCGACGTCCCTCCGTCGGCGGCTCCGTCCGGGACGGACCGTGCCGGCCTGACCGGTGGGATCCGACGCACCTCTCCGTTGGAGTACTCGATGCCTTCCCTTGCCAGCAGAGCTTCGAACTCGGCGGGCACGCCCGTCGGCTCGGCGAGCGGCGGAAACGACGGCTCGTTGCTCGGGTCGAGCACCCCGTCCTCCCCCCCGGTCATCTGCGCGAGGCGAGAGCCCAGGGATGCCGCTGCGGGAACGGCGCGGAGCGCCCTCCGGCCGGTCCCCTCCAGATGGCCGACCGCTCCGGACTCGATGAACGGAACCATCCTCAGCAGTGCGAACGGCGAGAACGTGGCCATCAGCAGGAGCGCCGCACCGCTGAGCAGGCTGGCCACGTCCAGATGGCGGCCGCCGGACACCATCGCCGAGGCGCCGAGGGCCAGCACGGCGACCATCACCAGCTTGGAAAAGATCAGCGCCATCAGGGTCTCGGCCAGCCGTCTCGCCCAAGCAGTGGTCACCGGCCAGATCATGCCGGCCAGCGCCAGAGGCATGAACATCGTCGCCGCCAGGATGGCCGCCGATCGCAGGATCAGCTCCAGCCACAACCCGAGCGACGCCGCTCCGAGGAGGGCGGCCAGTACGAGCGTCACCAATGGTGGCGCCGAAGGGCCGGTGCCCCCTACGCCTCCGGCCAGCTGCGTCATCAGCGCTGCGGGATCGAAGCCCGAGGAGCGGGCCAGATCCCGGCTCAACACGTTCGTGACGGCCACCGCTACCTGAACCAGGCCGAGAGAAGCCGCTCCGAGGACCGCCGCCAAGGGAAGCTGCAGCACGACCGCTCGCACGATCGCCCCCGTGTCCTGGCGAACCACGCCTTGCATCACCGCTCCGAGCAGAAGGGGGAGGGCGACGAATCCTGCGACGTCCTCCATCAGCCGTGCGTGGCCCGCGAACCAGGGCGCTCCCAACGGTGGCTCGGACGACGTCGACAGGACGTGTCCCACTTGGTCGAGCAGCCACGCTGCTGCCGCGTCGAAGGACTTGCCAATCGCGCCGAGCAGCGCCACAGCCGCAGCGCCGAGCAGGGACGACCCGGGACCGGCGCACGACACGGCGCCCGTACCGCACGACGGCACCGCCTGGTGCAGGAGCGCCTGATGCACGCCCGGCTGCGTTACGTGAAGGCTCAATGGACCTTGGTCCCGGCGTGGTAGAAGAAGCGCACGACCGCCGGAGCGGCACCGATGGCCAACGCCGCCACGCTCGACACCAGCACGGCCCGCCTGCCTGCGAAGGCGTGCTGGTAGTTCTGCGAATGGGCTCCGAGCGCCCACGTGGCGGCGCCGATCAGGAGGCCCGCCAGCGCGGCCATCAGCGCCCACGCCGACAGACCGTCCACCAGGCTGGTCAGCACGGGGCCGCCAGGCAGGGCGCCCAGGTTCGGAGACAGGGCGGGCAGAGCAACGGCGAGCGATGACATCACGGCACCTCCGGGGACGACAATCTGACGCCGCCGATCCTATAGAGCGGCCCATGGCATTTCAATGCGTTTCACTGACTACGGTGTCGACATGGCGAAGGGTGGGCAGTGGAACAGACCCGGACGGTGATCGCACTGGCCGGGTTGGCGTTGGTCGGAGGGGCTCCCCTGGCAGCCGGTGCCGCAACCGTGACGATCGGCATGTCGCTCGTCGCGGTCGGGTCGATCGCAGGCGTGGGGAGCGGCATCGGCACGGCCACGTCGTCCGCTGCTGCCTACGGTCCGCCTCCGGTCACTCCGATCAGCGCGGCTCCGGGCTACGCGAGGCCGATACCTCCTCGGATGCTCGCGCTCTACCGTTGGGCCGCCCCCAGCTGTCCCGGCCTGCCGTGGCAGGTACTGGCCGGTATCGGTCGCGTCGAAACCGATCACAACCTGGCCGACGGAATCTCCACCGCCGGTGCGGAAGGGCCGATGCAGTTCATGCCGGCAACGTTCGCCGCCTACGGAGCAGACTCCGGCGACGGCGACGCTGCCAATATCTGGGACCCCGCCGATTCGGTGCTGACCGCGGCCCGGTACCTCTGCGTCAACGGAGCCGGTAGCCCGGCCGGCATAAGGGGGGCTCTGTGGGCCTACAACCACTCCTCCGCCTACGGCTCGGAGGTCCTGCTCTACGCAGCGCGCTACACGAGACTTTACGGCTGACGCCACCTGCGATCTCGCATGAGCCGCCGGAGCCGGCGAAACGGCCCTAGTGTGGCGGTGTGGGACTTCCGGCGGGGGCCGCCCCGGGTCCATGCACATCCTGACCCCTCATCCGCTCAGTCCATTCGCCGTAGTGGTGCTCGCCGCGGTGACCGTGACAGCAGCGTTGCTCGGCGCTGCTGTCGGCAGCGCCCGGAGCCGGTACCGCACCCGACGGCGGCTGACGTCCGTGGTCTCCCGCCTGGGAGCCGTCTCGGACGACGCACCGGTGGAGGGACGGGGTGAAGCGGTCGAGAGCGACATCCGGCTGGAAGGACTTCTCTCCAAGCTGGAGAGGATGACCGGCAACGCCGTGGAGGCGGTCAACGTGGCGAAGGCAGAGGCGAGCCGGCTACGACACGCGATCGACGTGCTGCCCCACGGAATCGTGATCCGGGACGAGCACGGAGACGTGATCTTCCGCAATGCCAGCGCCGGATCGCTGATCGGGAGCAGGCACTCGGACCTGCTGGCGGCCAGGACGATCGACGAGCAGCTCGAGTCGACCGGCCCTGTCGAGCCGAGCGAGCGGACTATCGAACTGTACGGTCCGCCGCGGCGGACGCTGGTGATAAGGGCCAGTCCGCTGGACGACGGCAATCAGTCGCTCGGCGTGGTCGCCGTGATGGAGGACGTTTCGGAGCGACGGCGGCTGGAGGCCGTGCGCAAGGACTTCGTCGCCAACGTCAGCCACGAGCTGAAGACTCCCGTTGCCGCCCTCGCCCTGCTGGCCGAGACGCTCGCCGACGAGAAGGACCCCATGGTCACCCAACGTCTGGCCGGCAGGATCCAGACCGAAGCCGTGCGGGTCGGCCGGATCATCGAGGACCTGCTCGACCTGTCGCGAATCGAGGCGGAGGAGGCGCCTCCGCGTGAGCCCGTGTCAGCGGGCCTCATCGTGGCGGAGGCAGCCGACAGGGTCCGCTCCGCGGCCGAGCGCCGCCAGATCCGCATCGAGGTCGCCGAGCCGGCAGACGACTGCCTGGTGCTGGGCGACAGGCGCCAGTTCGTGTCGGCCGTGCACAACCTCATCGACAATGCCGTCAAGTACTCCCCCGACGGTTCGGCCGTGCACGTGGAGACCGGGACGGAGTCCGGCTGGGTCGACATAGTGGTCAAGGACCACGGAATCGGGATCCCTGCAAGAGACCTGAGCCGGATATTCGAGCGGTTCTACCGAGTCGACCAGGCCCGGAGCCGCTCCAGTGGCGGCACTGGGCTCGGCTTGGCCATAGTTAGGCATGTGGCCGGCAACCATGGAGGGCGTGTGATGGTCAATTCCAGGGAAGGCGAGGGTTCGGTGTTCACCCTCCGTCTGCCCACTGCGGGACAGGGACGATGAGCAGGTTTCGACGATGAGCGGGTTTCGACGATGAGCAGGGAGCAGCCCACGGTGCTCCTGGCCGAGGACGAGGACTCCTTCGTCGAGGCTCTCGTGGTGGGCCTCAAGCGGGAGGGGTTCCGAGTGGAGGTCGCCCGGGACGGTGTGACTGCCCTGGCGCAGTTCGACTCGGTCCGGCCGGACGTGGTCCTGCTGGATGTGATGCTGCCCCAGATGTCGGGGCTGGACGTCTGCCGAGAGATAAGGACTCGGTCGTCGGTCCCGATCATCATGGTGACAGCCAGGGGAACCGAGTTGGACACAGTGGTCGGCCTGGAGGTGGGAGCGGACGACTACGTGTCCAAGCCGTACCGTCTCCGGGAGCTGATCGCCCGTATGCGAGCTGTCATGCGGCGATCGCCCGAAGGGGGCCAGGCGAGCGGCGTCACCAGCGACGTAGTGGAGGTGGGAGGCGTCCGGCTGGACCCCGAGCGCCACGAGGTGACGGTTCGCGGCGACGAGGTGCGGCTGCCGCTCAAGGAGTTCGAGCTGCTGGAGCTGCTGTTGTCCAACGCGGGTCGTGTCCTGACCCGTGAGACGCTGATCGACAGGGTCTGGGGACCGCACTACGTGGGGGACACCAAGACTCTGGACGTCCACGTGAAACGTCTACGGGCCAGGATCGAAGAGGACCCGTCGCGACCTTGCCTGATCACGACCATCCGGGGGCTCGGCTACCGCTTCGAAGTGCCACGGGCCTCCTGAGGGTCCGGGAGAGCCCTCGGTGACGATGGCCGACCTGGAAATGGCGACAGCCGAGTGCTGGTTTAGGCTCTGGTCGTGGAAGACCGGCTGAGCTCGCTACTTGTGGCGCTGCGGTCCAGAGGAGGCCGCGTGACGTCCGCACGCCGAGCCCTGCTCTCCGCGCTGGTCGGCTCGGACGGTCATCTTACGGCCGAAGACCTGGCTGAGCGGGTGCGCCGCTTACAGCCGGACGTTCACTTGTCTACCGTCTACCGTGCGCTGGACGCGCTGGAGGCGTTGGGCGTGGTGGACCACGTGCACCTGGGTCACGGCCGCGCCATCTACCATCTGGCCGATTCTGCGCACCACCACCTGGCATGCGAGAGCTGCGGCCAAGTGGTGGAAGTGGACCCGTCGGTGCTGGCACCGTTGGCGCGCAAGCTGAGCGACGACTACGGCTTCAGCGTCAGGACCCGTCATTTCGCTCTGGTGGGCCTCTGTTCCCACTGCGCCGACGGCGATTCGACTGTCGAGAGAGCTACCTAGAAGCGGGGCAGGGCGCCGGCCTTCACGCCGACGGCGAAGCATCGGTCGGGCGCAGCCCGCCCCCGGCCCTCAAGGCAGCCTCGCCGCCCGAGCCCACCACCGTCCACCGGAGCAGTCCACATCGAGACCGACATCGAAGCAGGACGACAGCACGTCGGGGACCATCACCTGTGCAAGGGTGCCGGCAGCATCGATCCGTCCCTCTTTCAGGCACAGCCCATGAGTGAAGCCGGGTGGTATCTCTTCGGGGTGGTGCGTGACCAGCACGACGGGGAGATGCGGTTGCTCCGTCCCGAGCTGCCGTAGGCGCGCCACCATCGATTCCCTGTTGGCCAAGTCGAGCGAGGCGGCGGGTTCGTCCAAGAGCAGCAGGTCAGGCGACTGCAGCAGGACACGGGCCAGAAGTGCCTGCTGACGCTCACCGTCCGAGAGGCTCTCCCACACCTGTTCCATCCGAGAGCCCAAACCTCCCCGGCGCAACAGCTCCGCCGCCGCCTCACGCTGGCGATCGTCGTGGCGGCCCCACCAAGGCGCCAGCGACGAGTCGCCGCCGGTAAGGACCACCTCCAGGGCGGTCAGGCCGGGCGCCAGGCGATGGCCGAGCGACGGTCCGGCCACTCCTATCCGACGTCTCAGCAAGCGAAGGTCGACGGCCCCCACGGTGGCACCGAAAAGTCTCGCCGTGCCGGATGTCGGCCGCTCGACGGCGCCCAACAGTCGCAGGAGGGTCGTCTTGCCCGCCCCGTTGGGCCCCAGCACCACCCAGCGCTGCCCCGCTTCGACCTGCCAGTCGACGGGGCCCAGGATGCGCCGCCCGGAGCGGACGATCTGGACCTGCCGCAGCTCCACCACCCCGGCACCGTCGCCCGAAGCGACGGTCGAGGTAGCCGGATCATCCCCCGGTCCGTTGCTCAAGGTGCTCAAGGTGCCGGGATGGCCTCCTGGCCCCCCATGTAGCCTCTCAGGCAGTCGGGCACCTTCACCGAACCGTCCGCGTTCCGGTTCACCTCGACGAGAGCCGCCCAGATACGGGGCCACGCAAGAGCAGAGCCGTTCAACGTATGGACGAACGCCGGGGGGCCACCTCGGGAGGGGCGGTAACGGATGTTCGCACGCCGGGCTTGGTAGTCGGAGAACCACGACACCGAAGAGACCTCGAGCCACCTGTCGGTGCCCGGTGCGTAGGCCTCCAGGTCGAACGTGCGAGCCGACGAACTGCCCAGGTCGCCCGTGCAGAGATCGACGACCCTGTACTCCAGACCGAGCGCTGCCAGAAGACCTTCGGCCCTGGCCAGCAGCTCTGCATGGACGTCGCCCGCCTGGGATGGCGTCGCGTAGGCCAGCACCTCGACCTTGTCGAACTCGTGGACCCGCAGGAGTCCCCGCGTGTCCCGCCCGGCCGCGCCGGCTTCCCTCCTGAAGCAGCTGGTCGCAGCGGTCAGCCGCATCGGCAACTGGCCCTCGTCCAGCACCTCTTCACGGCCCAGCGACGTCAGGGGTACTTCGGCCGTCGGGATCGCCCAGAGATCGTCCCTCTCGACGTGGTACGCCTCCTCGGAGAACTTCGGGAGGTGGCCGGTCGACACCATCGTGGCCGTCTTGACCATCGTCGGAGGACGGATCTCTTCGAAACCCCCGCGAAGGTGGTCGTCGAGCGCGAAGTTGGTCAGCGCCCGCAGCAGCCGGGCCCCTGCCCCTCTGTACAGAGGGAACATCGACCCCGACAGCTTCGCTCCGCTCTCCAGGTCCAAGATGCCGAGATCCCGCCCCACATCCCAGTGGGGGACTCGCTGCCACGGCGCGTAGGAGCAGTTCTCCGGCCGCCACGTGCGGACCACGGGATTGTCGTCGGGGCCTGCCCCGTCGGGCGCCTCGGACGAAGGAAGATTGGGAAGACGTAGGAGCGCTTCTCTCCGGGCCTCTGCCGCCGCCTCGGCCTCCTTCTCCAGCAGGCCCGCTTCCACTCCCTTTTCTCGGCTCTGCACCCGCAGCTGCTCGGAGAGCTCACCCTCTCCGCTCCGCTGAGCCGCGGCAACTTCCCGGGAGAGCGCCTTGACCGCCGCGCGTGCTTCGTCCCGCCGACGGACCAGGTCGGAAGCGGCAGCGTCCAAGGCCGCCAGCCGGCGCACCTCACCCGGATCGACGCCACGGCGGCGCAGCGCCGAGAGAACCGAGTCGAAGTCTGTGCGGACGAGGCGAATGTCGATCATCTGTCGACAAACGGTAGCGTCAAAGCGGTGGCTGTGATCGAAGTCCAGGATCTGGTGGTTCGGTACGGCGCGCGAACCGCCGTCGCAGGAGTGTCCTTCGAGGCCCATGCTTCTCGAGTGCTGGGGCTGCTGGGGCCGAACGGAGCGGGAAAGACGACCACGGTCGAGACGCTGGAGGGCTACCGCCAGCCGGCGGCCGGTCGAGTCGCCGTGCTCGGAATGGACCCGGTCGCCGACAGGCGGGCGCTGGCACCCAGGATCGGAGTCATGCTGCAGCAGGGTGGCGTCTACGCCAGGATGAGTCCCCGCCAGGCGCTCCGGCTGTTTGCCGGCTACTACCGGGAACCGGAAGATCCCGAGTCGTTGCTGGAGCGGCTGGCGCTGGTGGACGCCGCGCGGACGCCGTGGCGGCACCTCTCCGGGGGAGAGCGGCAGCGCCTTTCGCTGGCCCTTGCGCTCGTCGGGAAGCCGACGGTGGCGTTCCTGGACGAACCCACGGCCGGAGTCGATCCTGCGGGCCGGCTCGCGATCCGCCAGGTAGTTAGGGACCTGGCGGACGGCGGGGCTTGTGTGGTGCTGACCACACACGAACTGGACGAAGCCCAGCACCTGGCCGACAACCTGGTGATCGTCGACCAGGGCCGGGTGATAGCGCAGGGCAGCCCGAGCGAGCTGATGGCCGGCGTAGGAGGCGGGTCGATCCGTTTCGGCGCCCCGCCCCACCTCGACGTGGCCTCTCTGTCGGCCACCCTGGGCGCGGCAGTGGTCGAGGACTCACCAGGGGAGTACACAGTTTCGACCTCCCCCACTCCGCAGGCGGTGGCGACGCTCACTTCCTGGCTGGCCCAGCGGAGCCTTCCTCTGGCCGACCTGAGGGCCGGACGGGGAACTCTGGAGGACGTCTTTCTCCAGCTGACCGGGACACCTGGAACCGGCCAGGCAGGCGGTGCAGCGGTGCAGGGCGGACGCAGCAGAGGCCGGCGCAGTGCCGGACACCGGTCGGAGAGGTCCGAGGGAGCCGGTCGCAGAAGGACGGGGAGCAGGCGTTGAGGGCCTATCTGGCGCAGGCACGCGCCGAGATCCGCCTGACGCTGACGCAGGGCGAGTCTTTGCTGGTGACGCTCGGCATCCCGCTGATCCTGTTGGTGGGCCTGGACGTCGCCCACATAGTGCCTACCGGCACGCGGCGGGAGATCACTTTCCTGGCTCCAGGCATCCTGTCGCTGGCCATCATGGCGACCGGCCTGGTCAGCCTGGCGATCGCCACGGCGTTCGAACGCAACTACGGAGTGCTGAAGAGGCTGGGGGCGACGCCCCTCGGCAGGCCGGCCCTCCTGGCGGCGAAGACCAGTTCCATCGCTGTGGTGGAGATCATCCAGACGGCGGTGATCCTGTTGGTGGGCACGGCGCTCGGTTGGCATCCACTGGGCCACGTGGCGGAGGCTGCAGCCGCCATCGTGCTGGGCACGGTGGCGTTCTCCGGCATCGGCCTGTTCCTTGCCGGCGCGCTGAAGGCGGAGGTGGTCCTGGGCCTGTCCAACGCGCTTTACCTGGTGATGCTGATGCTGGGCGGGATGGCGTTCCCCATATCGCGCCTGCCGGGTGCCCTGCACGCTGTGGCCGTCCTGCTTCCTGCCTCCGCGCTGTCCCAGGCTCTGGTGCACAGCCTTGGAACGGGAGGCGCCGTGCCGCTGTCGGCATGGGCAGTGCTGGTGATCTGGGCGGTCGGCGCACCGGCCCTGGCTGTGTCCACGTTCTCGTGGGAGTGACCGGTGCTATGGCGCCCGGCACTGTCAGGGAGCCAGAATGGGGTGCGTGGTCGGAACATCCTCGAGTGCAGCCCCCTCGTGCAGTACGGCGCCGGACGTGCTCGACGCTCCCGTCGGGCAGGAGGAAGTGTCCGCTGATCGCCCTTGGCTGGTGATCGTGTGGAACGACCCGATCAACCTCATGTCCTACGTCACGTTCGTTTTCCAGAAGCTGTTCGGCTACAGCAAGGAGAAGGCCACCCGCCTGATGCTGGACGTGCACGAGAAGGGCAAGGCGGTCGTGTCGTCGGGCACTCGGGAACGAGCCGAGATGGACGTGTTCCGCCTTCACGAGCATGGTCTGTGGGCGACGATGGAACGCCAGGCCTGATGCGGTTCAGATCGAATCACATAAGGAGGCGGCGAGACGGCCGCTACGAAGTCCGCTTGTCGGATCCGGAGCGTCAGCTGCTCAAGGCACTGCCCAGCCAGATACTGGATCTGATCGCGTCGGGGGATCCCAGCTCGAATCGCCTGTTCCCGCCCGCCTACGGAGCGGAAGGCGACGAGAACGCCAATGCGGAGTACCGCCAACTGACCCGGGAATCTCTTCTGGCACACCACCGCGAGGCACTGACGCTGCTGGCAAGTACCGCCGACGTCCAGGATCTGGATGCAGAGCAGGCGGAAGAGTGGCTCTGTGCCCTCAACGACGCCCGGCTGGTGCTCGGCACACGCCTCGAAGTCGGTGAGGACGCGGCCCCGCTCGTGCCCGACGATCCTCGTACGCCCGGAATGGCGATGTACCACTGGCTGACGTGGCTGCAGGACCAGCTGGTCGATGCCATGGCGGCCGGATTGCCCACGTCTTGAGACCGGGCTGCTTCAACACCGGCGAAGGTCCTGCTGGAGGATCGGCGGGAAAGGATGAGGCAGTGTCGGCTCCGATCGCTCGTTCCACTGCAATGCGCTGCCTGCTCTTGTCCTCGCACCCGACCGCCGAACGTGCGGCGGCGCTGCGGGCCATCGCGGGGCACCCGGAGGCCACCGTGGTCGAGTCCGGCACCGCCAGGCCCGACCCCCGCCGTTTCGACGTGGTGGTGCTGGACAGCTCGGTGCCGCTCGACAGCGGATGGGTGGAAGACCTGGTAGCAGCCGTTGAAGTGGGGACGAGAGCCCTGATCTTCGCCGAGGCCGGCTTCGACTTCCGGTCGTTCGAACATGCAGGATTGTCACCGATCTCCACTGCGGCCGCTCTGCCCGAGGGAGAGTGGATGGCAAAGGTGGCGAATCCCGACCATCCGGCCACCCGAAGAGCGCCCGCCGAAACCGCCCTCTGGGACAGACCCCTCGCCCTGATGCTCACGGGGTCGTGGGACCCGGTGGTGAACGTCAACGTAGCCCTACGGGACCACTGCCTGGTGGCGGACCACCCGTTCGGGGAAGGCCGAATGGCAGTCTCGGGACTGGGCCGGCATCCCGGTTCGCTCCACTCGGTCTTCCTGCAGACCACACTGCGGCGGCTGCTCTCCTTCCGCCCTGACGTTCCAAACGAAAGACCGCTGGGCATGGCGATCGTCGGGTACGGGCCGTACGGTGGTATGGGCCTCTATCACGGCATGGCCGCGGAGGCCACGCAGGGGCTCGAGCTCGTGGCTGTGTGCGATTCTCAGCCCGAGCGTCGCAAGGCGGCCGAACGCGACTTCGCCGGCGTACGGACGTACGGGACGTTGAACGAGCTGGCATCGGACCCGGACGTGGACGTCGCCGTGGTGGCTACTCCTCCCTCGTCCCACGTGACGATCTCCCTCGACCTGTTGAGAGCCGGCAAGCATGTCGCGTGCGAGAAGCCACTGTGCTTCACCGTCGCCGAGGCGGATCTACTGGAAGCGACGGCGACCGGCGCCGGTGTGAGCCTGACGGTGAACCAGAACCGTAGATGGGACCCTGACTTTCTGGCCGTCAAGCGGGTAGTCGAAAGCGGCAGCTTGGGGCAGGTGTTCAACTTCGAGACGTTCGTGGGTGGTTTCGAGCACCCCTGCCGGGCCTGGCACTCCGACGCGGCCGTGTCCGGAGGGGCGATCTACGACTGGGGATCACATTATGTCGACTGGACGCTCCAATTGATGCAATCGTCACCGTCGGTGGTGAGGGCGACCGGGCAGAAGAGGGTGTGGCACGACGTCACCAACCTGGACCAGGTACGTGTCCACATGCTGTGGGACGACGGGAGGGAGGCGGAGTTCGTGCACAGCGACGTGGCAGCGGTCCGGCGACCCAAGTTCTACCTGCAAGGCACGGCGGGTACGCTGTCCGGCCACTACCGACCCCTGCGGTTCGAGCGACTGGCGCCGGGAACGGGCTACGAGGCGGAGGCGGCCCATCACGCCGAGGCTCCGGTCGACTTGGTGCTCAGTCGATACGAGCCGTCCTATGGCCTGGTCGAAACGGTGCTCCCCCCGGCACCGCCACAGCGCTTCGCGTTCCATCGGAACCTGGCGGACCATTTGCACTTCGACGAGCCTCTGGCGGTCACCGTGCGCTCCGTGAGGTCGGTGGTTGCCGTGCTGGAAGCGGCCACCGAATCGGCCGGGAAGAGGGGTGCCACCATAGTGGTACCGGGAACCTCCAGCAGTTGACCGTTGCCGAGCCCCTTCGCTGGGGCGTGATAGGAGCCTCCTCTCAGGTGGCTCGCTCGGCGGTCCTTCCCGCCATGGCGGCGAGCGAACGGGCCGATGTGGTGGCTGTGGCCAGCCAGTCCCAAGGCGAAGCGTTGGACCTGGGGCCGGCAATGTGCGACGTCCGGCGCTACGGGAGCTACGACGACGTCTTGGCGGACGACCGGGTAGAGGCCGTCTACGTGCCACTTCCCAACTCGATGCACCTGGAGTGGGTGTGCGCCGCCCTGCAGGCCGGTCGTCATGTGCTGTGCGAGAAGCCGCTGGCCCTGTCGGCCTCCGAAGGGCAGGAGATGGCAGAGGCGGCTGATCGCCACGGCAGGGTGTTGATGGAGGCGTACATGGCTCGTTTCCACCCGCGTTGGCAGGCACTCCAGCGACTGGTCGACGAAGGGCGCCTGGGGCAGATCCGGTTCGCCAGGGCAACCTTCACCTTCGACGGTCTGACGGCCAGGCCGGACGACTACCGGTGGCAACCGCAGATGGGTGGCGGCTCTCTGGCAGATGTGGGCGTCTACTGCCTCGCACCGATCCTGGCAGCGGTCGGACGAATGCCGGAACGGGTAGCAGGGTCCGCTCGGTGGACGGAGCAGGGTGTCGACGCGTCCTTCTCCGGCTGGCTCGACTTCGGGAGCGCCTGGGCGTCCGTAGAGTGCTCGTTCGAGCTGCCCGAGCGACAGTTGTTGGAGCTGGTCGGTAGCGAGGCGACCGCCGTGGTGGAAAGGGCGTACACGGCGGGAGCCGCCGACGACGCTTTGCATCTGAGCAGCCCGGCCGGGACCGAGATCGTCCGCTCCGGCGGGGCCGACCCGTACCAGAACATGGTGGAGCACTTCGCCGACATGGTGCAGCACGGCCGGTCTCCGGTCTATCCCCTTTCCGAGTCGATACGAGTGGCTCGGACGGCGGACCTGCTGAGAAGCGATGCCCATACCGGGCGGGATACGCCGGCGGTCGTGTCGCAGCCGTCTCCCTTCGACCGCCCGCCATACCTCCCGTGACGGCTCGCCTGTTGGTGGTCATGGGTTCCGGTGAGACCAGTCCGACGATGGTCAAGACCCACCGGGACGTGATCGCGAAGCTTCCGCCCCGTCCTCGCTGCGTCCTGCTCGACACACCGTTCGGCTTCCAGGAGAACGCCGACGACATCGCCGCTCGGGCGCAGGCCTACTTCGCGTCCAGCGTCCGGGTGACCGTCGACGTGGCCAGCCTCCGCTCGGCCGACGAGGCGACCGTGCTGGAGCGCGAGCGGTTCGTCTCCGACGTCCGTGGCGCGGACTTCGTGTTCGCCGGCCCGGGAAGCCCTACCTACGCGTTGGAGCAGTGGTCCGCCGTGGGGCTCGGCCGAGTCCTGAGAGAGAAGATGGCGACCGGTGGCGCCATCGTCTTCTCCTCTGCCGCAGCGCTCACTCTCGGCACTCGCAGCGTGCCGGTGTACGAGATCTACAAGGCCGGCATCAGGCCTCGGTGGCTCGAAGGGCTCGACGTACTCGGAGCCACCGGGTTGTCCGCTGCCGTCGTGCCCCACTTCAACAACGCCGAAGGCGGCAATCACGACACGAGGTACTGCTATCTGGGCGAGCGTCGCCTGTCGACGATGGAGCGGGAGCTGCCGCCCGGTTGCTTCGTGCTCGGGATCGACGAGCACACCTGCCTGACGCTCGACCTGGAGACGGCCAGTGCCACCGTGGGAGGGATCGGCACGGTCGTGGTCCGGGCGTCGGGGCGCACGGAAGCTCTCCCGACCGGCACAACGCTACAGATCGCCGAGATCGCCGAACTGGCCATCGGGCTCTCCCGCCGCCGTCCCGGCAGTCCCGGCAGTCCCGGTTCGACGGCCGATCCCGAACCGGTTCCCGATGGCTCTGACACCACGACCTCGTCTACCGCATCACCGTCGCCCAGCACCGGGTGGGCGACGCAGGACGGCCCGCTGGCCGGGAATGCCGACGCATCACCGCTGTCCAAGGCGATCTCCGGTTACCAGGCTCGTTTCGACGCAGCGATGGAGAGCGGCGATGTCCCGTCCGCCGTGGCGGCGGCGCTCGATCTCGAGGACGAGCTGGCAGCATGGTCCAACGACACTCTGCAGTCCGATCAGACCGACCGCGGCCGGAGCGTTCTCCGTTCGATGCTGGTCGTGCTGGGGCGGCTGGCCGAGAAGGGTAGCCGCCCGGTGGCCACGTTGGTGAAGCCCTATGTCGACCTGCTGGTCGGCCTGCGGGACGGCGCTCGATCGGACAGCCGATTCGAGCAAGCGGACGCCATCCGTGAGGGCCTCGCGGCGGCCGGGGTGCAGTTGCGGGACTCCCCGGAAGGGACGGCCTGGTCCGTGACGGAAGCCGACTGAACCACGGTGCCCGGTGTGCTCAGGCCGGCCAGCCCGGTGGCCGCACGCCGGTGGCCCACGGTGGCCGCACGCCGGTGCGTCTGAGGGCACGTCCCACTACCATTGGCTGTTCAGGCCCCCATCGTCTAGCGGCCCAGGACACCGCCCTTTCAAGGCGGCAACACGGGTTCGAATCCCGTTGGGGGTGCTCGGAGGGACCAGGTCAACAACACTTTTCGGGGCACCGGCACTTGAAGGCGACACAAGTGGCGGCGGGAAACTAACGCCGAGCGGGGTCGAGCACGCCTACGCCGCCACCGTCCACTGCCCAACACTCCGCCGCCCAGAATGCACTCCTGGAGGCTGACGGTGGCCGGCCGGCGCCCCTAGTCGATTCGACCGAACCGGAGAGTGTCCCAGGGAAGGGTCAGGGCACCAACCACTGACCAAAGCTGTTGGAGAACCCTCCCGATGGTGCCCACTGGACCTTCGCCACTGACGTCCCCGTCGGCACTTGGAACACGACGCAACCAGTTTCCGTCTGATGAGCGACAATTTGGTAGTCGCCTCCGTTGAAGTTGGTGCATTCGGATACGGAATTGAAGTCTGCGGTATAGCTCTGCCCGTTGGATCCGATAGCCGACGCGTTCAAGTTTGCATCACCCGACACGGCTTGGGCTCCTGCAGTGATCGAGAAGAGCGTTGCTACGAAGCGGTCCCCTGGGTTCGGCGTGGTGTACTGGTCTGCACCCTGAGCCGGATCGATTACCTGCATCAGACGAACCGAGTACTGCGAGTTCCCCTGCCCGGAGAAGTTGAGAGTTGACCCGACGTGAGCTACCGGCTTCGCGGTGGTTGTGGATGAAGAGGGGCTGGTGCCACTGGAAGATGGGGTCGTCACCGCGTGCGTAGTGACGCCACACGCCCCGGTCCCGATCGCAACGACCAACAAGGCCGCTCCAACCGAATTACGCAAATCAGACCTCCGTTGTCGGGACGCCGGGGCAACGCAAGCCCCGTCGGGTAAGAATACTACAAGTGGCTACTGTCGGTGGGCGAGACGAGGCTGTGTGTCGACCAACGGCGATACGGAGCGGCCACGCAGCTCGAAAGATGCCGCGTCCCAGGACACGCTCCCGCATTGACGCCGTTGCACCTTCGCTTCCCGCTGCGTGGGGCACACGGGTAGGGCACGAACTCTGCCGATCATGGTTGCCTTAGCTATCTGCTGCAGGGTACATCGGATATCCTCCCCATCTGTGACGAAGCGCCTGGTTGAGGTCGATGACGAGAAACTCGAAGCCGTCCGCCGGCTGCTCGGCACCCAGGCACTGAAGGCGACGGTGGCCGGCGCACTCGACGAGGTACTCGCTCTCGATCACCGCCGGCAGGAGCTGCTGGCTGAGCGAGGCGCGCCGTCGGCGGCGTTGGCTGACCCCCACGAGCGCGACGCTGCGTGGGGCTGAGGGCCTACTACCTGGGAGACACGTCCGCCCTGGCACGCGTCGGTCGGGCTGAGGTGGCCGAACGGCTGGTCCCGCTTATCGAGGCCGGACTCGTCGCTCGCTACACTCCGACCGAGCTCGAGGCTGGCTACCTAAAAGCGACGCAGTGCGCCGGCCTCGAGGCCGGTGGTGAAGCGCCGCTCGGCGCGTAGCCCCGAATCAAACTGGCCGATCCTGTTGTTCGATGTACTGACGCAGGACCTCACTCGGGGCTCTGCCAACCGTCCAGCGAAGTACGAGCCAGTCCACAGTCCTTTGGCCCGCCAGTAGTGCCTGGCAGTCTCGGGGAACTCATGGCGCATCCGCCTGGACGAAACGCCCTCGAGACTGTTGACAAGCTTCGACAGGGCGACCTTGGGCGGGAAGTGCACCAACAGGTGGACATGGTTGGCCTCTCCGTTGGACTCGACCAACTGGCACTCGAAGTCCGCACACCGACCGGAACTCGAGGCTTAGGGTCCACCGATATTTAGCCCGCGCGTAGGACGGTGGGGCCGTGGAGGCCAGCCGGGACGAGCTTGCGCGATTCTTCGAGGTGGTCCTTCCGCACCTGAACGAGATGCAGCGCCGAGTCGTAGCTGGAGCGATTGCGTGGGGTCTTGGCCGTGGCGGGAAGACCGCGGTGGCCGAGGCTTCGGGGATGAGCCGCAATACGGTGATCAAGGCCGAACGCGAGGTGATCGCCGGGATCGAGCCGTCTCCTCGCCAACGTGCGGTCGGTGGTGGGGACATCAAGGCAGAGATCAAGCAGCCCGGCCTCTTGGAAGCGCTCGACGCGCTGGTGAACCCCGAGACCCGTGGCAACCCGATGTCGCTGTTGCGCTGGACGTCGAAGTCGACTGCGAAGCTGGCTGCAGATCTCGTCCGCCAGGGCTTCGCCATCACCGACGACACAGTGGGGCGGATCTTGAAGTCCCTCGGCTACAGCCTCCAGGCACCGGCAAAGGAGAAGGAAGGCACATCCCATCCCGACCGCGATGCCCAGTTCCACTACCTGAACGACCAGGCCACGTCCTTTGTCGAGGCTGGTCAGCCGGTGAGCCCCTTTTCCCAGCTCGCATGACGGGTCGAGGCCACGCCCAGATCACCCGGCCAGAACAACGGCCTGCGCCCACCGACACGAGCGCCGAACTGCACCTCTAGTGTCGCGATCGCTCTTCGGCCGGCGCTTGCGTTCCGGGTACTGCGCTCGGTCTCACGCCCAGGGGTTGAGGATGTCGAGGCCGGTGAATCTCTCGAAGTCCTTGGTGTTGCGGGTGACGACGGCCATGTGGTGCTCGAAGGCCGTCGCTCCGATCAGGGCGTCGCGAAACGGTGCTGGGTCGGGCACGTGCAGCCGGGCGGCCCGGCGGGCGACCCTCTCGTCGACGGGCAGCACCCGCTCGGCGAAGGCGGCGGCGACGCTGGTGTCGAGCCAGATGCGCAGCAGGGCTCCCTTGTGCGGGTCGGAGCGTTCGGCTAGTAGGACCCCGTGCTCCAGCTCGTGGAGGGTGATCGCGGAGATGAACAGTTGCGCAGCGGGTGTCGAGGTCGCCCACGCCGCAACGCCGGGGTCGGCCTTGCCAGCCCGCGCCTTGCGGAGCTCTGACACCACGTTGGTGTCGAGGAGGTACATCAGGCGAAGCCGGCCGCCTCGGGCAGCTCCCGGGAGGGCTCGATCACCAACTCGACGTCCTCGACACCTGCCGGCTCCCCGAGCCGGTCCAGCAGGTCGACGCCCAGAAGTTTCTGGTAGTCCACGAAGCTGAGCAGCACATGAGCGGGCTTGCCGCGGTCGGTGATGAAAACCGGCCCGTCTACGGCGGCCTTCTTGGCCCGGCTGGTGTCTTGGTTGAACTCCCTGCTCGAAATGTGCGACGCCACCATCACCTCCAATGTAGCCACGTAACTACATGGAGTCTACAGGGTGCCGCCGCCCCGAGGAGCAGCCGAGACGAGCCATGCCCAGAGAAGAATGCGCCGGAACGAGTCACACGTCGCCGTCGTGCCACGTTCGTGCCACGACGGAGGGCCCGCAAGGGTCAGGGGCAGTCCTCCAAGGTCATCTCACGAGCGTCGTGACCAGGGCTTATACGTGTTTCCGCTGGTGGCAGCCTAGTCATGCCGCGCCCTTTCAAGGCGGCAACACGGGTTCGAATCCCGTTGGGGGTGCTCGGAGGGACCAGGTCAACAAGCTCTCTTTCCGGGTGCTGGTGTCGGGTCGGGCACGTGAAGCTTGGCGGCCCGGCGGGCGACCCACTCGTCGATGGGCAACATCCGATCGGCGAATGCCGGGGCGGCCTTGCCAGCCCGCGCTTTGCGGAGCTCCGACACCATGTGGTGTCGAGGAGGTGCATCAGGCAAACGTTGCCGGCCCCGGCAGCTCCCGAGAGGGCTCGACTCTCTCAGCCGGCTCGCCTCTTCGCGCCTCGCCGGCTGACCTGACGTCGACAGCCGCCGCACTTGTCGATTCGCGATCGGTACACACGTGGTTCAATGCGACCGATTGAGTCGAGCGTCCCGCAAACCGTTCGGCTCAATGCTACCGGGTCCTCCTTTCAGTAGGTAGCGCATCGTCGATGGTGATACCGTGGGTGCCATGGAGTCACCATCAGTGCGGATTCGGGTGGACGCTCAGGGTCGTATGGTGTTGCCCCGCCGGCTCAGGGAGGAAATCGTCACGACGCCGGGAGAGTTGGTTGTCCGCCGTGTCGCCGAGGGGTTACTGCTCACCTCGACAACGACGGCCGGGGTCTTGTCCACCGGCCCGGATGGCCTTCCTGTGCTCCACCTCGGAAGGAGAGTCACCAATAACGAAATACTCGATGCGCTGGACCACGAACGCGCCGAGAGGTGATAGATACCTCAGCACTGGTGGCTGCCTTGGTTTCCGACCACGAACACCACGAGCTCGCCCGGC